>JAPTWR010000129.1 GCA_028065135.1 Acidithiobacillus sp.
GGATGACGATCTCGGGCTTCGAATCATCGAATACTTGTCTGTATGGCATTCCACGCCACAACCCAGCGTATCCGCTCCTGTTCGAGGCGGACTTGTTGACCACAGGCATTTCCCTTGATCAACTGGTAGAGCTTTTGTTCGGTATTGGTAAGTAATGGGAGTTCTGTAGAAGAGTGCTGGTCTTTCTCTTCGACCCATAAATCGCGATGACTCATCAGAGTTGACTCATCCATAAGTACAGTCTTCAGGCTAGGGATGTATGTTCTGGCTCGATTAAGAATGGCAAAGCCATGCGTATCAATGTCACCCCAGTAGATACATTGCGCCTGTTGTAGCCATGGCAGCTGTCCCAAAACGTCAACCGCGTAACCCAGTCGCATGATCACAACCGCCCCTGGCAGGTCATCAAAGGCAAGGCCAGTTTGAAGGTTCTCAACAACGAAGACATTCTTTGGTCGTATGCCAATGCTCGCGACCTCCTCACAAGGAGCAGAGATATCGCCAAGACCGCCCAAACGGGCTCTTAGCTCTGGATCCAGGACACGCATGCGCATCAACTGCGGCGGGGCCCTCAAACCGCAGCGCCTGAAGAAGTCGTGCTCTCCTGTTGGGTCACCTTGGAGCGTTGCGACCAAGTCAGCGATGATGCCCTTTCTGGAATCCAGCCATTTGCTGTCGGCACCGGCAACCGGAATTTGCCGTGGGTAGAGATTCGATTTTGGATGGAGATTGATCCAATCCAGCATCTCTTCCAGCCGACGGAAATCGGCATCGCCGTAGTCAGCGAGGACATCAAAATATCTCGGCAACTGCTGCGCAAGTACCGGCCAGCGGGCAGTGAGCGTCTGGTAGCGAGATTGAGCACGCCGCCATCGTGCGGACTCACCAATCCACAAGGCAACATCTTCAGGGCCTCGTAACGCCAGTTTCTCTGGCAGTCGCTGGACGCCAAGCGCTTTCCACCGGCGCTCACACCAGGACAAGGTGCCGACTCCTTGCCAAATTTGCCATGCGCTCACCCAAGCGCGAACGCCGTCGACCTGCCTCAGCGCAGCCTGTTCCGTCGGTATGCCGAGCGGAACGTCCAGCGGCCACTGGCTCTCGCCCGGATCACTGATCAACCACTCGCGGTGCTTGCTGTGAAAGCGACGGGTGAGAAACTGCCGGACATCTTCAGGAAGCTTCAACGCCAGCCGCCTCTCGAGCATGCTCCGGCAGCTTCAACCGCTGACGGTCACCGTCGTACTCGATCAGCAGGACGCCTGACACGCGCCGATCGCTGATATCCACGAAGCAGGCGCCACCGATGAATGGCTCAAGGGTCATGACGGACTTCAGCGGCGTGGCGACCACCATCTGAAATCCGAAATTGGTGAAGATGTTCATCGCCAACGCGGTGAACTCGTTATCCGCCTTGTCGAAGGCTTCATCCAGCACCACGGGCGCATACATCGGCAGTCCATGGTCGTTGCCGCCCAGTTGATACCGCAGGGCTGCGGCCAAGCAGGTGGTGGCCAGCTTCTGCCGTTGACCGCCAGACTTGCCTGCTCCGCTGCGGTAGATCTCGACCTCGACGCCGCTTTCATCGATTTCTCGTCCGATGAACTCAACATGCTGTCGAACGTCGAGCACCGTCTCACGCCAGCGTTTCTGCTCGGGGTCCTGACTGGCGAGTCGATCAACAAGTCGGCGCAGAGCCAGAAACCGCGCCTCGGCAAACTCGCGGTCCTCCGTCCATGCATGGCTCAGTGCCTGCTGGATCTCCTGCTTGAGCTCCTTGACATCGACAAGCTGCCGGTCACTGGCGTCGATGTGAAGATAGGTACGTTGATTGGTGCTTTGGTTGAACGGCACCTGGCCAAGACTGTCATTGACCAGATCCATCCGTTCCAGGATCGCCTTACGCGCATCGTTCAGGTAGGTGGAAAGTGCCGCCAGATTCTGGTGGCTTTGGTTCTGCAGCAGTTCGAAGAATCGCTGCTCATAGGCGGGCAGGCCATCCGTTTCCAGTCGAACCAACTTGGCGAAATAATCTTGCGCACTGGCGAGGCTCGTGTCCATATCGCCAGCATCCATCGGCCACTGCCGTTTGAAATCAGCAAAGCGTGTTTCTATTTCTTTCTCGCAATCAGCGATCTCCTCTTTGATCTCACTGATTTCTGTGTTGAGCCCTCTCTCAACAGTGGTCGCCACCTTGTCGACGTTATCGAGCCGGACTGCATCTGACTGCTTGGCGAAGCGCTCGTCGAGGCCCGAAACCTGATGGGGCGTCAATGGAACGATAGACGCGTCCTGCAGGAGGGATTCCAGTTTCTGGGTGCTGGTCTTGATCTGGTCGAGAATCGAGTCGTGCGCACGCGTTGCCTGCCGAAGCTCCTTGTCCGCATCATCGACGAGTTTCTTTTGCTTCTCGATCTGCGTACTGATTTGCAGCAGGGTGGTGTTCCCCTCGCGCGCTTCGCGGATCTGCCGCTCAATGGTGGAAATACGATCCAGCAATGGGAGCACATCTATTTCCTGCCACTGGAGATTCACCAGAGTCTGGCACTGCATCGCTCGGGCCGTACGATTCCTGTCTTGGTCAGAGAGGTTGTCGATCTCCCCACCGAGGCGCGCAATCGTGTCAGCCAGTTCCTGCGCCTGAGCTTCAAAGAGCCCGAGCTTCTCTCGGTTATCGAATCCAAGCACCCAGTTGCGTCGGTCGCCGACACTTCTGCGGTCGTCTTTCTCGTGCCGGGTTTTGCTGTGCTTGACCTGGCCCTCACGGGTGATGGCGCGCTCCGCACTCCTGAACAACTGAATGGAGTCGACGCACGTGTAATCGAAGCGTTGCCGTAGCTCGGCCTGGAGCCAATCGGCATACGTCCCTTCCTTGACGTTCAGCTTGAGGACGAGCGAATTGGCCTCAATGGGCTTGGCCTGCCACGTCTCCGGGCGGCCAGTCCGGTAATACACCAGACGCTGCCCAAGATGGGTGTTGTTGATGTAATTGGCCAGCGCCGAATACTGGCGCTCGTCCACCAGGAGTGAGAGCGCAAATCCGTGCAATACGCGCTCAATGGCCCCCTGCCATTCGGCCTCGTCAGGCTTCACCTCGATGAGTTCGCCGACGAAGGGGAGTGCCGACTCCGAGATCCCGATGGCGGCGGCGATGTCTCGACGCATTTCCAGCATGTCGGCCGGAATGTTCGATGGCTGGCGCTGGAGTGCCTGCACCTCTTTCACTGCTTGCGAAAATGCTGCCTCAGCGTCCCTTTTTTCACCGGCCAGGCGGAACTGTTCTTCGCGGTTCGCGTTGCTGCGCTGCTCCCAGTGTTCGACCTCCTGCCGCGCGTTGCCCAACAGCTCAGCGAAGGCCTGAGGCGAATCCGGGAGGCTCCAGCCAAGCTTCTTGCACGCCTCTTCGGCCTGACCGCGTTTGCGCAGTCGATCTGTGCGCTGGCCCTCCAGCCCCGATTTCTCGGCTTCCCATTGCTCGATCTGATCACCGCCGGCTTCACGGTGCTGTCGCTCCAGATCGCGCAAGTTCGTGGCGTGGTTATCCAGAGTGCTTCGACGTCGACCCACTTCACCTTCTGAGCCGTTGGCCTGCACCTCCAGGGATGCCACGTGCTTCTTGAGAAGCTCAATGCGGCGGGTCTCCCGGTAGCCATCAACCCCCAGCCGAAGCTCATCCAACCCATTGCGCTGCAGCATCAACGAATCCCTGCGCTGGTGCTGCTCCCGTGCTGGCGCTAGCGTTTGAACCTGCTCGCGGGCTGTGACGACCGCCTGGTGGGCCGCATTGAGTTCGCCAAATTCGCTGACCAAGCGATCCGCCACCTCGAAGGTCTCGGGCTTGTCGAGCATGAATTCGCGCAGGAAGGTATTGAGGTCGCCGAGATTCTTGGCCGACTGGGTTTTGTGCAGCAAACGCAGCGCCATTTCGCTCTCGATGCCGAGCAGTCGGCAGAATCGTTCGCAATAGGGGCGAAACTCATCACGGGCGAATGCCTCGGGGAAGGATGCTTTTAGCTTTCGGATGTCGAAGTTGGATTGACCGAAATCCTCCAGCTCGTGCAGGTCAAAGGCCCGCTCCAGGACAAGGTAGTGGCGTTTGACGTCGGTGCTGCCGTTCGCATTGCCGCGCAGCCAGAACACCTGAACCAGCACTACAGACTGTCCCAAGGCGTTCTGGTAGCTCAGGGCCAAGGCTGACCAGGTCGTCCCTGAGCGCAGGTAGCGGGTGGCGATCTCACCCGACTCCCCATCCTTCTGCTCGGCCCACGCGCCCCGTATGTAGGTGACGAGGTTTCGGTCACGACCGCTGCGGTCAGCCTCTCGCGCAGCAGCGTTGAAGTCGATCCAGCGAGGTGGTGTCAGCAACGCCGAAAATGCATCGAGAAGCGTCGACTTCCCAGCGCCGGATCGACCCACAAACAGAAAGCCTCTCTCGCTGATCGGCACGTCGTGCAGGCCGGAGAAAGTGCCCCAGTTGTAAACCTGCAGGCGAGTCATCCGGAACTGCTCCCGGGCAAACAAGGAGGCGGTTTGGGGTTCCGAGATCATTGGTCGGCCTCATCATCAGCGTCGGTCTGAGCCAGTTGCGCTGGCGTCTCTCCGGCCGCCATGCGCTGATACAGCTGCGTCAGCGCTTGTATTTCCTCTGCCGAGAAGAGGAGCTTCAGCGTCGGTGAAATCTCGAAGCGATCCTCACTCGAGCGAATTTTCTGCAGGATGCTGTGCTTCTTGATCTTCTCGACGGAGGCATGAACCCGTTTCACGAATCCTGCACGGTCGGTATTTGCAGCGCGCTCATAGAGGGATAGAAACTCCGTGATCTCATCTGTCGACACCACGGCACGATCTCCCTGCGAGTCCGCCTGGGTCAATCGCTGGCGAAGGTGGAGCAGCAGAACGGAGTCAATGAACGTCAACTGGGCGCGACGCAACAGGAGTGGCACTTCGAGGTCGCCGGTATCTGCCTGGCGCGTGAAGGCCACTTGTACGTCTCGGTCGATAACCAGTTCGAGAAACAGTTCGGCAAGGCGCCGACGTATCACCGCTTCGTCGCGCACCAGGATCGGCCAGAGTTTTGGATGCCGACGTCCGTCGAGCGATGGCCCTGCCAGCAGTTGCACCAAGGCGCGCCGGGTATCCAGTGCCAACTCGCCGCTGTCGCCCATGAACAGGGTGTTGGCAGGTGCCTGAGCAGCATCTGGTGCTTGTGCTTCGGCTGGTGTTGCCGCTTCGTCGTTCTCAGACCAGTTCATTGGCCCGCTCCCTCAAAAAGAAGATCTTTGGAATTCGGGCGCTACGACGCTCGTCGTCGCCTCCAACCCACCCTACGGTTTCACTGTGGTCGGCTTTGAACCCGTGCCGACTACCCAATGCAAGCAGGCCGACGACGCTGCCCAGCCCCTGTGCGGCGGGGAACTGCTCCAGCACGTCGGCAATGGATGCCTGGGAGCGTTGCTCCAGGACTGCCAGCACGTTGGCCTTCAGTGTTCGGAAGTCGATCTCCGACTGGGCAACCAGTTCGCGCACAGACTCCAGGTCGATGGGCAGCGCGTCTCCTTCTGCCATCTGGCCGGGCAAAGCTTGCAGGGATGGGTCGTGCAACACCCATTGAGACAAGGAGCGCAAACGACTGCTCGTGAGTTCCAGCGTGTACTGGAGGGTTTCTGTGGCTCTGACTCCGTCCTTCAGGGCCAGTGCTGCGCGCTGGGCGTCTTTCAGCAGGTGATTGAGTCGGCGCTGCTCGAGGTATTCACGACTCTGGACGAAGTGCTTCAAGCTGCGCGCGAAGGTCTGAAGCACTTCGTGAACCATGCCGCCCTGCTCGAGAAGGGTGCGCGTCAGCCGCAGAAGGAATCGTCGCTCCTTGGCTTCGAGCTGTCCCACGAACTCCCGCGACATGACGCCATCCAGCGCCTGATCAAGCGTGGCCGCCTGCTCCGGGTCCGTAAGCAATCGCCAGAAAGCGGAGAAAGTCCTTCCGGCGTCGCTCTCTGAAATCAGGTCGATTCCGGCGAACAGCGAATCCAGCACATCCCCACGATTGCCATCGTTGTCCATGATGCGTTCACGGAGATCGCGATTCAGTTGATCGAACTGATCGCGGACCCGGCGGAAATCACCGGCCAGATCGTCGGCCAGCGTGATGATCTCCCGCGTGCGCTCGAGCGCCGTCGTATGCGGCAGCACACGCATCTGCCCCTTCTGGATGGCGTCGATCTCCTTGTCGATGCGGGCTTGCTCGGCCATGAGCCGGTCGATGCGGCGGAATTTGTCGGTATCGGTGTCCTCGGCAAGACGAGCCAAGGCCTCGATGACGAGCGTCAGGCGGCTTTCGGTCGCGGCGGAGTACGGCTGTGCCAGGCCAGAGACAAAACGAATGGCTTCGACGGCCGCCGTGGAGAGTTCATATTCCTCTTCTGAAGCCCCAGCCGGGAAGCGTCGCTCCAAGTACCCATCGGCGAGCCAGCTGGCGACATACGCCTGTGCCGTTTGGGGAAAGTCTTCGCCCTGGGCGCGCAGATCTTCCAGATCCCTTGCGATGCGTTCGTGAAAAATGGAGGCAGGGAGGCTTCGCTCGCTCTCATACAGATGAGATTGAAGCAGGCCGATGACGGTAGACCCGGTAGTCGAGGCAAGCAGGCGCCACAGCGGCTGCGCCCGCATGCGCCGGTAGGTCGCGATGGCTTTGTCTGCTTTCACTCCCGTGCTCCAAAGTGCGAGCGTCGCCCGTCGTGTGGTAATTACAATGCAAAGTATACAAGAATCAAAAACATGGCATTTCCACATTCTAGAGCGGCTTATATACTTCCTGCAACAACTCGCACAAGCATTCGTTAACCCGATAGAGCACTCAGGAATGCCCAAAGACCAACTTGCAGAACTCACTCAGCCGCAACGCGACCGGCTCGCGTTCATTGAGCTGCGCGTACGCTTCATCGGGGAGATCCGTCGGCAGGACCTGGTTGCGCGGTTTGGCATCCAGTCCGCAGCGGCAACCCGGGATTTGGCGCTCTACAAGGAGTTGTCTCCGGGCAACATCGACTACGACCCCAAAGGCAAGTCCTACGTCCTGGGGCCGGACTTCCGCCCCATCTTCGACTATCCCCCGGAGCGGGTGATGTCGTGGCTGACGCAAGGCTTTGGTGGAAGCGATCAAGACATCCAGTGGACCCGGATTATCGAGTTAGAGCTGGTTCCGCATCCAGATCAGCCCCGTCCAGAGATCACTCAAATGGATTACGCGATGAAGGGTGGGTCGATACGGATGCGTGTTCGCGCCGCTGTAGCTGGCTACATGCTGCTGCGCTGGAGTGTGGACTGCTCGCCCGATCACAGCCTCAGAGAGAAACAATATCGACTATGGCTCAGTGACCCACTGACTTTATATGGGGTGGAAAACGCAAAGCTGGCTCCAGGCTACCAAGCGCCGACCAGATCAAAGAATCAATAGGGAAAGAAAAACGCAATGGCCAAGGCACTTGAAGCCCACGACAAACTGATCCGGGAGATCTTCGAAGGCAGCCACCGGTTCGAGATTCCGGACTACCAGCGCCCCTACGCCTGGACGACCGAGCAGGCGGGCGAGTTGTTAGACGAACTGATCTCGGCCATGCAGCCAAGCCCGGCAAAAATGCTGGCGTAGTGCTTCGTGCAGTTCAAAATTCGAGAGAGTCCCTCATGACTCCCCCAACGGCACCGCATGGGCCAGAGGCCGCCATTGCAAGTGCTGAAACATCTGCAAATAACGACGGGCGGCGTGACGATCGGCTTTGAGCATGAAGCGCCAGAAGCCGAAAATCCGCGCCAGGGTCATCATCTGCGCGGCGTAATTGCCCCAGGTATAGTGCGCGCCGACCCGCGCCAGTGCGCCATCGGAAATGGTCTCCCAGACACGGATATCGGCGGCCGCAGCTTCCAGGAAGTCCGCCAGCTTTTCCGCCGTCTCCTGCTGGTTATTGGGGTCGATATGAAAGCCGGAAATACCGTCTTCGATGATTTCCAGCGGTCCGCCGAAGCGGGTGGCAAAAACCGGCAGACCCGAGCTCATGGCTTCGATCACCGTCAACCCGAAGGCTTCAAAGAGTGCGGGCTGGACGAAGCATCCACGGGAATCACCAATAACCCGGTAGAGTTCCCCCGCCACATTCTTGTCGAGTAAAGTGCCTATCCAGCGCATCTGACCATCGAGTTGATGCGTATCCATAATATCGTGCATCCGCTGGATCTGCGCCCCCTCCTCCTCGTCCTGAGAATTCTGCGGATCGACATGGCCACCGATGATCACCAGGTTGGCCACTTTGCGCAGATGTTCCGAGGCACCAAAAATCTCAGCCAGCCCGCTGAGATTTTTGATGTGGTCCATGCGCGCCATACTGAATATGATGGGTTTGTCCCGTTCCTTGAGTACGCCGCGCCGATCCGCGGCGGGCTCCTCGCCAAAGAGCAACGCATCAATATCGTCGTGCAGATAACGCAGACGTGCTTCGCTTGCGGAATAGGGAAAATAATAGTGGGCGTCGGCCCCCGGAGAAACGATATTGAATTTGGTATCGAAGACGTCAATCCCGTTTTCCACCCGATACAGTCCGGGGAGGCTGTAATTCTGATATCCTTCGTACTGGCCCACCTCGCGGTCGTTCCCGGCGATTTCCTGATAGGTGCTGGTAACGATAATGTCAGAAGAATTCATGGCGATGAGGTCCGCGGTGAACTGGCAAGCAAAATGATGGCTGGCATCGTGATCGCGCCAGTAGAGGTCACTATAGAGGTATTTGCTCTTCTCCAACGCGTGGGCGATGTTGCATTGGGTGACATTCAGCCGCGCACTGAGGATGGTGGCCACCAGATTACCATCGGAGTAATTGCCGATAATCAGGTCAGGACGACGACCAAATTCCGCCAGGGTTTCCCGTTCGAGGTCATCGGCGTAGCGTTCCAGCCAGGGCCAGACATTGAAGCGGGAGATCCACTGCGGCAATATTTCGCCATTGGCATAGCGAAAGGGTACACGGAGAATCTGTACATTATCGGCGCCATGGACGGGTTCCAGGCGCTGGTCGCAAGTGGTGCCGTCGGCATTGGGAATCAGGCGGGTGGCGATCAGAATACGGGGTACGATATCCACCCCCTGACGGGCCAGACGCTGGCGCATGTCCTGTTCCAGCGCCCGCGCCTGATCGAGAATGTAAACGACCTGCCCGCCGGTATCCGGACGTCCAAGCACCTTGTCCTGCGCGAACCAGCCATGAATAGACACGATCAGTATTTTGGAGATCATGGGGATACGGTCGATGAATGCTTGCAGACCCTCTGCCGAGGGGGCGTCCAAGAGATCCATCAACAGACGCATGGTCTCGCGCACCCGTCCGGCGGTATCTCCCCAGCCGGGGGCGAAGCCGCGATGGGTCATCTCCGCCGCAAACTCCGTCCACGGTTTGGTCTTGGGGAGCGTCGCCAGATACTGCACGGTCTGGCGTAGTGCTTCAAAATCCGGCGGCTGATCATGCACCATCAGCGATTGCCCGTTGAGCTTGTGCACGGCCAAAAAGTCGAGAATGCTCTGGCGCCCCGTCTTGATGTTCCCGAACAGTCGCCCAGCCAGACGGCGGTTCATATATATGAGTCCTTGTCCGATGGTGTCCTCATCCTGCAGGTGATAGGGGGCGGCGCGGAAATCCTCGAAATCCACGGTGAGTATCGGTTCCTGATCATTTGCGGGGAGCACCTGTCTTTCCTTAAAAGCCAGATAATCACTCGGCGCGAGTGTCTCCAGATGAAGCTGTTCCCAGTGCATGCGCAGATAAGTCCAGCGCCCAGGACCGGGACGCCAGGCCAGATAAATCCAAGGCTCCGCAAGCACGGCCTCTTGCAGTCTGGAGAAAAACTCCTGCAACACCACGAGGTCTGCATCACTGCCGTAGTCTGCGGCAAAGTCGCCGATGGCCTTTTGCAAGTCGGTATAGAGCAGAAATGGGCGTTGCAGATTGAACAGATATCGCAACAGCCCGGCTACGCAATGGGGATTTTGGTTGATGCAGCGACGCAGATTGTCAGTCATGGGCTTGTCCTGGAAAACGGTAGTGCTGGATGCCTTCGAGAATACCCCAGGCGTGGTGAGCACTGGCAAAATAGATGTGATGTTTATCCTTTAGTCCGTGTAGTTCCGGGCTGTGGTTGCCGACAATAACCCCACAAATTTCGCCACCCATCATATCGGCGTCATTGCCAGAGTCTCCCGCAGTCAGCACCGCATGCAAAGGCAATCCCCAGCGAAAGGCCAGGAAACGGATGGCGTGGCCCTTGGACGCACGAATGGGCAACACATCCAGAAAGCAGTTATGGGAAAGCACCACATGGGCAGCGATCTGCCGCTCACGCAAGCGCTGCTGCAGATCCTTCGCCGTTGGTGGGCGTTTGGGATCTACAAAGTAGCTTACCTTGAACGCACTCTGGGTGAATTTTTCCTGCAGGCGCAGGCCGGGTACCCTGGCCAGTGCTTGCAATACCCCTTCACGCCACCAGCGATAGTGCAGGTGAGCGGCCCAGTCCTGATCCTCGCGCAGTTTGCTGCCGTAGATGATACGCGTACCCACGTCGGTGATGCAGATGTCCGGGCGAGGAACCTGGTGTGCCGCCAGTATCTCCATGGTTTGTTTGAGATTCCGTCCGGTGGCCACGCCAAATGCCACCCGGGGATGTTCCCTCAGCCATTCCATCAGCGTGGCGAGGCCCGCCGGATCGCCAATCAAGGTATTGTCGATATCGGATATGAGCAGATGATCCGCCGTCGGTAAGGCACGGCGTACCCCCTGGCGGGCGGCGGACTCACGCCGCAACTGTTTGCGCTGACGCCGAAGAATCCGTTCCACTTCTGCCAGATAACGGCGCGCATGGGCCTCCCAGCTATAGACCCGGCGCACCCCCAGCAAGCCTGCCCGGCTGGCACGCTGCCAGCGTTGGCGATCAAACAGCATTTGCCTGAGGGCGTCCTGCATCTCTCCGATATTCAGCGGATCCACCAGAATGCCATTGCGGCAGTAGCGGATGATGTCCTGCGGGCCACCGTGCCGGGTGGCGACGACCGGCAAACCTGAAGCCGCAGCTTCCAGCAGGGTCAGGCCAAAGGGTTCGGTGAGCGCCGGATTGACGAAAACGCCCTTATAGATGGCGGAATAGCGATAATATTCGGGAATATCTTCCGGTTCGTGGTGCTTGGGGAGGGCGACTCGTCCGTAAAGGTCGTAATCGTCAACGCTATGCAGGATGCTCTGAATCACCCTTTTCGCCCCGTGCGGGAGCTGCCCAAGGCGGTCCCGCTGGCCCATGACCAGAACCAGGTTGGCCTGCTCCCGCAGAACAGGGTCCGTGGCATAGGCCTCAACCAGACGCTGAAAATTTTTACGCTCATCGGGGCGGGCAATGGCCAAAATGGGGGGCTTGCGCGGAGCCTCCAAAAAGTGGCGCAAGCCGGGCAGCAGCGGTGAAGAACGCTGCCGCCCTGGTCGGGAAAACCGTCGCAAGTCCACACCGGGCGGCAGGATCTTGAAATGCGCCCGCACGGCATTCTCGTACAGGCCATACTGCTCGTCCACTTCCTGACGGGTGCTGGCCAGGACCACGGACGCTTCACTGAGTACGGACTCTTCGGCGGCAATACGCCGCGGAAAATGAAATTGCCGGTCGATACTTTCCGCCTTACGGCCGGCAGCGATCAGTCTTTCCCGCTTATCCCGCCCCAGGGAATGGCCGGTGTGCATGAGCGGAATACCCAGCAGGCGGGAGAGGCGTACCCCTACGTAACCTGCATCGGCATAGTGGCTGTGGATGACATCGGGAATACAGTCTTCACTGCGGATAAAATGCAGCGCGCCGTCCACAAAGGTATCCAGATAATCCCAAAGCCGCTCTTTTTGCAGATATTTGTGCTCTGGACCGGCAGGCAGACGGATAATCCGCGCGCCGGATTCCAATAGCTCGCGCGGTGCTCCATAAATGGGATTCGTATCAGGATCGTCAAAGCGACGCGTGAGAAGGTCGATCCGAGAAACGCGCGGGTCCCGTGCCAGCGCCTGCATTTCGTCGAGTACATAGCCAACCTGGCCGCCGGTATCTGCATCGATCCCGAGTTCCGGAGTACCGCAAATGCGGCCATGGATACTCAACATCAGAATATAAAGACCTTGGTGGTCAGCCAAATCCGGCCTCCTTGGCCCATCGTGCCATTATGGCCCGGTAAAACGCGGGTTGATCCGGTATGGCGCCGGATATCGCACAAATGGCCGCTGCCAATTCGCCCGCCCTTTGCAGTCGCCGCGCAACGGCATCACCGCGAAACAGGCTCCAGAACCAGCCTGCGACGAAAGCATCCCCAGCCCCGACGGTATCCTGGACCACCGTGGGGAGTGCTTCCGCCTCGTAAAAATTGGTCCCGTCCCCATAAGCGGCACCCGCAGCACCGCGGGTCAGCAAGACGGCTTGCACATGAAAATGTCCGGCCACTATCTGCATCGCTTCCCGCAGGGTCGAGGCTGGGGGGAGTTCGTAAGTGCGAATGATCTGCTCCAGTTCCTCCATATTGCATTTTAGTATAGACGAACCCCGTATGATCTCGGTCAGCAATTCTGGATTCCACCAGGGATCGCGCAGATTGATGTCCACAAAGCGCCACTGGGCACGGGCGCGCAACTGGCGCCAGGTCGCCCGCGATGGCCCGTCTTCCCGCAAGGCGAGGCTACCGTGATAGAGCCAGGGAATGGGGGCGATCACGCTGGAGGGCATACCAATGGCGTCGTAGGCCTGATGCGGCAGAATCTCGAAGTGGTGCCCCTGTCGGGCGTCCGCCGTCACCCGTACCCGGCCGGTGGGAAGCAACGCGTCTACTGTCACTTCATTCGTGGGCATCCCCCAGTCCCGCATGTGCTGCAAAATGTGTTGCCCCGAGGCATCCCGCCCTACCCTGCTGACAAAGACGGATGCCACCCCCAGCGCATGGAGGTGTTGCGCAACATTGAAGGGTGCGCCGCCAAGTCGTTGCACCGCTCCAAAATCATCGACCAAACATTCGCCGAAAACTACGCCGGGGGGCACGTCAGCATTCATGGTGCGGCCTTCTCATCCGGGCCGGCTTTTTTTTCGACATCGGGCAAGCGACGAATAACGCGCTGAAAAAAGAGATTGTTGGGTATCACCACAATCTGGCCATCGTCCTGGCGCAACTCGGTAAACATGAGATTCTCTTCGATGACCTCACCGGTCAGGGATTCCGGCAATATCTCGATACGTTGCCCCAACTGCAATGGCTGCCAGAACCAGATAAAAAAGCGTGCCGTAATGTTGCTGACCATGGCCCATACCGCCAGCATACCGACACCAATCACCGCCAGCAAGCTGACAAAGGTGGTCCAGACGGCTGTGACATCGACACCCCAGACCCGCAGTATGACAACCCAGACAATGAGCCAGAGAAACCAGGTGGTGAGTCTCTGGAACATCACGCCATAACCGCGTGACAAGGCCCGTCGTCGGCCGAGAAAGTCCATGAGACGCACAACGACATTGCCATACCAGCGTAATATCAGATAGCTACCCGCCACGATCAGCAGGGTATACATCAACCGGTGTAACAACCATTCGGGGTCTGTCGTCAGCCCATGGAAAATCGTGCCCATACATCACTCCCCTCCGCTGTTGATTTTTACCATAACGTAGCGAACGCAGACGGGCAAATCCGCGCCGTGCGGGCGTAAGGCAACCCAATTGTCAGGGAACCAACTGAGAAAAGGCTTATCAGATAATGGTATGCCTCGCACGATACCGTAAAGGGCGGCCCGATGGGCGACACAGGAGAAATCATGGCGGATACCAGAAATTCCGGCACCATCACGGGCGAGAAAGCAATCGCAGCCCGCATTCAACGGGCGCGCGAACACCTCGATCGCTTGCGCGCCATCCTGAAGGAACCAGACCGCTGGGTATCCGTCTGGTTTTTGGCCTATGCCCTGCTGGGGGCGGTCTCCTCCGGGCTGCTGCCTATTCTCCTGCCTCTGATGATCGTCGCCCTCACTCATCATCTCAGTTGGGTTGCCTACGTCATGGGCGGATTCAACCTCGGGCTGCTGACCTCTCCCTTGTGGGGAAACCTGGCCGACAGCAAACAACTGCATCGCCCCATTTTCTTCTGCGGCTTTCTGGTATTGCTGCTGGCGCTGGCCGTCATGCCTTTTCTGCCGGGCATTCTCACCTGGAGCGGGCTCTCGCTGCTCGCTGGCGCGGGAAGCTCCGCCGTGGCAACCATGGCCAGCCTGTTCATCGTCGAGTTCGACCCCCAAAATGAATGGGAGCCCCGGCTGGGCTGGCTGCAAACTTTTAACGGCGGCGGGCAGGTCGCCGGACTTTTATTGGCCGGCATTTTCGTCAGCAATTTCAAGCTCGGCCTGATCTGCTCAGCGTTGGCACTGATTCCCGCCATCTGGTTGGGTGCCAGAGGCTTGCCTGCCGGCGCCAAAAGTTATGACTGGACGGTGGAGATCGGTAACCATATGCGGCGCGATCTGGACTGGCGTTTCCTCGCCAACTTCGGGCGTCCGGAATTGCTGGGGGGCGGCCTGCTCCGCTTTTCGCATCACCTTTCTCTACAGGGCGTGCGCCGGTCTGGCGATATGCTACATACGCGTTTTGGCCGCTTTCTAATTTCCTGGTTTGCGGCGGCCTTTGGCGTAGCGGCATTTTTCGCCTATTTCCCGGTAGCGATGCAAAAGGCTTATAACGTGGCCCCGGCACTGACCTCCAGCGTCTACGCCATGACCGCCGCCATAGCGTTGGTGCTGTACTCCGTGGGCGGGCAGCTATCCGGGCGTTTTGGCGCCGGAAGGGTGTATCGCTGGTCTTTGATGCTCCGCTTTTTGGGATTTGGCCTGCTACTGCTGGTATTTTTCCTGCCCATATCCCGGGCGCCGATTGCCTTGGCAGGCTTCGTCCTGATTATTATCGCCTGGCCACTGCAGAGCATTTCCGGAACCAGTCTGACAGCGCGGCTCACGCCTTTCAGTCAGGGCGAGGCGATGGGACTTTTTAACGCCAGTGGTGCAGTGGCCACGGTGATGGGTACCTTTCTGGGCGGTCCGCTGGTACAGTTCATCGGCTACCCATCCCTGTCCGCCATAGCTCTGGTCGGCATCCTGCTCGCCTGGCTGACGGGGCATGGATTACAAACCCCCGACGCTGCGCCAGCCATCCACAATGATGTTGCAGCGCAGAAAGCGCAGTCCTAGCGATTCCGCATGAAATCAGCCGTGCGCTGAAAGGCACCCTGCAGATGGCCATAGAGTTCGGGCTCTATCCCTACCTCGTGCATGGCCTGCAGCATACAGGCCATCCACTGATCCCGCGCCTGATCATCCACCGGGACAGAAGCATGCCGTGCGCGTAAGCGGGGATGCCCAAAACGCTGCACATATAGATCAGGCCCTCCCAGCCAGCCGGAAAGAAACAGAAAGAGCTTCTCCCTGGATTCGGAAAGGTCCTTTGCATGAATATCCCGCAACGGAGTTTGCCATTGCGCCTCGCTGTCCATGAGGTCATAAAACCGGTTGACCAGATTGCGAACGGCCTCCTCACCACCAAGACGGACGTAGGGCGTACTTTCGGGTTCAAGCATCAATGGTCTTGCTCCAGATAGGTGTATTAAGGCCACAATGTTTAATGATGCATGCTGCGCGGATATGGCCCTTTTGCGCTTTATCCATGCCTGCGCTACAGTCAACCCGATACAACCTGCCCCGCAAGAATACCTTCTTTGGACGTTATTCGGCAATGTCCCTGCTACCATCCACCCGCATACCGCACACAGGAAAAACTTCATGCCCCTCGCACCGACAGCCGCATTTATCGATGGATCCTGGGAAGACCTCAGGACGCGCTTTGTGGTACAAAGCCCGGTCAATCAACAGATGCTCGCCGAAGTGTCCGATTGCGGACCTCGGGAGGCTGAAGCAGCAGTGCGGGCGGCAACGGTCGCTTTTGCAACCTGGCGTCAAACTACCGTCTACCAGCGCGCGCTCATCCTCAGCCGTTGGGCGGATCTCATCCAGGTTCACGCAGAAGACCTCGCACGTCTCATCACCTGGGAGATGGGCAAACCCATACGCCAGAGTCGTGCGGAAATCAAAACCGCGGTCGCCCTGGCGCGCTGGTACGCCGAAGAATGCAAGCGCGTCACCGGCGAAAGTATCCCCTCCCAGTTTCCGGACAAGCGCTTACAGATCTGGAAGGTACCGGTTGGCCCGGTATTCGCCGTTACGCCGTGGAACAGTCCGGTCTCCATGGTCGTTCGCAAGATAGCGCCCGCTCTGGCAGCCGGCTGTACGGTCATCCTCAAGCCCGATGAGCAAACGCCCCTCTCCGCATTAAAACTTGCCGAACTCTGGGCGAAGGCGGAAGGACCCGCCGGTACTCTGCAGGTGCTCCCGAGCGCTGATCCTGCGCCCTTGGCGGAATATCTGATGGCGGACTCGCGCATAGCCAAGTTGAGCTTTACCGGCTCCACGGCGGTCGGACAGAAGCTTTATGCGCAGGGATCGCCGACCATCAAACGGCTTTCTCTGGAGCTGGGAGGGCATGCGCCGGTGCTTATTTTTGCCGATGCGGACATCGATGCAGCGGTGGCCATGACCATCCACGCCAAATTCCGCTATGCCGGCCAGTCCTGTGTCGCCGCCAACCGCCTCTATGTGGATGAGGCGATCCTGCCGGAGTTTACCGCACGCTACCTCGAAGCTATGGGTCACCTCAAGGTCGGAGACCCCTTTGCCGAGGATACCGACATCGGACCGCTGGTTTCCGAGGCCGCTGTCCAGAAGTTCAAAGCGCAATTGCAGGATGCCATGGACCGGGGCGCAAGGCTTCTGTGCGGAGGGGATGCGCAAGGCCTGTGGTGCTCCCCGACCCTCCTCGCCGACCTCGATCCGCAGAGCCGCATATTCCACGAGGAAAGCTTCAGCCCCCTGCTGCCCATACAGGGGTTTCGTAGCGAAGCGGACGCTATCGCCCGCGCCAATGACACCCCCTATGGCTTGGCCGCTTATCTATGGACCCGCGATATCGGGCGCGCATACCGCATCGCGGAGGCGCTGCAATGCGGCGTCGTCGGCGTCAATGACGGGGCTCCCGCCACTCCACAGGCGCCCTTCGGCGGCAGCAAGCTCTCCGGACTGGGCGCCGAGGGTGGCAAATGGGGGTTGGAGGAATATTTGCAACTGCGTTATGTCTCCTTCCAGCTGCCGGGATAATCGCCTATCCCTGCCCGCCCAGGCAGACTATACTGTTACACTCTTATCGGTGAATCAGGGGGGCGGTCATGGAATCCAGTCTGCGTAATCATCTGAAGGGTAAAGTGGTTGAGATCATCAAAGGTGGGGCGGTTTCGGAAGTCGAGGTGGAAACTTCCGCCGGTATAATCACCTCCGTGATTACCACACGGAGCGTCGAACGTCTCGGACTCAAAGTGGGTGACGCGGTTTTCGCGGCGATCAAAGCCAGCGAAGTAAGTATCGAAAAACCCTGAAACGGCTGTTCCAGGTGATCAACCGTTCGGTGGAACAGAGCGCATCGCTGCTCGGTCGCTCTGCAACCGCTGTCACGGACCATCTGCCATTGCGGATGGTCCATTGTTATTAGGGGCTACGCCATGTTCTTCTCCCCGCAGGAAATTGCCGCACTCATCCAGGAAGATCAGCCTTTCCTGGACCTCACCACCCGGATGCTGGGCATTGGCGACAAAGCTGCCGACATGCGTTTTCGCTGCCGTCAGGATATTTCTGTCGCCGGTACGGAACTCGCCGTGAAGATATTGGACGCCTGCGGCCTTATGGTGACCGAAAGTCAGCCGTCGGGCGCATTGGTCGCAACAGGGACCACCCTGCTGGCGGCGGAAGGTTCCGCAAGTGCTGCCCATTCTGCCTGGAAAGTGGCGCAAAACGTGTTGGAGTACGCATGTGGCATCGCGACCTACTCCGCGCAGTTGGTACAACAGGCACGCCAGATCAATCCCCGAATAGCCGTGGTTGCGACGCGTAAGAATATTCCCGGAATACGGCGCTTTGCCGTCATGGCGGCTCTCGCAGGGGGGGTCATGCCGCACCGGCTGGGCATTTCAGAAAGTGTTCTGGTATTCGACCAGCATCTGGCCTTTTTAGGTGGTTTATCGCCTTTTTTGCAACAGTTTGCGCAATACCGGAGACGGGTCCCCTCCAGCAAGATCGTGGTGGAAGTGCAAAAGACGGATCACACCCTGACCGACGCGCTGGCACTGGCACAGGCCGGAGTCGCGGGGATTCAGTTTGACAAAATGGCGCCCGAACCCCTGGCGGAAATCGCCGCGAAGCTGCGTGCCGTGGCGCCGGAGGTAACCTTGTTTGCGGCGGGCGGGATTACCCTTGCGAATATTCAGGCCTATGCGGCAACCGGTATGGATGCCCTCGTGACCAGCGCTGTCTATCACGCCGCACCGACCGATATCGGTGTGGAGATGCGCCCCGTATGAGACCGTGATTCCCGCGTCACAGGATTGTAACCAGCGTGAGGCACCCTCCTATCCCGCCTTGGCTACGGCGGCCTCGCCTAACAAGACGCCAGAGGGCATCTGGAGTACCTGAATCCCCTGCTCGCGAACAAAGCGCGCTTCGTTCCGAGTCAGCGGCGCCTCTATCAGCGCCCAATGACGATCCGATGAACGCTTCATGATCTGGCGGGCGAAATTGCGCTGCAGTTGATCATTGAAACGGCATCCGACAAAAAGAAAATGACGCCCCGTGCGGATTTGTTGGACGATCTCCGGAATAGGCGTCTGAATGTCAATTTCCGTCAGCACTTCGACAAAATCCGTATCAGAAACCAGGTAATTGTTGGCCGGACTTTGTGAACCCCAAGGCTCATACAGTATCGTGTCCCACTGGGCAGCCACTGCGGCTTCGACCGGCTGGCCTTCGGCATCCATGTATCCCGTCCAGTGGCCATAATGCTCGGTCTGACTGAGTCCCTGGATACGGCCCCAGCATGTACCCTGTTCGGCCAACGCTTTGGCCATACCGTTGTCGTACCAGAGGTGGACGATCAACGGGAGTTTTCGGGCGGCCAGGTCGCGCTGCAAGGGATGGATCGGCGGATCCCCGGCAAAGGTCTTGTCCATCATGCCCACGAGGGTCTTGCGGTGCTTGAAGTTCTCGATATACTGCGCGGCCCCGGTGAGATTGCGCCGAACCTTGTGAGGCACCGTCACCTGGCCGCTGAGCACTTCCGCCAATGCCGGCATCCCGCTGGGCAGGATGGCTCCGGCCTCCGGCAACAGGCCGGGACCGAGATACGGAATGATACGCCCTTCCGCAAGGCCGCTGAAGATTTCCGAAAGATCCTTGTCCATAATCATGCTTCCTTATGTAGCGAGGGAAAGAACCGCAGCCTTGACCTGTTCGATGACCGCTGGTTCGAGGCGAAAAATGCCCCTTCCCCCGGAGAGAGATTCATAACCATTGGCAGAGTGTCTGCTCAGCGCATTGAACCAGTCCTGAGGACTGGTCCCGCTGGGACACTCGCCAATTTCCCGCACACTGCCATCGTTGGCAAAACGTGCATGAATGATGACGAGCGACTGTTCCATCACATCCTCCTTACAAGCCCGAAGAAAATCCCAAAAGCTCGATGACGACATCTTCTTCGCCGATCATGGCCTGACAGGCCAGACGGGATTTGCTGCCGACGCCAACGATGCTATCCAGTCGTTCATTTTCCAGACGCTGGATCTTGGAGATACTCTTCCGCCCTTCATGGACGAAAATATGGCAGCTATCGCATTCGCCTTTGCCTTCGCACTTCAGGACCATGGGTTCACCGGCAGCGATCACCGCGGCGGCGAGACTGGCCCCCACGGGCATCTCGACGGTTTTACCGCTGGGTTTGATGGTGATAATGGGCATTCAATCTTCTCCTCTATAAAAATGAACGTAAAAACAACGCACTAATAAATGGCGGCGCCCGCACCCACATTGACGGATGCATCCTTCAAGGTTTCGATGATAAAGGCGATTTCCTCTTCGCCCAGACGTGGGTGAAAAGGCAGGATCAGGGTGCGGTCGGACACCCGCACGGCGGTTGGACAGTGACCGCCGCCCCGCTCGCGATAATAGGATTGGGTATGCATGGGCAGGCAGTAAGAGGCCGCCTCGATACCCTGGGCGCGGAGATCGGTGACAATGGCATCCCGACTGCTGCGGCTGAACCGGGTACCGAGGTGTACTTCGTACACAAACCAGTGCACCGCGGTGGCATCCGGCCCATGGTAGGGATCCTTGATCCCTTCAAAGGACTTCATGTATTCAAAGTAAAGTGCTTCCACCTGCCGTCGACGTTGCAAGATGCCGTCCAGACGGGCGAGCTGGACCAGCCCTATGGCAGCCTGAATATCGCTCATTTCTGCCTGCAGGGGTGGGCGGGTAGGCGCCACCACCGAACCCCGCTCACTGATGCCCCGTGCGCGGTACTGGCGCAGACGGCTGACGGTTTCGGTATCGTCCGTGACGATCATGGCACCTTCTCCACAAACCAGGGCAGAGGGCTGGGCAAAGGCAAAAATAGCGCTGTCTCCAAAGCTGCCGACCAGTTTGTCCTGATAACGGGAGCCGATGGCCTCCGTCGAATCTTCCAGCAGAATCAGGTCATTTTCGTTGGCCATCGTGCGCAGTTCCCGCCAAAAGGCGGGATGCCCCTTGGTATTGCCGGCGAGGATCGCTCCGGTTTTCTCCGTGATCAGGGTCTCAGCCCCTTTGGGGGAGATCGTGCCGGAGTAGTAGTCGATATCCGCGAATACCGGTTGAACCCCGTACCACGCGAGGGCATGCCCGATCTGCCACCAGCTATAGGGCGAGAGAATGACTTCATCGCCCGCCCCGAGTTCGTAGGCGCGCAAACAGAGCATCAACGCCAGGGTCGGACTGGCGACGGCGACGGCGTAGCGCCGCCCGTGATAGGCGGCAAACGCCGCTTCGAAGGCCTCCACTTGTTCCCCGGCGCTGATGCGGGTGGAACGCAATACCGCCTCTACGGCCTCCAGTTCGCTGGTGCTGATGTCGGGGTCCGAGAGTGGGATTTCCAGCGCAGTCATGTCGTACTCCGGTGCATGGCCAGCAGCAGGCCGGTTGCCGCCTGGGAGTCGGAGGTGATTTTCGGACAATGGTCGCGGGTATCCAACAAATGCAGGTCAAAATACTCACCGGTACGGAAAGGTTCGTCGCTGACATCGCCGGCGGGACATTGGGTAATGGGGAGTCCGGGGAAACGGGCACGCAAAACAGGCAGGATACCCTCACCAGACCGGCAGGCATTTTGGCCCAGATCAAAAAGTACCGCGAGATCTTCGTCAGTGAGTTCCATCCTCTCAACCCTCCAGGCGACGCGCTTCTACGGTAATCGGCAGACGGGTATCACCGGGCATCTCCGGTAATTCCAGGCGCCAGCCATTCGCCAGTGTCACCACCCCGCCCCACAGTTCCGGCTTCTGACACTCGGTAATGGGTTCCTCGAGGTCTTTCTTGGGCACATACGCCGTCAGTTCACCAGCGGCATTTTTACGAATCATCACCTTCATGGGGTATTCCTTATTTTACGGTGCGCAAGAAATCGGGACACCGGCCTTCACCGGTGGCATGTCCATCATGCCCAGCAGGATGCCTGGCAATACCCGGAGCAGCCGCTCCACATCCTCCGACCGATTCTGGCGGCCAAAGGAGAAACGCAGCGAGGACAGCACCGCGGTTTTAGAAAAGCCCATGGCCGTAAGCACGTGGGAAGGTTCCTGCCCGCCGGCAGCACAAGCGGCACCGGCTGCAGCCGTAATGCCCTCCTGCTCCAGGCGATAGAGCAGTTCTTCGCCGTCGAGTGCGATAAACCCGACATTGCTGGTATTGGGTAAACGCTCGGCTTCCTGACCGTGGATCCGCGCACAGGGCATGAACGCCAACAGACCTTGTTCAAAATGATCACGCAATTCCCGCAGGTAGTGCGCCTCGGCTTCGATATTGGTGAGCAGACGGGCAGCGGCCGCAAAACCGGCAATGGCAGGAACATTCTCGGTGCCACCCCGCCGTCCCCGTTCCTGATGACCATGAAACAAGGGTGGTAGGGCAATGCCTTTGCGGACGAACAATGCCCCAACGCCCTTGGGGCCATGAATCTTATGTGCCGAGCAGGATAAAAAATCCACGCCGGAAGCGGCGGCATTCACAGACAGCTTGCCGAGCGCCTGGGTCGCATCCGTATGAAAAAAAGCCCCCGCGTCATGCGCCATGGCAGCCGCTTCGATAACGGGAAAGAGCACACCCGTTTCATTGTTTGCCCACATGAGGGAAACCAGTGCGGTATCCGGACGCAAGGCTACGCGCAGGTCTTCCAGGTCCAGGCGTCCCTCTTCATCCACCGGAAGGTAACTCACTTCTATCCCGAGGCGTTCCAGATGCTGGCACATCAAAAGTACCGAGGGATGTTCCACCTGGCTGGTAATCAGGTGGCGTTTGCCTTTGGTCAGGGAGAGTGCGCCCAGGATCGCCGTATGATTGCTCTCCGTCGCGCCACTGGTAAAAATCAGTTCCGCAGGTGAGGAGCCCAACAACTTGGCCACCGCGACCCGCGCCTCACCCAACGCTTTCTTGACACTTACACCCGCTGCGGAGGCGCTGGAAGGATTGGCATATTCCGTGGATAAATAGGGCAGCATGGCGTCCAGTGCCGCCGGCGCCAAGGCCGTTGTCGCGTTGTTATCGAGATAAATGCTGCGCGTCATGTTCATGGCTTCTGCCCTTCGACGGGTAGAATTTCCTCTTCCAGGCAACCGACCACCATGCCGTTGGCAAACTCCACGAGGTAGAGCGGCATGTTGCCCTCTTCGTGATGTCCTACCCGCACGATTTCTCCCGGACTGTCCTTGGCTACCAGCAAGGCCCCTTCGGCCTCCCCCGGATAAGTCCCGTCATTAAAAATATCATCGCAAGCCCGTACCGTTAGGCCCCAATCAAATCGGGGTAGACGTAAATCCATCATGGGATTCTCTCCTCCTGAACCGGGTTGCGTTCGATCAGATCCAGTTCACGGCCCTTCATGCCGACCAGATGACCACGCTCATAAAAATCCACACCATAAATATAAAATTGCTGCAAGTAGGTGCCGATACTGATGATAAAACCGACATCACCTTTGGTAACAATCACCTCGCCAATATCGGCGCCGGTAAATGTTCCGTCATTTTTCACATGTTTGCGGGAACGGACTTTATCCCCATAATTGAACTCGGGTTCTGCGCCCAGCTCGACGGTCGCACTATCTCTGCTCATACCGGCCATGATTCATGCTCCCCTGGCAATCGTTGTCTGGAAAGCGGTTCGCCTTTCCCCAAGCGTTCTGCGGCGCAACGACGCACCTCATAATCCTCATCTGCCAACAGGCGGGTTACCGCTTCCCGGCTCCCGCGTGCCGCCACCTCGTAGCGGATACGCCAATCCGCATCGTCAACCAGTGTGGAAAGGGTCGATACCGGTACACGTTCAATGGCATCGAGACGGACCCCGGGATCATCGTCCCGCAGCATTTTGACCAGAGCATCCACGCCGATACGTTTGGCCACAACACGCCGAACCTCCACGTCGGAATCATGCATCATGAGCGCCAATAGACCTTTGGGCAGGCGACGCACCACCTCCAGACGCACGTAATAATCCGCATCGTGCATCATGGCAGACAGATTACGTTCATCCAGCCGCGCCGCTACCCGGATACGCACTTCCCGATGCGGATCGTGGATCATGCGCAGCAGATAGCGTTGCGGAAGCCGCTGCGCTACTGCCCAGCGCACGGTTTCATCCGGATCGTTCATGAGCGCCGGCAGATGAAAAATATCCGCATAACGCGCGGCGCAAGCCCGCACTTCAAAGTAGCCGTGTTGCAGATAATCCTTGGCGATCTGTGGATTCCAGCGAAAAAAGCGATCCACTCTTTTGGCGTAACGATCGTGCATACAGGCATGCAACAGTTTACACTTCAACCCCGGGATCTCGCGCTCGGGACAAGTCTTACAGGAGACTGCGCAGCCCTGCCAGTCAACGGCCTCATTCGGGTCACTCATCGTCTTCCTCTTTTTTTTGCAGGACTTCCAGCAGCACACGCGCCTGTATTTTATCTGTCGGGTCCAGTTCGATAAGTTTGTCCATGATTTTGCTTCCGGTAGCCAGATGCCCCAGGCGCAAATGCAGGTAGCCATAGGCTTTGAGCACGAACATATAGAAGCGCGCCTGCGGTGCATCATAACTGCCAAAGTCCGCCTGCCGCTCCCTTACCTTGCGCCAGTCCGGATCAATACCCAATTCTGCGGCGCTGCGCTGCAGACAGATACGGGCCGTAGCCAGCGCCTCGCTCAGTCGACCTTTATAGAAATAAAATTTGTATAACCCCAGGTAAACGACCATGTGTTCGGGCGCGATGGCGATGGCATCCATCAAATGATCCTCGGCGCGCACATCATCCGCATAAGAGCGCGCCGCGAGATGCAGATGGCGTTCTGCCGCCTCCGGTAGGAGGCCTTCATAGTAACGGCGGTTCAACCATTCATCGTCCCAGATATTGCTCATGCTGCCCCCCTATGCTTCACGGGGTTGAGCAGCACCGCTTCGCACTCCGCACAGCAGACATAACTGCTGTAAGCACGTGCGAGATGGCGCTGCTCCCTCACGGGTATGCGCGTAAAGATCTCCGCACCGCGGAAATCGATATCGTCGAGATGCGGAGGAAGTGCTGCCATATTCGCTGCGCAACGATGGATAGTCGTATTCGTATGATGAACGATCCAGGTTTCCACGTTTTTCTCCCTCCAATCTCACCGTTTCCGGGACCCGGCTTCATTCCTTGGGTGTAAATGAAGTTCCGCAACCACAACTGGCCGCTGCATTGGGATTGGTAAAGACCAACCCGGTATTCATCAGGCTGTCCTCGCAATCGACGATGACGCCGTTGAGAAAAGGAACACTCTTCTGTTCCAGCAGTACCGGAATGCCATTACTGGTGATGGCCACATCGCCGGGCTCCGCTGCGTCGACAATGCGAAAATCGTAAGAGAGGCCGGAGCACCCGCCTGGCTTTACCGCAAGGCGGAAAGCACTGGAAGCATTTCCTCCGCCAAAGGTGATCATCCGCTGGATAAAGCGTTCTGCTTTAGGCGTGAAGGTGAGTTCCATGACAGACTCCTAAGCGACGTAACGGGGATAATTGTTATCAATGATGCAGGTGTCGTCCACCGGACATACCGCCACACACTGAGGTTCATCGAAATAATTTATGCATTCCGTACACTTGGCTGGATCGATCACAAAGGTGCCATTCTTTTCGGAAATGGCCATATTCGGACATTCCGGTTCACAGGCCGAACAACTGGTGCATTGGGAACTAACGATTTTATAAGCCATGATGTTTCTCCTTTTCACAAAAATGGGGGAGGAGATCTCCCCCGACAATCTTATGCAGCTATGTATGCGCCCTGCCGGATCTCCGCATCCCCGCGCTGGCCATGGACAATGGCTCCGCTACGGATGTTATCGAGATAATCCCGATAGTAGGCAATGACGGACTGTTCGATATATTCAAACGCGTAGCGATCCACCGCATCGATTCCGGCCGCCTCCAGAGAGGCTTTCGGACAGCCACCGATCTTGGCCACAAAAACTGCCGTACAATCGTTGATCGCGCGGATGATGGTGGTTTCCAGGGCTTCCTCTTCGCCATAACCGCCCTGGCAATAGAGGTCCACGCGGCGGTGGCCGACAAACTTCGCCCCGGATGCACTCGCCTCATAAATCTGAAACTCGGTGGCATGACCGAAGTGCTCATTGACCCGCCCGCTGCCTTTTGTGGCCACCGCGATGAGAATTTTGACATCGGATTGCTCGCCAGCCAGGGTTTCCAGTTCCGCGCGCTTGGCGTCCGCCGTCGCCTGACGTTCCTGCTCCACCAGCGACTGATAGGCCTTGCGCGATTCCAGGTCATACTCCACATCCATCGCCATGACGGCTTCGGTCGTGAATTCCGCCGAACGATCTTCGCCCAGCAGACCCACGGCGTCCGCCCGGCATTGCCGACAGTGGCGCATCATGTTCATTTCGCCTTCGCAACTGTCCTGTAGGGCTTTTAGTTCCTGCGCGGTCGGGCCGCGCTGGCCGTTCAAGCCGAAAACGGTGCCATGTTCCGGGGCGGAAATCAGGGGCATGATGTTGTGAAGGAAGGCTCCGCGACTCTTGACTGCCCGGTTGACTTCCACCAGATGGTGATCATTGATACCAGGGATCATGACCGAATTCACCTTACAGAGAATGCCGCGCTCGGTCAGCATTTCCAGTCCCTGCATTTGCCGGTCGGTGAGTATCTGCGCCGCTTCACGCCCCTTGTACCGCTTGTTCTTGTAAAAAATCCAGGGATAGATCTGGGCGCCTACATCCGCATCCACCATATTGATGGTAATGGTGACGTGATCCACATTAAAGCGGGCAATGGTATCGACATGGTCAGGGAGTGCCAGGCCATTGGTGGATAGGCAAAGCTTGATATCCGGCGCTGTTTTCGAGATCAGTTCAAAGGTCTTGAAAGTTTTTTCGGGGTTGGCCAGGGGATCACCCGGACCAGCAATACCCAACACCGTCATCTGCGGAATGGTGGAGGCCACGGCCAGCACCTTTTTAGCCGCTTGCTCCGGCGTCAGTTTTTCACTGACGACACCCGGCCGACTTTCGTTGGCGCAGTCATATTTGCGGTTACAGTAATTGCACTGGATATTACAGGCGGGCGCTACCGCAACGTGCATACGGGCGTAATGATGATGCGCCTCTTCGCTATAGCAGGGGTGATTCTTGACCTTTTCCCAGATCTCCGGTGCCAGATCTCCCTGCCCCGCTCCGCTGCCACAACTGGCCTTGCCGGAACCACCACTCGTACCACAACCTTGGTGTTCTGCCTTTTGCTGCATGATCTCGTCCAGATCCACCCCGTTATTGGGTGTGGCAATACTGGAAAGAGATATTATTTGGGATGCCATGGGCGTAATCCTCCATACGGATTCAGTGAACGATGGAAAACCGCGCGCCTCACGGATGTATCGGCTTGCTCCTAAGAAGCTGACGCTTGCATTACCTTTAGCAAAAGTGATGCCAGCATATGCTGCCTTTGTTTTTCAAGGTATTAGATTAAAACCATCCGGGGCTTTGTCGATAACGTTACGTGCGTTTTCGGCACTGCGGTAAAAATTGTCGAAAACCGGACAAATGGGGAGGGGTAAAAATAGCAGGGCAGGTGCGAGAGGCGGTACGCAAGGTGGGGCGGGTGGGGCGTTCGCCGCCCCCTGGCCGAGCGTTTCTGGTTTAGAGTTTTTTAACTTCTATGCCATGCTTATTGAGGGCATAACCGAGTTTGCGGGTGGTCGTCCCCAATAAACGGGCGGCTTTGGCTTGTACCCAGCCACAGCGGTCCATGGCCTGGATCAGGCGATCCCGCTCCGACAAAGGCAAGGAACCTTCCCCATCACCAGCCCCGGATGCATCCGTCACTTGCCCCTCCACATCAGGCGCGGCATGAGGCGGAACACTCATGCCGCTCGACAGCTTCATGGTGACGATGGGATGACTCCCTTCCAGCGGCCGCAAGGCCATGGACAGGCACTGATTGCGCTGACAGGGCACGTCCAGATTGCGGATGATATCGCCGCGCATCATGGTGGCGGTACGTTCGACGCAGTTTTCCAATTCCCGCACGTTACCTGGCCAGTAGCAGGACGCCATGGTTTGCAAGGCTTCCGGGGTGAGGGTCAGTTTGCGCTGATTCTCGGCGTTGTAACGGGCGAGGAAATGTTCGATCAAGGCGGGGATATCCTCGCGACGCTCCCGCAGTGGGGGCAGAAAAATACTGACGACATTGATCCGATAGTACAGATCGGCGCGGAACTCGCCCTTGCTCACCGCCTCTTCGAGGTTGCGATTGGTGGCTGCGATAATGCGCACATTGACCCGCCGGGTCTGCGTTCCGCCTACCCGCTCGAATTCACGCTCCTGCAACACCCGTAAGAGCTTCGCCTGAAAAGCCGGAGAGATGTCGCCGATCTCGTCGAGAAACAGCGTGCCGCCATCTGCCAGTTCAAAGCGCCCTTTGCGCTCCTGGGTGGCGCCGGTAAA
Organism: Acidithiobacillus sp.; assembly: GCA_028065135.1. The sequence continues at coordinate 28,242 of JAPTWR010000129.1, forward strand.
CGCGCCGCGCTCATGTCCGAAGAGTTCTGACTCGAGAATGCTTTCCGGGAGCGCCGCGCAATTGAGCGAAACAAAGGCTTTGTCGCGACGGGGGCTGAGATAATGAATGGCGCGGGCGATGACTTCCTTCCCGGTGCCGGATTCACCGCGCAGCAACACCGTCGCCTTGCCCGGTGCCGCCTGATGCACATCGGCGAATACCGCCTGCATGGCCCGGCTGTTGCCGATGACATTCTTGATGCTGTATCGTTTCTGCAACTCCTTCTGCAGACGATGCTTTTCCTGCAAAAGGCGGTTTCGTTCCGCGGAGATACCCTGATGCAGATTAACGGTCTGTCCCACCAGATTGGCGATCATCTGCAACAAGCGGACATCGGAACGGAAACTCACGCCTTTGTGTCGCTCACTGCGATAGATGGCGAGCACACCGATACACTCATATCCCACCTTGATCGGCACCCCTACAAAAGCATGCAAGCGCTGACTGATCTCCGGTTCAAAGGCGCGGTGCAGAAAAGCCGGTTCCTGAGAGACATCAGGAATCACTATCGGCATGCCGGCACGCATGATCTTGCCAATCATCCCCTCCCCCAACCGATAACGCCCCCGTTCTATTTCCGCAACGGACAAACCCGTGGCCGCGATTACCCCCACTATTTCCTCGTTCATGCGCAATACGATCATGGACGGTGAGATATGCAGATGGCTCTCCAGCGTCTTCAGAACATCGTTCAGAGTGTGTTCAAGATCCATGGAAGAGCTGAGCACCTTACTCACCTCATAGATGGTCGTCAGCTCCTGAAAATGGTTGGGTGTTACGCGATCTTTCATGATAGGGCCCTCTTCTCTACAGCGCTCAGGAGGCGTTGGCGTGGGACGAGGCGGCTGGAGTTTTGGTGAGATTACTGGCCTGCCGGACGCTTGGGCAGGGGACCGATCGCCGACAACTGTCTGTAGCGGCGCCGGTGCCTTCAGCATACACGTCAAGAGATGCGGACGTCCACCGGCGTAATTGATCCTCGGAAAAGCCGGCGATTTTGGCGTCGCCCGCTTCCATGAGCGGGCGACGAATGAGAAGCGGGTCCAACAGCATCGCGGCGAGTGCCCCGGCTTCCGTAAACGCCTCCGGAACGATCTCTCCGGACTTTACCCGCGGCGAGGCGGGGTTGAACCACTCCGCCACGGGCCGATCGGAAAAATAGGGACGCAAGGTTTCCGCCGTCCAGGCGGTCTGCAATAAGTCATGCACCTCCACCACACAGCCGGCAGCCCTCAACAGTGCAATCTGCCGCGCGTTATTGGCGCAGCCCGGTTTTTCGTAAAATACGATACGCGGCGGCATGCTGGCCGGCAACTGCTCATGATCCGTTCGCTCACCCCGGATCAGAAGCTGATCCACCTGCGCCGCGATTTCTTTCTGAACCGCGGGATCCAGACGTTGCAGCCAGGTGCCGGGAAGCCCGTAAGTTCCGTACAGACCTCCCGCCAGCATGCCCGCGAGGGCGCCCGTGGTGTCCGCATCCCCACCCTGGTTGACCACCGCAATCAGGCAGTCTTTAAAGTTATCGGTATGAAGCAGCGCATACAGGACGGCGCGCACCGTATCCACAATATAGGGCGTAGGTGCCTGGGGAATTTCTTTGAATGCGAATTCCGGGTACCGTGCCACCAGTGCATCCGCCAGGCGGCGGACGGATGAAACACCCTCACCCCGCAGCGCGCAGCGTAACATCTCTCCCAGCGTCAGGGTCGCGACATCCGACAGCGGGTGATGGTGGGTCAGGTGCGCCTGTTCCACACTGATCCGCCGGAAGGTCGCAGGCGCGCTCAGGGTGGCCAGTACCGCGGGGAGATTGCGCACACACGCGCCATTGCCCGCATCCCATTCCGCCGGTTCGGCGGCGGTACTGCCGTTGAGCATAAAGCGCCGGATTCCCCGGCGGCAGGTATTGCCCACATCCACGGGATGACTGCGCAACCACTGCACCATCCCCTCGGCAAAGCGGGTAACGGACCATTGTTCATCGGCAAGGATACTCCGACCCAGCACCAGGCACATCTGGGTATCGTCGGTCACTTGTCCGGGACGCAAATGCAGCCAGCCGCCACCGGTCATATTGCGGTGAACACCATATTCCTCCCGGATTTCCGTGGGACTCATGAACTCCACCGTCGCGCCCAGGGCATCCCCGATCGCCAATCCCAGGTAGGCGCCTAATGCCCGCTCCCGCAAGTCATAGCCCATTTCTCGTCCTCAGTAGTAGTGCATGTGTGCCGCGTACTCACCGCCGATCACCAGATACTCACTCTCTGCCTGGAGTGCGCGACATGGCAACAGGCCCTTGAAAAAGAGCAGCTTTACCAACGGCACATTCACTTCCAGTATGCAATCGCCGAATGCGCTGGCCACGTCCCGATCACTGCTGAAGGATACCAGGTTGTTCAGCCGGATCACCCCCTGCCGCGCTCCGGCTTTCCAGAGAATAGGATGTTCGGCAAAATCGTTGGTTCCCCGGAACAAACGCAAGTGCCGCTGTCCGGGTGCCAGAAAACGCCGCGCCGACCATTGTGCGAATTCAAACAAAAGGTCAAGCTGCAACCAGATGGCATTGTTATCAAATCGCCCCGACATTTTGTCGGTCATATACTGAATCCAGGCGGTATCCCCCACACGGCCGATCACCTGCCGGTGAAAATTCGGGGCAATCCCGAACCGGCTCTCCACCCAGCCCTTCATGACTGCACCTTCCGGTGAATTACTGTCATATCCCCAACCTTTGAGCAGGCGTAAATAACTGGCCCTGAAGCGTCGGCCCTTCGTCCGGTCAGGCCCGCCAGCAAAAATCTCATCCATGTACGCCTGGAAGACCTGTCCCGCCTCGTGCTGTTCCCGCGCCAGAGACAATCTCTGGAAAAGTGCCGGGTGCCCATCGCGCACCCCGGCGATATGTAGCGGCATCGGGAACGCATGAAATTCCGCACTGATCAGCAGCCCGGACGGAATCCCGGTCAAATTGCTACCGAGTTTCACGGACGGCGCGCGTGCCGGGCGCTGTCCCTCCAGGGGATTCGCTGCTGACAAAAAGCGTCCTTGCGACGACTAATTCTGCAATACGGCAGCCACCTTGGCGCGGACATCTTCGAGCCGCAGAGGCTTATGGAGGAACACGAATCCTTTACGGGTTACAGGCTGACTCAGCGCGGAACGCGCTTCCCCCACCACGAGCATCAGTCGTGCATTGGGAAATTGTTCGCTCACCATCTCTACGGTCAACCTGCCGTCATCCAGTAGCGCCTCGCCGAGAATAATCAGGTCTGGCGGCCAATCCTGAGCCTTGGCGACAGCGGCCTGGAGACTGGCGATTTCGTGGGTTTCATATTCGTCATGAAGCATGAATTGCACGGCCATGCGTCCGATTTCATCCGTATCGAGCACAAAAATGCGCCAATTACCCACCGCGAGATTACAATCCACACCGATCTGCATATCGTCCTCCCAAACCTGAGAAAGCCTTCCTGCCTGATTGGGAAATCAATGCACGTTTTATGCCATATATTTCCGGTCCCGCGTTCGGATCCGGACTGTCTGGTGGCCGGAAGGCAAAAAAACCTTCCGGCGACCAGACAAGGTACTAAGTCATTCAAACAGAACCGAGTTTATTGAGCCTTAACCAGTCGCTCCCGTGACCCAATGGCAGCGCGGTGAACTGCATAAGGCGGTCAACGCTGTGGGGTTCCTGACATAGAAACTGCATTTTGTAGGTTTTCAAACAGCCCGCCGGCGTTCACTAAAATGGCGGTATTTTACCGAAATTACAGAGCGTTAGAGTGATCATCACGGACTTGGCACGGCCCTTGCAACAGCGGATACGGAACGCGACTCTTCCCCGTTTTTGGGGGCTTCCACCTGGCAAGTTAGTCCATTTTGAAACAGGAGACATGGCAATGAGTGACAAATTAAGGCAAATCGCCTTTTACGGTAAGGGGGGCATTGGCAAGTCCACCACCTCCCAGAATACCCTGGCAGCCCTTACGGAAATGGGCCAAAAGATTCTCATCGTTGGCTGCGATCCCAAAGCTGACTCCACCCGTTTGATTCTTCACTCCAAAGCACAGGACACCGTACTGAGCCTCGCGGCTGAGGCGGGCAGCGTGGAGGATCTGGAAATCGAAGACGTCATGAAGGTCGGGTATCGTGATATCCGCTGCGTGGAATCCGGTGGACCGGAGCCGGGCGTCGGTTGCGCCGGCCGTGGCGTTATCACCTCCATCAACTTCCTGGAGGAAAATGGTGCCTATGACGGCGTCGATTACGTTTCCTATGACGTGCTGGGCGACGTGGTGTGTGGCGGATTCGCGATGCCCATTCGTGAAAACAAGGCGCAGGAAATCTACATCGTCATGTCTGGCGAAATGATGGCCATGTATGCCGCCAACAACATCTCCAAGGGCATTCTCAAGTACGCCAATTCGGGCGGCGTGCGTCTGGGCGGGCTGGTGTGTAACGAACGCCAGACCGACAAGGAACTGGAATTGGCGGAAGCCCTGGCTGGCAAGCTGGGTACCAAGCTCATTCACTTCGTGCCCCGCGACAATATCGTGCAGCATGCGGAACTGCGGCGGATGACGGTGCTGGAATACGCACCGGAATCCAAGCAGGCCGAGGAGTACCGTCAGTTGGCACAGAAAATCCATGCCAACGGCGGGAACGGCACGATTCCGACCCCGATCACCATGGACGAGCTGGAAGAAATGCTCATGGAGTTCGGCATCATGAGTGCGGTAGACGAGAGCGTGATCGGCAAGTCGGCCGCCGAACTGGCCGCTGCGGTCTGATGGATAGAGGGCATCTGCCGTCAGGCGACTGCCCTCTCTTTTCCTCGCTAAAGGAGAGATGTGATGAGCATTACCGCTGAAGAAACCCGGGAGCAGATTGTCGCCGAGACCAAGACGCGCAATCGTGCCCTGATTGATGAAGTTCTCAAGGTCTATCCGGAAAAAACCGCCAAGAGACGCGCCAAACACCTGAACGTCTTCGAGGACGGTAAATCGGATTGCGGCGTCAAATCCAATATCAAGTCGGTGCCCGGCGTGATGACCATTCGTGGTTGTGCCTATGCGGGTTCCAAGGGCGTCGTCTGGGGTCCGATCAAGGACATGATTCACATTTCCCATGGACCCGTCGGGTGCGGCCAGTATTCCTGGGGCTCGCGACGCAACTATTATATTGGCACAACGGGTGTGGATACCTTTGTCACGATGCAGTTCACTTCCGATTTTCAGGAAAAAGATATCGTTTTCGGCGGTGACAAGAAGCTCGAAAAAATCATGGATGAAATCGAGGACCTCTTCCCGCTGAACCACGGTATCACCGTGCAATCGGAATGCCCCATCGGCCTGATCGGAGACGATATCGAAGCGGTGTCCAAAAAGAAGTCCAAGGAATTTGGTGGAAAAACCATTGTTCCGGTGCGTTGTGAGGGCTTCCGGGGGGTATCCCAATCGCTCGGCCACCATATCGCCAACGACAGCGTCCGCGACTATGTCTTCGAGAAACAAGGCGCAGAACCCAAGGCCTTTGAAAAGACCCCTTACGATGTCGCCATTATTGGTGACTATAACATCGGCGGCGATGCCTGGAGTTCACGCATCCTGCTGGAAGAAATGGGTTTGCGGGTGATTGCCCAATGGTCTGGTGATGGTTCTCTGGCGGAATTGGAGAATACCCCCATGGCCAAATTGAATGTCCTGCACTGCTATCGTTCCATGAACTATATCTCCCGCTACATGGAAGAAAAGCATGGCGTGCCGTGGGTCGAGTATAACTTCTTCGGGCCTTCCAAAATTGCCGAATCCTTGCGAACGATTGCCAGTTATTTTGATGATCACATCAAGGAAGGCGCGGAACGGGTTATCGAGAAGTACAACCGCCTCACCGCAGCAGTGATCGCCAAATACCGGCCGCGCCTGGAAGGCAGAACGGTCATGCTTTTTGTCGGGGGATTGCGTCCTCGCCATGTCATCGGTGCCTATGAAGATCTCGGCATGAATGTGGTGGGAACCGGCTATGAATTCGGCCACAACGACGACTATCAGCGTACTACCCACGATGTGAAAGACGGCACGCTGATTTATGACGATGTGACCGGCTACGAGTTTGAAAAGATGGTGGAAACCATCCAGCCCGATCTCGTGGGTTCCGGCATCAAGGAAAAGTATGTCTTCCAGAAGATGGGCGTGCCCTTCCGCCAGATGCACTCCTGGGACTATTCCGGTCCTTATCACGGCTATGACGGCTTCGCCATCTTCGCCCGGGATATGGACATGGCCATCAACAACCCGGTGTGGAGTTTGACCAAAACGCCCTGGGAGTAAGCACCGTGGGGGCGGCACAGGCCGCCCGCTTATCGGCGGATAACGGACCGCCCCAACGATCGAATGAGGAATATCGCCATGAGTCAGAATGCTGAAAAAGTGCTTGATCACTTCAATCTGTTCCGTGAACCGGAATACCAGGAGATGTTCAAGAACAAGAAGGCAGAATTTGAAAACCCGGTACCACAGGACAAGCTCGTGCAGGTTCGTGAATGGACAAAGACGTGGGATTATCGGGAAAAGAACTTTGCCCGTGAGGCCTTGACGGTAAATCCCGCCAAGGCCTGCCAACCCCTCGGTGCCGTGTTTGCCGCGGTGGGTTTTGAGAGCACCTTGCCCTTTGTGCATGGTTCGCAGGGTTGCGTCGCCTATTATCGCAGTCATCTGAGTCGGCACTTCAAGGAGCCCACCTCCTGTGTGTCGTCTTCCATGACCGAGGATGCCGCCGTATTCGGGGGCCTCAACAACATGGTGGACGGACTCGCCAACGCCTACGCCATGTACAAACCCAAGATGATTGCCGTTTCCACCACCTGTATGGCGGAAGTGATCGGTGACGACCTGAACGCCTTCATCAAAACCTCCAAGGAAAAGGGCAGCGTACCAGAAGAATACGACGTGCCTTTTGCCCATACTCCGGCCTTCGTCGGCAGCCATGTCACCGGCTATGACAATGCTCTGAAGGGTGTACTGGCGCATTTTTGGGACGGCAAGGCGGGTACCGTACCAGCACTCGTGCGCGAACCCAACGAGAAGATCAACTTCATTGGCGGCTTTGACGGTTATACCGTCGGCAACACCCGGGAAGTGAAGCGCATCCTGGACCTTATGAAGCTGGAATATACGATCCTGGCCGACACCAGCGATGTCTTTGATACGCCGAGCGACGGGAAATTCCGCATGTATGACGGCGGCACCACCCTGGAAGATACGGCGGCAGCCCTGAATGCCAAGGCCACTTTCTCCATGCAGGAATATTGCACGGAAAAGACTTTGCCTTTCATTGCAGAGCACGGTCAGGAAGTCGTCGCCCTGAATTGCCCCATCGGTGTATCGGGTACGGACAAATTCCTTATGGAATTGTCCCGCGTCAGCGGCAAAGCGATTCCCGATGAACTGAAAAAGGAACGCGGGCGTCTGGTGGATGCCATTGCAGATTCCACAGCGCACATTCATGGCAAAAAGTTCGCCATCTACGGTGATCCGGACCAGTGCCTCGGTCTGGCGGCCTTTCTGATGGAACTGGGCGGCGAACCCACCCATGTGCTGGCCACCAATGGATCCAAGCATTGGGCGGAGAAAGTGCAGGCATTGTTCGACAGTTCGCCCTTCGGCAAGGATTGTCATGTCTATGCCGGCAAGGATCTCTGGCATATGCGCAGTCTGCTGTTCACCGAGCCGGTGGATTTCCTCTTTGGCAATACCTACGGGAAATATCTGGAACGCGATACGGGTACGCCCCTGATCCGTTACGGCTTCCCGATCTTCGATCGCCATCATCATCACCGTTATCCCATTTGGGGCTATCAGGGCGGACTGAATATGCTGGTTCGCATATTGGACAAGATTTTTGATGAGATCGATAGCAACAGTAATGTGCCGAGTCAGAGCGATTACAGTTTCGATATTATTCGTTAATCGCTAAGGCGTTATCGGTTATCCGGCGGCGCGTCAGCGCCGCCTCTCAAGGAGCAGCAGCATGGCAGATGTCACTTTCACCTCCCCCAAAATGGCTAAAGACCTCACGGTTTATGCCACAGCGGGGGATTGTCATACCCTGTTATCCGTAGCCAAGGCGCATAAGGTGCCGATTGAGTTTGAATGCGAAAATGGTGAATGTGGATCTTGCGCAATACAAGTGGTGGCGATGGCAGATACACCCATGGCTATTCACCTCACTGAAAAGGAAAAAACAGTTCTCCGGTTTTCCGGAAAAATCAGCAAACAACAAATTGAAGATGCGGAGGTGAGGGACATGCCCCCACCATGGCGCCTGGCATGCCAGTACATCGTTCGCGATGAAGACATTCTGGTAAGGCTCTGAATTTTACTTCGTGAGGATAGAGCGATGGGACTGGTGCAATTTATTTCACCGCGTATCGGAGGTGACTGGTCAATGTCCTGTCGCAACCATCAGTCCATATCGCTCCTGAAGATGGCCCGCATGTGGAATGTACCCCTGCCCGTCCAGTGCCGGAAAGGTCTTTGCGGAACTTGCGCGGTACGGGTGACCCCACAGGGAAAGCAACAGCAGTTGTGTCTGAGCGCTTTTGAAAGGCAAACGTTGCGGTGCCTCGGCAAACTCCCCGCCGTGCTGGACAGTGAAGACCAGAAACCGTGGAAAGGACCCTATTGGCGGCTGGCCTGCCAGTGCATAGTGGGGACTGGTGATCAATTCTTTGTCGCATTCTGACGTACCAGGAGGTGCCTTATGTTGCAGAACAAAATCCAGGATGTTTTTAATGAACCGGGATGCAGCAAGAACCAGAGCAAGTCCGACAAAGAGCGCAAGAAAGGCTGCACCAAGGCGCTGCAACCGGGCGGTGCGGCCGGTGGTTGCGCTTTCGATGGGGCAAAGATTGCCTTGCAACCCATTACCGACGTCGCCCACCTGGTCCACGGTCCCATCGCCTGTGAGGGCAACTCCTGGGATAACCGCGGCTCCAAATCGTCTGGTTCGCAACTGTATCGCACCGGCTTTACCACCGACATCAATGAACTGGATGTGGTCTACGGCGGCGAAAAACACCTCTTCAAATCCATCAAGGAAGTACTTGATAAATACGATCCGTCGGCGGTATTTGTCTATCAGACCTGCGTGACGGCAATGATCGGAGACGATATCGAATCCGTCTGTAAAGCGGCCAGTCAAAAATTCGCAAAGCCCATTATTCCGGTCAATGCCCCCGGTTTTGTCGGCGCCAAGAATCTCGGCAACAAACTGGCGGGAGAGGCCCTGCTGGATTATGTGATCGGCACCGAAGAGCCAGAATATAGTACGCCCTATGACATCAATATCATTGGCGAATACAATCTTTCCGGTGAACTCTGGCAGGTCAAACCACTTCTCGATCATTTGGGGATCCGGGTAACCTGTTGCATCAGCGGTGACGCCAAATATCACGACGTGGCGCAATCTCATCGCGCCAGGGCCAATATGATGGTTTGCTCTAAATCCATGATCAATATCGCACGCAAAATGGAGGAGCGTTATCAGATTCCGTTCTTTGAAGGGTCCTTTTATGGCATCTCCGATACCACGGAGTCGCTCCGGGAGATTACCCGCCTGCTGATCCAGCAGGGTGCTCCGGCAGAGCTCCACGACCGCACCGAAGCGCTGATCGCCCGGGAAGAGGCAAGGGCCTGGCAACGTATCGCCGAATACACCCATCGCCTGCGCGGCAAACGGGTGTTGCTCTTTACGGGGGGCGTCAAATCCTGGTCGGTGGTATCTGCATTGCAGGAAGGCGGGATGGAAGTGGTGGGAACCAGCGTCAAGAAATCCACCAGGGAAGACAAGGAAAGAATCAAGGAAATCATGGGTCAGGATGCGCATATGCTGGATGACCTGACCCCCCGGGAAATGTACAAAATGTTTCAGGAGGCGCGTGCGGATGTGTTGCTGTCGGGCGGACGTTCACAATTTGCGGCCCTCAAAAACAAAATGCCCTGGGTGGACATCAACCAGGAACGCCATCAGGCCTATAACGGTTATGAAGGGATGGTCAACCTGGTGAAACAGATCGATTTGGCCCTCTACAATCCCATGTGGGCCTTGTTGCGCAAACCCGCGCCCTGGGATATGGGGGAGGCACGGACATGAGCACCGTCATTCAGAGCCGCAAGGCATGCACGGTCAACCCCCTCAAAATGAGCCAGCCCATTGGCGGCGCCTTGGCCTTCATGGGCATTGCCGACTGCATGCCCATGCTGCATGGTTCCCAAGGTTGTACCGCCTTTGGTCTGGTGCTCTTTCAGCGCCATTTCAATGAGGGCATTCCCATGCAGACCACCGCCATGAGTGAGGTGGCGACGGTCATGGGCGGCCTGGATCATATCGGTAGCGCCATCCTCAATATTCAACAGCGCACCAAACCGGCCATCATCGGCATCTGTTCCACCGGCGTCACCGAAACCAAAGGCGATGATGTGGATGGTTATCTCAAAAACTTTCGTGCCGCCCATCCCGAACTGGACCAGTTAGCTCTGGTTTACGTCTCTACTCCAGACTTCAAGGATGCTTTTCAGGACGGCTGGGCAAAGGCCGTGGAGAGCATAGTAAAAGGGTTGGCTGAACCCAGCAGCGCGCGCCGGGAGGGTTCCGTCAATTTCCTCGTGGGGTCCCACCTCACCGCCGCGGACATCGAGGAGCTCCGGGAGATCAGTGAATCCTTCGGGCTGGAGGCGACCATCCTGCCCGATATTTCCGGATCCATGGACGGCCACATTCCGGATGACTTCACTCCCAATACCCTGGGCGGCACTCCAGTGGATGCGATCCGGCGCATGGGTGAGGCAGAACTGACCATTGCCCTGGGCGAACAAATGCGTCCTGGGGCAGAAGCCCTGATGACCAAGACTGGCCAGCCATATGTGCTCTTCGATCGCATTACCGGCATCGAAGCGACGGATCAGTTATTGGACTGCCTGAGTCAGTTGAGCGGACAGCCGGTACCCGGCAAATATCGTCGCCAACGCAGTCAATTGATCGACGCCATGCTCGACAGTCATTTTTTCTTCGGCGGCAAAAAAATCGCCATTGGCGCCGAACCTGACCTGCTCTGGAATATCGGGTCGTGGCTCAACGAAATGGGGGCGAACATCACTGCTGCAGTAACCACCACCCACTCGCCGCTACTCGAACAGATGCCTTGTGAAGAAGTGCTCATTGGTGATCTGGAGGACCTGGAGGCGCGGAGTGCTGGATGTGACTTACTCATCACCCACTCCCACGGACGACAAGCGGCAGCGCGGCTGGATATCGCTTTCCTGCGCATGGGACTGCCTATTTTTGACCAGCTCGGCGCCGCCCATCGCCTGTCTCTTGGCTATCGCGGTGCCCGCGATCTGACCTTCGAGATCGGCAACCTGTTAATGGCACAGGAAGAAGAAAATCGCCCGGATAGTTGGCCACTAGCCACGGAGGATCACGATGCACATGCGCCGTTTGCGTTTGGTTAAGGATGCGGAACGCAGTAGTCACTTTTTATCTGGTCAACGCCCAGGAGGCACCATGAAAGTCGCATTTTCAACCCAGGATATGCAGAGAGTCGATGCTCATTTTGGTTGGGCGAAAAATATCGCAATTTATGAGATCAGTGCGGAAGAATACCATTTTCTGGAGGCTGTGCAATTTGACGGTGAACTTGCCGAGGATGGCAACGAAGACAAGTTGGCTCCCAAGCTGGAAGCTATCAAGGATTGCGCCATTTTATATGTGGCAGCCATCGGCGGCTCCGGTGCAGCGCGGGTGGTGGCCATGAAAATTCATCCCATCAAGGTGAATGAACCGGAACCCATCCATGAAATACTCGACAAGCTGCAGGTCGTATTACAGGGAACTCCACCCCCATGGCTCCGCAAAGTCATGAACAAGGGTGCAGAAAAAGCGTTTAATTTTGATGACGAAGAGGAATTAAGTCATGCCTGAGAATACTGCAATGGCGGCGCTTTTGCCGGAAGAGTCCCTGTTTTTTCGCGAACTGGTCAAGCAGTGGCGGGCACAGGATAGCTATGGTACCTGGGAAAAAAAGTCCGACATGGAGCTGCTGGCACCCTACGTGCTGGATAAGGAGCAGCGCCGGGCAATACCCATCATTGGTGACCCCGATCCCGAAATACTTTGGCGGGTGGAACTTTTTTATAACGCCGTGGGGCTGGCTACGGAGCGTGCTTCCGGAGTCATGGTGTCCCCCATGATGAAAATGAGTCATGAAGGCTTTGGCCGCATGGTGCTGATTGCCGGACGTTTGATCGTGGTCAACAAACAGTTGCGCGATGTGCATCGTTTTGGTTTCCCCAGCATGGAAAAACTGGCCGAAGAAGGTGACAAACTGGTGGCAGGTGCCCTGGAAATGATCGAGAAATTTCCGGAGGTGGCCCGCTTTTGACCCTTGAACCAGCGCAGCTCACGCTTATGGTTCATCAGCGCACAGGAGTATGACGCCATGTCTGTATTGATGGAGATGTTACCGATAGTAGAAGAACAGACCAATCACTGGGAGTTGATTGTGGACGAAAAAGACGCTTTGAAAACAGAAATCAAACGGCTCAATGCCCAGGCCACCCAGGCCAAAATGGATCTTCACGATCTGGCCGAAGATTTGCCCGTCGGCTGGGAGAATATTCTGGAACTGGCGAACCGTACCTACGCTGCCTATCGCGATCTGACGGTGGCCAGGGCGCGGCTCGCATCCTTCCCCGGGGGATGACCGTATGCACGACATAACCGGCATCACCAAGGGGGGACTCGGCTGGACTCCCCAGTTTGTCGAACATATCAACCAGGAAAAGTGCATCGGCTGCGGGCGTTGTTTCCGCGCCTGCGGTCGGGATGTGCTGAACCTTGTTGGTATCACTGAAGAAGGGGAACTGGTGGCGGCAGACGATGACGAAGCAGAGCGCAAATTCATGACGATTGCGCATCCCGAAAAATGTATCGGCTGCGAGGCCTGCTCCCGGGTTTGCCCCAAAAACTGCTATACCCACGCGTCCATGTCCCTGGCGGTCAGCGTCTCGGCATAGCGCTTCAGAGGGAGTGCATCCATGAAGACTGCCATATATGACATTCTGATGTCCGGTCGCAACCCGGATGAGGCATTCTCTGACGCGCGTTTTTTTGCGCTGTGTATCAGCCATCGCGCCATGGAACGCAAGGGCAACATCAGCATGGCGCTTGGCCTGGAGACCAGGCAACTGAGACATCTGTTTTCTCGTTATTTCCCGCAGATAGAGGAATCGCGTTCGACCGCGCAATGCACGAAAGTATATCTCCATAGTGCTGCAGGCGGGACCTTTTTGTGCCAGTGCCAGGGGAAAGAAAACAAAGCGCCCGCGCGCGATGAGGAAACCGGTGATCTGGTCAAACTCTTACTGGATCACCGTGCCGGCGTTCATCAGGCCACGGAGTGGGTAGCAGCCATTCTCGCCGCGGGCTGCCTGGGCAATGATCACTTGTGGCAGGACCTGGGCCTGACGAGTCGGGAGGACCTCAGTGACATTATTAAGCATCATTTTCCGGGACTGTATTTCAAAAATACCGGCAACATGAAATGGAAGAAGTTCTTTTATAAGCAGTTGTGTGATCAGGCCGAAGTCCGGCTCTGCCAGGCACCCAGTTGCGCTGTTTGTCATGATTATGCCCAGTGCTTCGGCCCGGAAGATGCCAATGGCTGGAACCTGCTGGCTGCCCGTGGCTAAGAACCCGTCAGCATCCGCAACCCGGTCCGGATGCAATATTTTACCCCTACCCATATGGAGTCATTTATGTCCATCAGCATCGAACAAAGCGCGTTTGCAGGGCTCGACACTCAGAAAAGACTGCTGAACCAGGTATTCAAGGGCGAACTGAATGCGCAGGGACGCTTCGGTTTTCGCGGCGAGCTGGCTATCAAATTTGCTACCGCCGTGGCCGATGAAGCACGTCCACCGGAACTCCTCGCGCAACAAGTCATCAGTTCGGCAGAGCCGGGCGCCAAAAAGATTTCTTTTTTTTCCTGCTATCTTCTGTCTTTTGGGTATCTGGACCCGCTGGTAACGGCGTTGTCCGAATATCTGGAACCCTCTGGTAAATATTTTATTTATTGCAACAATATCGACTTCAGCAAGCGTTACCATCTGGAATATAAGGGCATCCCATTTTATATTCTGCCGCTGGATGAAGCGACGGTCTACAATGAGCTGCTGGAATTGTTCGGACTGGAGCGCAACGATCTCAAAAAACTCGACACGGCAGGTAAGATCAATCGCATCGCCGAGAACGCCTTGCAATATAGTGCCGTATTCCCCGAGATCAGCTATGCAGACTGCCTGGCGGGCATGGGTCCGGTACGTGATCCCGGCGAAAACCGGCCCGTATAAGCACTTTTGTCGTTGTTTTAGCGAAAACCCGGACACCAGCGGTCTCCGGGTTTTTGACATCCTGGCCCGCTCCGTGATGTTCGTTTTCTTGCAAAACCATCCTGGGAGATGTATAGAAACCAACAAAAACGCACTAATGACACCTCCACATCCATTGTAAATCGTCACAATAACAATAAGTTGATAACAAACCCAAAAAGCTGGCCCAAGTCTTGCAAAGAAGCATACAGGAACCCCTGTCGCGTAAGGAGTATGTCATGCTGATATTGACGGAAAAGGCCATTGATGTCGTAAAGAATCTGCTTGCCGAGAATCCTGAAGCGAGCGGATTACGGGTGGCGGTGACCGGAGGTGGTTGTTCCGGTTACCAATACGGAATGGGATTGGAGGCCGAAGCAGGCGCCGAGGACACCGTGGTGGCGATAGAGGGTGTGCCGGTTTACGTGGACAACGCCAGCGCTACGCTGCTTAACGGGGTCGTCATTGACTATGTGGACGAACTCAGCGGCAGCGGCTTCCGCTTCGAAAACCCCAATGCTACGGGAACCTGCGGTTGCGGTTCGTCATTCACCACGGGAGACGAGGCCTCCGCTTCCTCGGCCTCCTCCTGCGGACATCGGAGTTGACGCCATGTGGGATTATACCGATAAAGTCAAGGATTACTTCTTCAACCCCAAGAATACCGGGGTACTCGAAGAGGCCAATGCGGTCGGCGAGGTCGGCTCCATCAGTTGCGGAGATGCCCTACGCCTGATGCTCAAGGTAGACCCGGATACGGATGTCATCCTGGATGCCCGATTCCAGACGTTTGGCTGCGGCTCCGCCATCGCCTCGTCATCGGCCTTGACGGAACTGATCAAGGGCAAGACACTGGATGAAGCGCTCAAAATCACCAATCAGGACATCGCTGAATTTTTGGGTGGGCTTCCTCCGGAGAAAATGCATTGTTCCGTCATGGGCGCGGAGGCCCTGCATGCCGCTATCGCCAATTACCGCGGCGAAGATTGGGCAGATGATCACGAAGAAGGCGCGCTGGTATGTAAATGCTTCGCCATCGACTCGGCGCTCATTGAGAAGGTGGCCAGGGAAAACCATTTGTCGACGGTCGAAGAGATCACTTTCTATACCAAGGCGGGCGGCGGTTGCCAGAGCTGCCATGAGCAGATCGAGGATATCCTCGCGGCAGTAAACGGCAGCGCGCCGCTACCGGTGGTGGCCGCGAAACCCACCGCAAAACCCGCCCCGGCACCCATGACCATGGTGCAGAAAATCCAGAAAATATCCGCCGTGATCGATGAAATGCGCCCGCAATTCCAGATGGATGGCGGCAATATCGAACTGGTCGATGTGGATGGTGATACGGTCATGGTAGCCATGAGCGGCTCGTGCATGAACTGCCAGTCTTCCGGGATCACCATTTCCGGCATCCAGGAGCGCCTGATGCTGACTCTGGGCCGTCCGGTACGGGTAGTTCCGGCCAGCATGCCGCAAGCCGTGGGGGCATAGCCATGAGCAGCGCCTATATGGACAACAATGCCACCACCCGGGTAGATCCCCAGGTGCTGGAGACCATTCTTCCCTACTTCAGCGAGTATTACGGCAACCCCTCCTCCATGCACAGCTTCGGCGGCGATGTGGGCAAACGTCTGGAAGAAGCGCGCGCCTCCGTACAGGCGCTGCTGGGAGTAGAACACGACTCGGAAATCATTTTTACTTCCTGTGGGACGGAGTCCGATAACACTGCCATCCTCTCGGCCCTGGCCATTCAGCCCAGCCGCCGGGAAATCATCACCAGCGTGGTGGAACACCCGGCCATTCTGTCTCTCTGTGATCATCTCGAACGTCATGAAGGCTATAAAGTCCACTACATTCCCGTGGACCGGCTTGGGCGCATCTCCATGGAAGCGTATGCCGCAGCGCTCAGCGAGCAGGTGGCCGTCGTCTCCATGATGTATGCCAACAATGAGACGGGGACGATCTTCCCCGTCGAAAGCATGGCGCGGATGGCCAAGGAGAAGGGCGCACTCTTTCATACGGATGCCGTGCAGGCAGTGGGCAAAATTGCCCTGAACATGCAGGAATCGGCCATCGACATGCTCTCCCTCTCCGGCCATAAGCTGCATGCCCCGAAAGGCGTCGGTGCGCTCTATGTGCGCCGGGGCACCCGCTACCGACCCA
>JAPTWR010000089.1 GCA_028065135.1 Acidithiobacillus sp.
TACGGTATTCTTTTCCACGGCGTACTCCTTATGTTGCTCTTTGAGTCGGAAACCCTTTGTAGCAACAGTACGCCACCTCATTCAAGCCAGTTGTAACGCGCCCGTACACCACTTTCGAGCATAGCTCACAGGCCAGCAGAGTGCCGCCACCGTCACCCAGACAGTCCACGGTTCAGGGTAGAAATGGCGCACCAGCATGGGAGTAACGAGCAGCAACATCGCCACCAACTGAGTACGCAAGTTGGCATTCGCATGCAGCCGATGAAACTGATCCATCGTCGCCCTATCCTCGTCGCTGATGTTGGTGAAGGGATCCTTTTCTTCTGCGCTCATACTATCTATATCTCCTCACTTTTCTTTACATCCCACATGCTTGTTATGCGTCGTCCGGCAGGATGGCTTTTATCTCTCTGAATCTGGATCACGATATCCACCGCCTCAGTGATCAACTCGCTTTGCGAGGGCACGCCGGCCTCCTGACAAAGTTGATCCAGTCTCAGCAAGGCCGCTTGCGGGTTGTTGGCATGTACCGTGGCGGCGCCGCCAGGGTGGCCGGTCCCCCACGCTTTCAGTAATGCCAACGCCGAACCGTCACGAACCTCACCGACAATTATGCGATCTGGCCTCAACCGCATCGTGGCTTTGAGCAATCGCGTCATATCTATATCAGAGGCGTCATCAGTGAATAAGGATACCGCGTTCGGTGCCGTTATCTGCAGCTCGCTCGTGTCCTCGATCGTCACCACACGCTGATCCATATCAGCTATTTCAGAGATACGATGGAGAATGGCATTCACCATCGTGGTCTTTCCGGAGCCTGTGCCGCCGCTCACCAGTATGTTTTTCCGATCATCGATGGCCTGATAAATAGCCGCACGCTGATCACCGGTGATAATGCCCGATGCGAAATAGTCATCCAGCGTGTAAATGCTGCGAGCACGCAAACGTATGGCAAAAAGCGGCCCTGGCGCGATAGGCGGCAAACACCCCTCGAACCGTGCGCCCCCAAACTCCGGCGGCAGGGCGCCCTCGCAAATAGGCTTTTCCGCATTACTGATCGTCCCCTGCCACGCCGCCACCAGGCCGATGATGTTCTGCACCTGCTGCGGGGCGATCATGCCCTCCTGTACGATGCCCCGCCCGTGTCGCTCTACCAGCAGCTTTCCGTCCGGATTCGCCATGATCTCGACGACCTTTCCATCATCGAAGGCCGCCATGATGGTTTGCCCAAACGACCGGCGCAGTTGCTCCACCAGCCGTTGGTGCGCTTCAATTTTTGGATCGAGTGCCATTTAACTATGCTCCATCATGTCCATAACCTCTCTATAGCACCGTTCTCAGGAATCCTTGCCGGGTGCTAGCCCGGAAAAAACCAGAATCCCAGCCCTGAATTCCCGATGCCCCGCCTCTTTTGAGCCGATTGCTCGCGGGAAGTAATGTCCTTCATCATCTCACCGGGGTCCATGTCCAGCGGGACGCCCAGCGCATGGCTGGCCGCCTCTTTTCCTATTTCCGTGGCGATTTCCTTCACCGGCGGCTGATACCCTTGAGCCACAGCCTTGACCAGCAACCGGCGCTGGCGGGCCTCGGCAATACGGCGTTCCCCGGAATTCACCGGCAAGGCGTTCGGTTGGGGCATCCTCCTGTCATATTCAATACTGGCAATCAGATGATTCAGGCGGCGCTGCCGGGACTTGCCCGCACCCTGCCCCGCATCCATCGCCCAGGCTTCGATATCGTCCATATCAACATTAGTGGATGACATGCTTACGGTCCTCCGCGTCCGGGTCTTGCAGACGGCTCGGGTCGGCAATGCAGACACCATTTTCGTCCACGCAAGCGGGGTCGTCTTCCTCATCGGTTTCTGGATCCCACGGTTCATAAGAGTCCGGGTCATACCCCATATCCGGCGGGATGGGGGGCACTGGACCACGGGGAACCTCCGTGCCAGGTACGGGGGACAATTTCAAATCACTCAGCAGCCGCATCAAGTCTTTCATTTCAAATCTCCTGCTCAAACATGGAAACCACACCCGTAGTCACTTCCTCGCTTCCCACTTCGACCCCAGTTTCTTGGGATCATTCCGGTCCGGCCACCAGGCGGACCCGCACTTCTCACACTTCACAAAAGGCCTGCCGGTTTTGGTTGTGAGAATAATAGTAGCCGTTTTGCATTCTGGACATTGTGGGCCAGCCTTTTTCGCACCGCCAGAGCCTCCACCAGATTTACCGCCAGACACGCTCACCCCAGTCGTCACTTCGCCCAACTGCTCACGAACCATCTGCTTGATGGCGCCCATGAATTTATCTGGGTCCAGCTTGCCGTCAGCTATGGAGGAAAGGTGATCCTCCCAGCGAGCGGTAGTGACCGGGTCAGTGAGGTCACCTGGGAGGGCTTTCACCAGAGACCGCCCCGTAGCGGTGCTGATAATCTGCTTGCCTTTACGCTCAACGAACCCGCGTTTGACCAAAGTTTCCAGCACATTCGCGCGGGTGGCCTCGGTGCCTATCCCGCTGGTTTCCTTCAGTTTGGCCTTGGCTGCAGCATCCGTTACAAATTTGTGGATGTTTGACATCGCTTCAATCATAGTGCCGTCAGTAAACCTCGCCGGTGGCTTCGTCTGCTTTGCCTGCACCTCGCCTTTTTGCCCGGTGATGGCGTCGCCGGTTGTCATCGCGGGGAGCTTGGCTTTTCCCTCAACATCGCCATCCTCATCCTCGTCAGCAGCGGAGGCGGCGCCGTACAACGCCTTCCAGCCCATATCCAGATCCAGCCGACCCGATGCGGTCCATTGCTCGCCACCTAAACCTACCGCAACGGAAATAGCCTTATAAAGATAGTCTGGCAGGAATAGCGCAACGTAGCTTTTCCAGACCAGATCATAGATTCTCTGTTCGGCATCGGTAAGGCCAGATGCCCGGTCACCAGTTGGGATGATGGCATGATGGGCTGTCACCTTGCCGGTATTCCAGGCGGGATGCTTGCGGTTGGCCGACACCTTTGCTTTCAATTGGTCGGGGACGGGCAACTGAGAAAGGATACGGCTGGCATCGCCATGCTGCTCTTCCGGGAGATACCGGGCGTCCGACCGCGGGTAACTTGTGATTTTCTTTTCATAGAGCGATTGCGCGGTCTCCAGCACTTGATTGGCCGACATGCCAAACTTGGCGCTGGCGGCTTTCTGCAGTGCGGAGAGGCTGAACGGCAAAGGAGCGGATTGCTTGCTGTCCTTGGAATCATAGCGAGAGATTTTACCCCCCTGCCCTGCCGCCTTGGCAGCGATCTTGTCCGCCAGTGTCCGATCCACCAGACGGCTTTCCTCATCGAATCCGGGACCGTCATTTACGGCAGGTCTCCACTTCGCCAGGAAGTCGCCATTTTGGTGGCGGCAATGGGCAATGACCTCGAAAAAATCTCTGGGCTTGAACTGCTCAATCTCCAGATCCCTGCGAACTACCAGAGCCAGGGTCGGGGTCTGCACGCGGCCAACAGACAGCAGCCCGCTATTCTTGATGGTCCAGGCGCGGGTGAGGTTCATACCCACCACCCAGTCCGCCTGAGAACGGGCCTCGGCGGCCTGGGAGAGTGTACGGTATTCCTTGTTATCGCGCAGATTGGCAAAGGCTTTCCTGACGCTGGTTTCGTCCAGCGAGGCTAGCCACACACGCTGGACGGGGCCACGATAGCCACAGTATTCCAGGATCTCGTCGATCAGGAGTTGGCCCTCCCGATCCGGGTCGCCGGCATTCACCACCAAGGTGGCCTCTTTGAGCATTCCCTTGATTTTCATCAACTGGTCTTTGGCGTCCGGCTTGGGATGCTTGATCCACGTCTGGGGGAAAATAGGCAACTCTTCAAGACGCCAGCGTTTCTTTCCCGTTTTCGGATTGACCGGCACGTCCGCCGGTGTGTACTCATCCGGCTCTGCCTGCTCCAGGATGTGCCCAAAAGCATTGGTGACCGTGTATTCCTTGCCCACCACATCCCGGATGGCTTTAGCCAGGCTCGGTTTTTCCGCGATAATCAGTTTCATCCTGTTTTCCTCAAGCCGCTTTGTCTGATACCGGACTTATAGCACCGGATATCCATTTGTAGATGGAGAGCGTGGTGAGGCCACCGGTGTCAAAGTTAGTGGAGTGGGCCATCATCATGGTGGTCACCCAGAACCATGCGTTTGGCTATCTCAAAACCTTCCGGTGTCTCATACCAGAGCATGTCTCCGTGCTGATATGGCACTTGCTCGGCCAGAGCACGGTACACTGCAGATGCAGAGGTGCCGCTGGTCGCTTCCGCCAACCGGGTAGCCATGGTGACAAAATCTGCGGCGCTGGCCCGACCGGCCAAGGCGCCCACACGAGCGGCCGCATCCGCTGGATTGATTGCGTCAGTAGTCATCTTCCTTCTCCTGCTCAATATCTGGGTGATCTCTGCTTCTTACGATATTATATAGCACCATCTTTGCAGTTTTAGACACATGCTCAAGGGGTGATGGGAGATCAAGAAGAGATTCCAGGGCAGAGATGACCCGCTGATTGCAGGCACCGGGGAGCCAGGGGGGGATCTTGCAGTGACGCCATGCTCTTGACGGGGGCTGCAAATAGATAGGGTTCTGGTAATGACGAATCAGGGCATGGTTGGCGTCCATGCCGGTCCACTCGGCCACCTGCTCCTGTGCATAGCCGCGTGAGTAGAGGTGACCAAGGATGGCCTGCCAGGCTTGCCAGGCCTGGGCGGGGGTGAGGTTGATATCTACAGTGCGCATTAGTAGTAGTCCTCCCCACGGATATTGCGAACCGCCGCAGCCTGCGACAGGATTACCTGCGCCTTGCTGAGACACTTACGCACCTTATCCTTGGTAATACCATGAAGTTTGGAAATTTCACCGGTTTTCATTTCATGCACATGCTTGCTGATGTACACCTCGCGCATCAGGCTGTCCCCAATGCTGCCCAGCAGATACTCTACTGTAGCAACGGTCTGACTGTGCATGAGGACGGAAACACCGTCCCCATCATCACTCGGCATATTGTCCACCATAGAGATGCTGTCATCCGAGTTCGAGATGGGCGAGTCAAGCGATTTTGTTGCCACCACGATTTGACCGCCAGTCGTTTTTTGGTATTTTTCAACTTCGGCAGCAAGGCTGCGTCGGTGCTGCTCCCATACAGCAACGACTCCTTTATCAGAATCATACTCCGGGGCATCTCCCAGATGACGCTCAAGCAGTTGCTCGGCCAAGGTCAAGCGTTTTTTGATTTCAGTGTGTGGGATATGGATCTTCAGCCGGGTGAGTGCATTGCGCAAATGGCTTCCAGCCCACATATTGGCGTAAGTAGCCACAGCCACCCCGCGCTCCGGATCATATTTCTGCAGCAAGGTAATATACGTGGATACCGTGACATCTTGGACAATGTCATCCCCATGGATCGGATCTTTTGCCCAGGCGCGGCACACATGTTTCACAACATTGACGGCAGTCTTGTGCCAACTCCCGTCAGGATCGCGCGACTTAGAGAGCGCGGAAAGATCAACTTGAATATCCTCATCAGCCTCGCCCAGGGTTTCAAAGCGGCTATAAAGCGAGAACAGCGGATGACTGGGAGCGCCCACGATGGGCTGGAGAGCCTGGTTTAATCCACCATGACCAGCCGTGTAACCAACCTCAAGCGCCGCATGGATCAGCGTGTTGAACGAATAATCAGGGGTAAAATCAGAAGGATAATCAGACAACTCCAAGCGAAGATTGCCGATCTGGTAAATGTGCTTCTGAATGGTTTTGGCTACCGGAAGGATGGCAGAAATGACTTCAAGAGCGGAAGTCCAACAGACGAGGCGGGGGTACTTTACATAATGCAGGTAGGTCTGGACGTGCGAATCGTGATCGTTGCTGGCTGAAGCGGGATCTTCAGAATCGGAGCCACAGGTCTGCTGGCGGGGGGTTGGGCTGGGGTTGGAGGCTCTGGGGCCGAGTGTTGCTACATAATTTACGGCATAGGCTGCAGCAGCGGTAACCTTGATGGATTCTTCGGCAGCCCAATCGTACTCGTGATCGTAGTCATCTGGGGCATATGAATCGAATGCTTTGGCAAACTGGGGATAGCGTTTTTGCATCTCATCATGGACAAGAGATACTCTTTCATGCCAGCCCAAAAAAGCCAGATCCTCATCACAATAGGAGGCTTGCTCTGCCACCAGAGCGCGAGTCACATCTACAGCCAGCAGGACCAGCGCCTGAAAATGCTCGTAACCAAGCGCATCAGCGGCGCGTGCAATCCACGGCGATCTGAATAGCTTGTGCGTGGCGTGATATTTATCCGTGGGGACTTCAGGCCATGGGCACTTCAGCAAATCGTCGGAATTAAATGTATTGCCAAAATCAAGAAGCACATTGATATCTCCATCCTCCAGCGCCCCGCCACCGGTGATCGTCACCTCGGAAAAACCTCTAACGAGATGAGCGTAGGCGTAGGCCTCAATCTGGTGCAAATTTTCACACTTCTGCGCCTGACGCTTGGCGTGCTCATACTGCTGGCGCTCAAATCTGGAGAGCGCCTCAGGCGTAATTCCTTGACCTTCAGTGTCAATCAAACCCATTTCTATTACTCCTTGTCTATGTTTACCAATGCACCGGGCGGGAAGCGGCCGGCCAAAACAGCCAAACCACAGCACCCCACTCCCTTATCTTGCACTCCTACCAACCACTTCTAAAAATATAGACCTTCAAAAAAAGTATGTCAACTATATGATGCTACCTGTCTCTCTGTCAGTGTCACTCTCACTCACCAGCAGTACCAGTGCTTGTAATAGTCGCGATCACAAATCTGTCAAGGCGCTCAATGTATCCAATGATCACCGAGCGCGGCCTCGCATTCGCTAGGAACATCAAATAGCCTTAGCAAAACCTCAGCAGTCTCATTCATGATGCGCTCCACCTCGCAGGAGACCTCCACCGCACGCTCAGATGGTACTTCCAATATCATCTCGTCGTGCACAAAGCCAACCAGCATCCCTGCGATGTCGTCAGGCATTTGTGCAATCGCATGCAGCGCGATCTCCCCACCAGAGCCCTGATCGGAATAGTTCAAGGCCTCCCGTAACTCAAGCCCTTCTACAATGCGCCCGGAAAGAGTTCTGCCCTGGTAGAACTTGCCCCCCTCTCCATCACCACGGCACTCGTTTTTCCGCATGTCGAATACATCAGACTTCAGCTTTCCTCCGGCATGGGCTGTCATCCAGTGCCACAGTGCTATTTCCGGGTAGAGGCGAAACCACGCCGCACGGGCCTCCACAGCCTCTTCCATAGTCCACGACAGCCCGTAGCTGGTAATCCCGTAGTGGTAAAGCCCCGCAGCGCTCATCCCGTATAACAGCCCGAACCCCAGAGCCTTTGCCGCCTGGCGTGGACCTGCCAAGGATTTCTTAAGCGCCCTTGCCTGATCCACGGAGAGACTTTTCATATATTCAAGCGGCGCCAACCCGCCTGTATCAAACCGGCCGGCCATTGCCTCCATCGCCACTGCGGTGAGAATGTGCGGGTCCAGACCGGAACGAAATACTTCCCGAAACCGGAGCAAGTCCGTCTGTGCGTTGCTAAATGCGGCACCACCATTGCGCAAATCACGACAGATGCATGCCAGTTCAGAGCCAAATACCAACCCATAATCCTGTATAGAGGGCTTCTGCTCTGATAGATAGTCTGGCTTTTGTACTGGCCACCCTGTCGGCAATGGTTTTTTCCCTTCAATATAATCCAGCATGTCTGGCAACTTGAGGATCCACTTGATCTTCGACAAACGTGGGGCTTCCATAAGTTTCAGAAATTGCCCGTAGGCACGTGCACCCAAGGCGGCGGCAATCCTCAATTCCATGGCCGAGTAATCAATAGCCAGTATCTGATGGCCCGTTGCTGAGGCAAAGCAAGCCCGAAACTGCTCATCTCTGGGAGCATTCTGCATATTAGGATTGCCGGACCGGGTACGGCCTGTCACCGTGCCAACGGTGATGGTCCCGTGGACCCGGCTATCCTGCCCCGCGAAAACGGCATAATCGTCAATCATGGACTTCCGTTTCAAGGCGCCATCCAGATCACGTCGAGCGGCGATAAGTGGCTCATCCGGGAAGCGCTCCAGTAAATCCTTTGCTCCCAGTTTGGGTTGACCAGTATCCGTCCGTTCGACCTCCGTACCGGTGCGCATCTTGAGTGCATCGGCGATTGCCTCTTTGAGTTCGGCGGTCAAACCGCCAGATGGCGACGCCAGCCGGTCTCTGAATCGCGCAAGACCCGGCGCTAGTGACAGCACCTTTTCCAGTGCGACATCCGCCTCGGCCTGCAAAGCATTTCTGTATGCCGCGATTTTCTCCCCAGAAAGCGGAATACCCTTCAGCGTGCAGTCCACCAAGCGACGGGCGGCAGGCTCGAATGCCCGCAGGTAGGCCCAGGCGCCGGGGACCTTTTTGATATTTAGCGCGGCGATCACATCCGCGATGGGCGCATCATCAGGAAGATTGAGCATCCTCCTGGCAATGATGGCCGGGGCGGTGATGTCGCCGACGCAATAGTCCAGATGGCTTTTGGTCAGGACGGAGGGCATCCAGTTGGTGGAGTTCTGGAAAGACTTGTCCATTTTCTCATTCAGAAAGATCAGCGATAACGTCGCCAATGGATAGGCGGATTTGGCATCGTCGTCTTTCCCGTTTTTGCTGGCGGCACGCTCGATAAGAATTTTCTGTAATTCCTGCTCCACCGTACCGGCGTTTTTTCCTGCCAGCCGTACCGGCTGCTGTCCGCCGATGGTCGTGGCAACGATCCGCTGATGAATCATGCGCTCAATATCAGGGCGAATGGCCGTAGCCAGAAACATGGTATCCAACAGCATCTTGGGATTTACTTCTGGAGCACTGTGCTTAATCCAGAGCAGATCAAATGCCAGATTATGGCCTGTCCAGATCTTACCGTTGAGCATATCAAGCAATTCCATCATGTTTTCGACGGACATCCTGTCCAGATCAAAGGCCCCCCGCCACCCCCCAGCCCCGATGGAAAGGATGCGCATGCGGGGACGGGCATCAAGCTCGGCACCGTGGACTTTCAGATATTGCCCAATAGCCTGCCCGGTGCCGAGCTTGGCAGCCTTGCCGGGGGCTTCGGCCGGCGACCACGGAGTACCCTTGACGCTGGTCTCCACGTCGATACTGAGTTCTTCCGCGCGGCTGATAGCCTCAAAAGCTACGGGGTCCAGGTTGGTGAGGAAATCCATCGGGGTGGCGGATGTCATGACCGCGATCTGCTGCGGCTCGGGTATGGCAAAATCATCCACATCCAGAGAAAAGGGGTGTGCCACATCCGCACAAACCATGTCCTCCTCTGCTATCTCAACAAATCCGGACGGTTCCTCAGATGACCTACCCAAAACCGGTGCATTACTCGCGGGAAGTAATCCCGTCGTGGAGGGGGTCATTTCCTCGGCGAGATATGGAGACAGGCTCCTGATTGGCGTGGCCCCGGCACGCAGGCAGGCGCGAGCAAAAATATTGGCCTGCCCATCCCTTTCGTCCGAGCCCGGCTCGTAAGGCTGGTCGTTCTGCGGTATGGATGCGGGACTGGCAACTCGTTGGTCTTCCTGGATGGGGCTGACAACCACTTCCACATTCTCGACAGGCGTGGGCTGCCCCACGGCACCGCCAAAAAACTGATCGAGAAAATCTACCGCAGTCCTGATTTCACCCATGTCCGAATCCTCAAGTGACTCCCGCCTACATCTGATGCGCGTCGCGGGAAGCGGCCTCAGTCAAGCCTCGTCGAAAAGCCTTCGCCCTCTTCCCACATATCCAGCCGGCCCTGCGCCTCGCCCAGGTTCATCCGTGCGATGCGCAGGGCATCCACCGCCAGCAACATGTCACGCAATAGCGCCTCATCCGGGTCAAGGTCGTCGGCAATATTCAGGTACCCCATGGTGCGTCCGACCCGCACGCCGTTCTCGGCGACAAACGCCAGCAAGTTGTCCTCATCATATCGGGTATCCTCATTTTCAGACTGCAATACCAAGTCTAACAATAAAGACCGGACATCCGATAAAACCACCTTGTCATCACTCACAAAATCTGAAAAGCGCCGCATTTTCCATGCTCCTGACTCAGTAGGGAGAGCCCGTTGCCCTCCCCTCATACCAACCATGCGCGGCGCGGGAAGCGGTCTCTGCGGACAGCAAACATCTTCCCGTGTGGCGCATAATCCCTCTATAGCACCGCATCTGAACTTTACAGGCTTGGTTGACAGATATTCGCTTATAAACGAAAATAAGCCATGAACGAGATACGGCATTACGTCACCACAGACGGGCGAGACCTGATTAATGAGTGGTTAAACGGACTGCGGGATGTGAAAGCCAAAACCGCCATCATTCGGCGACTGAACAGGGTGGAGTCCGGCAACTTCGGTGACCATGAACCGTGCCGGGAGGGCGTGTGGGAGCTTCGGATTGATATAGGTCCAGGCTACCGGGTCTATTTCGCCAAATCCGGAAAGGCGATCATCCTGCTGCTCTGTGGTGGTGATAAGCGTAAACAGGGTGCCGACATCAAGTCCGCATGCAGTTATTGGAAGGATTGGAAGAAACGGGGTTGCACCCCGGCGGGAGGTGACAAATGAGAGATCGTTCACATGATGATGCAATGGCAGACCTCTTTCTGAGAGAGCCTTCCGTGGCCGTGGAATTGCTGGATGAAATTCTTGAAGATGGGGATCAGGCGGAATTGATGACCGCTCTTCGCCAGCTTACCAAGGCATTTGGTGGTGTGACTGCCGTGGCCGAGCGAGCCAACCTGAATAAAACGCAGGCATATCGCACACTATCCCCTAATGGAAATCCCACCGTGGCATCGCTGCTGGGCATCCTCAAGGCCATGGGGCTGCGGATCGCCATTAAACCCATCCAGCCACACAACCACGCCGTATAGGCGTCACCATAAAAAAAGGCCCTCCTTTTCGCGGGAGAGCCAAGCGGTGCGCCCGAACGACCAGGCGCACCGGAGCAAATCAAAACTCAGTGCAGCGGCGGCAGGCTGTCATTGTCGTCAGACCGGACGGCGGTGGAACCGTCGTTATCCCTGGAATCCCGCAATGCCTGCATTTCCTCCGCAAAATTCTGGAAGATCAGTGGTTCGATGGGGATCAGCACACCGTGATACCTCGACGGCCCTATCCTTTGACGGCTACCCTCGGCACCCGGCAACCTGGCCAGCAATTGCGTTAGCGCAACCGGAGTGTACCCCGCGGATTTGGCCGCCGTATCCAGACCGCTATGCCCTTTCCCCACGAAAAGCCACCAGCGGCCGTCGCGGTTTTTAAGAGTCATGCCCGCCAGGTAAAGCGTTGTGTCATATTTGTCTGACGAGTATGCATCCTGTTTGCCATAGCAGCCCGACCCCACGATAACTTTTGCTACCGGCATGGTTTCCCGCCCCCCGAACATGGTGTTCTCCACCGGGAGATTGGCAGACATCAGCCTTCTCAATGCTTTCTCCTGATCCGTTTCGTCAGATCCAGAACTACCTGCGGCACGCTCGATGTGGTCCTCTACCACCAGAGGAACCAGATTATGAATGAAGGCGTTTGCCGCGTCATCTTGTGTAGCGTCAAACAGCGAGCATAGCAGTGCGGACAGCGGGGCCGCCAGTGTCTCCAGCGTGCGGTTGTCCGATCGTGGTGAATGCTGAGTCAGCGCAGCCATCACTGCTGTGCGGCGGTCTTCCCAGAGCGGCCAGCGGGACCACATCAATCGCCGCAACCCGGCACCAACCTCCTCCGCATCCGGCAAGAGTGGCTTGGCTCCGGTGTGGTTCTTCAGGAGTTCAAACACCAGCAGGCGGTTCCGGTCCGCCTGCTCCAGGGTGGAGAGCTGGATGCCCGCCATCATGCACGAGAATATGGAGCGATACACCTGCCCGCGCTTGCCGTCGGCGGTGCCTTTCAGAGCGCCGTCGGCATCGTCGGCGCCATCGGCATGGGCGGAGTATGCCGTGCGCAATATGCCGAAAATCCCCTCCACATTACTCTGCACGCCCGTTCTCGCAGCCTTTTTGTCGGGCTCGAACTCATCCAGAATCAGCGTGATGGCGTCGGGCGACATGCGCTGCCGGACACCCGCCGTGGAAGACTCGCCGCCGGCCTCGCTGTAAATCATCGAGCCGCGCAAAAGTGACCTGAGTATATCCACCAGCGTGGTTTTACCTGCCCCGGACTCACCGGTCAGAAAAGCGTGCGAGCGGTGCTGAACCGCGCCCAGAACCGCCTGCAGCAATACCCAGCCAGCCAGCAGCAAAGGGTCGGTGCGCGGACGTACCCAGGCCCAGTTCTGGAAAAACCGCACCAGGTTCATAAGGTCCGCTGCCGTGGCCACCTTATCGCCGACCACGGCAGGTGCTACTGGCCGCGAGACATACAATGATTTTCTGGATGGATCGCAGGGTAGCAAGGCGACCGGTTGATTGCCGGCTTTGAACAGATAGACCCCATCGCTTCCGTTAACCACCAGATCACCCGGATTGTCACCAGGCCAGCACCCGGAACCTCGCACGGCGGACAGGCTGAACCGGCCGCGCCCCAGAGACGCCTTCATCAGAGCATCCACCGCACGAGGCACATTCACCGACACTTCTCCGGTTTTCCCGTTGAACTTTGGCCACAAATCGTAGGCGGCTTCCAACGGAACCAGCGGCAACAGACCTTGGGCGCTCGTGATCTTGGCGAGATTGGTTTCATATATTTCCCCAGCCCGCAGCGACCAGAATGCCGCATTGCTGGCGTCTTTCATGCCGAGCGGAATGAATCCGTGCCCATCCAGCGAAAAGTCCGTATTCTGTCCCCGTTGCGGGAGCCTGTGGGTCTTCTCCAGATCCTCCGCGACACGCTGCTCAATGGCGTGCTTTACGGCATCCACACCATCAGCGAGCAGCCAGTCGTCAGCGCCCTGCTTGTGCAGCACCCGCGAGCCGTCAGACTTTTCACCCTCTCTCCATGGGCAGAATATCACCGACCCTTGAAGACCCGCCTTGCGTAACGCACCGGCCAGCGCCTTGACGGAAAAGAACACGCTGGCATTGGCGACGGCTGCGGAGATGGCGGCCTGCTTGCTACTGGTAACCTTGTAGCTTTTTTTGGAGATCAGGTCCGGGGTGAAGAACTCCTCCGTCTCCGGCTTTCCGTCGCTGTCCCCCATGACCGCCACCGTCTTTACACCGAGTTCCTGGAAAATGGCAAGCAGTTCCGGGTTGATTGGCGTGTCTCTCGTGACGTTGATTTTCTTCCCGGCAGCGTCAGCCTCTTCCTGGGCCGCACGATGGGCCGCCACGTCGTGCCACAGCGTAATGCCTGCGAGACCTAGCGCCGGGATGCCTGCTTTTACCAACGCCTCGGACTTCTTCTCTCCCTCGACGGCCACCAGATATTTGTCGGCATCGGTCATGGAAGCCAGCAACTCCCGCAATCGCGGCGGGACGTAGATATGTCCGCTGGAGCCTGCGCGCGACAGATATTTCCCGCCGATGGCAACCTCCGTCTGTAACAGGCGGTACCGTGCAAACGGTAGACCGCCGTCAACAATGGGGGAACCATCCAGATTGAGATACGGGATCCTGATGCAGTCGCAGTGTATCTTCTGCCCCTCGCCACGACCAAGGTCCGCCGTCGCCTGTGCGCCGGTCACCACGGACCAGTGGGGGACGTCACCAGGAGTAAGGCCGCTGCGGGCCAGGTCCTGCTCAAATGCGTCGTTCATAAGTGCTCCTGCTATTTTATATTATGCCGCTCGCCACCATGCGCGTCGCGGGAAGCGGTTGCAGGCCACTTCACTGTATGCGCCGGGGCATACACGACTTATAGCACCTCTTCCGGAAAATCGTCCGGGCACCCATGACTGCGGCGTCACCCGACAAACGTCACCCATATCCTGAGAGTTTGTCCCAAGCTGTCCCAAAATCGAAAAATCCGTTGGGACAGACTCTGGCGCCGGTTGAGCACTATAAATAAATAAATAAATCAAATAGTTATTTATATTTATTTATTTATTACAGACCCCGTGATCATGATGCTGTCCCAGGCTGTCCCACCCCTGCTGGGACAACATTTTTATTTATATACAATGAGTTGCACACTTTTACGCAATCTGTCCCACAGTCAGGACATATACACATATACGCGCGTAAAAACTAAATGAGAACCACTTCAGTTATGTACTCCCTAAAGTCTATATCCTCGCCGGGCCGGGACAACGGGACAGACTCAATTTTATTATAATTATCAATGCATTAGTCTGGGACAAGCTTACTTTTTTCCGGGACAGTGCGGGTAAACTACCTAGAACCACCTTGATTTTACACACATTTTCTGTCCCAGCCCGCTTACTGCACGCCAATCACCAGGTGCTCCCACTGCCCGGATTCCCGCTCCATATCCGCGCGAACCCGGCAAACACGGCCGGTACCCGCCGGCCGTGGTCCTGCGTCGGCGCCCTTCTCCACCATGCTCAGCAACCACTCCACCACCGGGTGCGGCTCTGAAAATGCGTCGTAAACGATGACTTCCCCTTTATTTTCACGCATGACCACTCTCCTGAGATAGCGTTATAGCTATTGTCTCCTTGCTGTTTTCGCACGTCAAAGCGTAAACGTGGTGCTATACAGGACTGGAGAACACATCGCTTCCCGCGACGCTCATATGTCAGACAATGGAACCACTGCAGGAGATTCAACTGTGAAAGACCTCATCAGCATTCAGCAGCAAGCCATCGGTACTGAGCAGACGCGGACCGTCAACGCCCGTGATCTGCACACTTTTCTGGAGAACAAAGATAAGTTTGCGACTTGGATCAAGGACCGCATTGACCAGTTCGAGTTCGTGGAGAACCAGGACTTTGTTAGTTTTTCGGAAAATTCCGAAAAACCCCATGGTGGACGCCCAAGCGAGGAGTATCACCTCACCCTGAACATGGCCAAGGAACTCTCCATGGTCGAGCGCACACCCAAAGGCAAGGAAGCCCGCCAGTATTTCATCGAATGCGAACGTGTGGCCCGCTCAGCGAAGGTGCCTGCCCTCCCCGCACCGGAGCCAGGCGTGTACAAGGCACTCATCGCCACCACCGATGAGGGATCATTCTGGAAAGCCTTCAAAAAGCATGCCGCGCGTCTCAAAGACGCTCCGCTTGCCTGGCAAAACGGTGGCCTGGTGGCGACCCGCATCGCACTGGAGATGGCTGGTCGAGATATAGGCGTCCACCCGGATGTTTTCGCGCCATTCATCCACAGCCTGCCGACTCGCGAACAGGCTGGCATGGCAAACCCTTTAAAGATCGACGAGGAATCCTGGAAAGCCATTCTTTCCGTAACCGTCTATGGGCGAAAACTGGGAGAACACCTTCTTCTGGCGCTGGAGAAAGGCGATAAAAATGCCATCGGCGACCTGAGAAGTCAGGGCGTGTCCATCACCGCGCGCCCTGGACATCTGTTCATCGCCCGGTCCAGCGCGTTTCCCTACCAGCACCCGGCGGTCTCCGCTCTTCACGACCTCATCAAGCGCTCACCGGACGCCATTGAAGTCAAACTACAGCTTGGCGATATCGTAAGGAAGAGCACTTCCGGCGTGATGATCGCCACAGCGGACACACCGCTGAGCGTCTAGTTTTGTGGTGTGGTGCTATATATGACCCAGAGCAATGACGCTCCTGCTTGATGAGGAATTTCACCATGCGTAAATCTTTTCTTCTTTTGTCCGCTGCAGTAGCCTTGACTTTACCTGCTTTGGCTGTGGCTGACACGGGCAGCACAACGGTAGGTATCGGTTATGACAACGTCGGCATCCACCTGGGCAACGGCGTCAGTGCCAGCGTCCCCGCAGGAAAATTGACGATTGGTCACACCTTCGGAAGAGATTCAACTGTGAAAGACCTCATCAGCATTCAGCAGCAAGCCATCGGTACTGAGCAGACGCGGACCGTCAACGCCCGTGATCTGCACACTTTTCTGGAGAACAAAGATAAGTTTGCGACTTGGATCAAGGACCGCATTGACCAGTTCGAGTTCGTGGAGAACCAGGACTTTGTTAGTTTTTCGGAAAATTCCGAAAAACCCCATGGTGGACGCCCAAGCGAGGAGTATCACCTCACCCTGAACATGGCCAAGGAACTCTCCATGGTCGAGCGCACACCCAAAGGCAAGGAAGCCCGCCAGTATTTCATCGAATGCGAACGTGTGGCCCGCTCAGCGAAGGTGCCTGCCCTCCCCGCACCGGAGCCAGGCGTGTACAAGGCACTCATCGCCACCACCGATGAGGGATCATTCTGGAAAGCCTTCAAAAAGCATGCCGCGCGTCTCAAAGACGCTCCGCTTGCCTGGCAAAACGGTGGCCTGGTGGCGACCCGCATCGCACTGGAGATGGCTGGTCGAGATATAGGCGTCCACCCGGATGTTTTCGCGCCATTCATCCACAGCCTGCCGACTCGCGAACAGGCTGGCATGGCAAACCCTTTAAAGATCGACGAGGAATCCTGGAAAGCCATTCTTTCCGTAACCGTCTATGGGCGAAAACTGGGAGAACACCTTCTTCTGGCGCTGGAGAAAGGCGATAAAAATGCCATCGGCGACCTGAGAAGTCAGGGCGTGTCCATCACCGCGCGCCCTGGACATCTGTTCATCGCCCGGTCCAGCGCGTTTCCCTACCAGCACCCGGCGGTCTCCGCTCTTCACGACCTCATCAAGCGCTCACCGGACGCCATTGAAGTCAAACTACAGCTTGGCGATATCGTAAGGAAGAGCACTTCCGGCGTGATGATCGCCACAGCGGACACACCGCTGAGCGTCTAGTTTTGTGGTGTGGTGCTATATATGACCCAGAGCAATGACGCTCCTGCTTGATGAGGAATTTCACCATGCGTAAATCTTTTCTTCTTTTGTCCGCTGCAGTAGCCTTGACTTTACCTGCTTTGGCTGTGGCTGACACGGGCAGCACAACGGTAGGTATCGGTTATGACAACGTCGGCATCCACCTGGGCAACGGCGTCAGTGCCAGCGTCCCCGCAGGAAAATTGACGATTGGTCACACCTTCGGAACCACCAATTACGGCGTTGGTTTTGACCTGGTGGATGGCGCCGGCAATGGGCTGACGTACCAGCATTTGCAGGTCACCGGCGAGAAGCTCTTGCCCTTTGATGGTGGTGTCATCGCCCCTAAAATTCTGATCGGCGGATCCCGTGTCGGGATTGCTGGTGGCAATGTGTATCACGTCAGCACCGCGTATGCTGGCTTTGGCGCGTCCTACGGCTACCCCGTTGGCCGGTACGTGTCCCTCACCGCCAATGCCGCCCTGGGCCGTGACTTTGCAACGCATGTGACCGGCCTGCACACGGTTGGTGGACTGTTCTACCAGGCGGGCGCGGACGTGAACTTCAGCGGAGTTGGCCCCGGATTGTTCACCGTGGGCTATGAATATCGTCATCTGCCCATTTCCGTACCCAATTGTATCCATCTCGACACCAGTGGGTTCCAGGCGCGGTACAGCATCGCTTTCTAGTATTGCTCGCGGGAAGCGATCAGGATAAGAGGACCGCTTCCCGCCCAGTGCATGTGGTGTGGGGACCAACTCTACGGCCCATCGGGCACTTTTGATCTGATAAAAAAGGAAACTGATATGACGAAAGATATTGAGAAAAATATTGACTATCGGGAACTCACCAGTATGCTGGCGAGGGCGGTAGAAGTGCTGTTTATCGATCTGGAGCACGCGGTGCTGGTTGTGACACCTGGTTGTAGCGTTGATGGTAATAGGGTTATGGCAACTCGCGCTTACAGCCTGACCTGTCAGGAGGCCTCCGACGATATGACAGTGCTGGAGTCGGTGCTTATAGAAGGGGCGGACGCCTCACCCGAATCCTTTGAGGATGGCTGGACTGGAATGCTTGCCTCGCGCCAGCTTCGCGGCGGTTCGGACGACGCAGATGGCGGCGCACTCTTTGCCTTTATTGCGTCAGCCTATAAAGCTTTCATGGAAGTCATGTATGAAAAAGTCTCTGTCGCGCCCACTGCAACCCCGTAACACCCAGGATCCGGCCGGTTCACGTGAACCGGCCTTGCTGCACAAGGAGCAACAAATGAACCAGAAACCCAGATCGCTTCCCGCGATCAAATCTATTTTTGCCGCACTACTTTTCTGCCTGCCTGCCACCTCGATGGCCGCCACACCCCTTGTACTGCCAGCACTTATGCAGGGCCATCACCAACAACCGGATGCCGTGATTGCGACGTGCCAGCCTCTGCTGCAGCCGGGACCATCCCCTGCCCCGCAGCAGAAATCCCCGCAAGAAATAGTCCTGCGCTGTGTCCCGCACACCCTGCACGTTGCTGGTGTCGCGCTCAACAAGCAGGCGGCGTCAGCCCTGTTTTCCGGTGGAGAGGCGGGAATCAAGGTCGTCCCGTATATCCATCTCAAGCCAAAAATCAAAGGAGCAAACTAATGCGCACGCATAACAAACTGACAGTCTCCGTAGCCGTCGCCGCGGCTCTGGCCTTTTCTCCATTGGCGGACGCGCACACGATAGCTCTGGTGGTCGCCTGTAACCCAGGTGGCCCTGATGCCATATCCCAGATGCCCGCCGTATCGCAAGGGTCTGCCAGCACCGCCACGGCGGTCTGCCCGTCCGGCACATACCCCGCAGTGGCGGGGCTGGGTGGATCACCAGCGTTGCTGGGCGCCATCGGGGCTGCCGCCGCAGTCGGTGGCGGACTGGCCCTCACCTCTGGTGGAGGATCTTCACCGGCAAGCAATGCCGGGCAGCCCGCCCTTCCGGGAAGCGGCTCTGGGTCCGGGAGCAGATCAGTGCCCAGTGGTGGCACCTCGTCAGGCTCAGGTAGTACCAGCGGACTTTCTAGGACCCGTGGTGCACAGGTTACCGGTGACGGAAGTGCAGCATCACCTAGCGGCGCACCCAACGGAAGCCAAGGGAGTGCCGGAAATGGCCTTGGTAGTGGAAACGCTGGCAGTGTTGGCACACCGCCGAAAAGCGGTGGAAACGGTGGCTATGAGCATGGCAATACTACCGGCGGCGGCAACTCCACGGGCAGTAGCGGCGGGCAGACTTACCCCGTGTCTTCACATCAAATCGCCGGTTTCCCAACCCCTGAGATCAGCCCGTCCGTACTCTCGAACTATTCGTATTCAACCAGTGGGTCGGGTTCCAATGGTTCCGGTAATGGTTCCAACGCCAGTAATGGTTCGGCCAACCGCGGCAACGGGGCGGGCAGCGGGTTCCTGGGGCACCTGGTGCACAGTGTGGGGCAGGCTGTACAACAGGTTGGCCAACAACTGGTCGGTGGTGTGCTTCCCATCAGCCAGCCTATGTCCGGCACTGTGGCATCTGGCCCACAGATTGCGGAAGTCACGGATCAGCCCGCGCCCGGCATATCGACATATCGTGAGCACCACGACTTTATGGCCAAGGCGCAATGGCCCTATCTGGTATCTGCCCGCCTCGAAAAACGAGGTCTGACCCCAGTTGGTGGCGCTGCAAGCGACCTCTTGGGTGATGGAATGGACATGCACCTTATTTCACATGTGCGGGCCTGCGAGGTTCAGACGGCACTACGATACAACAGAGGATATGGCTACCCCCCACTGCTGGCCGTTCTGCTGCGTCAGCGTGCACTAGCGCGGAGTACACGGACCTATGCGCGAGGCGTATAGGTATTTTGCGTAAGGCGAATACACATTTTGCTGTGGATTCAGTTCCCGCCGAAGCTGGTGTGGCGTTTATACACCGGCACTCATAGTGCGCTTAGCGATTACATTTAATCGCGGGAAGCGATCTGCCATCACGAGGACTGTCATGAAGCTGGAAATTGGTAAAGACTATTTACTCCTAAACACGTTATACCCTGAGGATCGAAGCAAGGATCGACGGGTGCGGATTACCGGCATGGATCGGAAAGTGATTTATCTGGAAACCGAGCCGCCTCCGGGAGACAGCAAAGGCACCCCACTATCGTTTTCGCGGGCATCCATGCGTAGGCTGGCTACTCCTTTCGAGAGGTGAAAAATGTGGAAGTTGAAAATGTTGAGCCACCCACCTATAGACAGGATCGCCGTGCGTGAGCGGCTTGCTCGCGGGTACAGCAGCGCTTCTGCGGAAAGCGGTGGTTGGGATGACCCAGACGAACCGGTAATTGTCTCTGAACCAGACTGGCTTGCCGCCATCGCCATCGCAAAGCGCATCTATGCGGACTATTTGGACCATTTGGACCGAATGTCGCGCTCCGGCGGCCCTAAATATCTATACAACGCGGCGATTGAACTGTTCGTGGATATGGGCTATTTGGACGGAACGTCGCGCTCTGGCCCTAAAGATGCCTGTCTATACAGCGCGGCGGTTGAACTATTCGTGGATAGTCATGATTATGACCCGGCCAATCTTTTGCGCTATGCCGCCTCCCGCGGGATCA
This sequence comes from Acidithiobacillus sp., assembly GCA_028065135.1. Next base: position 20,484 of record JAPTWR010000089.1, read on the forward strand.
ACATCCCCTCTGTGAGAGATGTTAACGATCTGCACAGTGCGGTTTATGCACTACTGTGGGCATACACTGAAGCGGAAGACTTTGTCGAGGTGCCAGATCTACTTGATTGATTTATATTGATTTATGTAAGTCAGAAGGAGTGCAAGATAAGGGAGTGGGGTGCTTTGTGGTTGGGCTGTTTTTTTTTGCGGACTATCCCGATCTCCGACTTTCCCGGGAGTCCCGATCTCCGACTTTCCCGGAAGCGCAGTGTGGGCTGACTTGCTGAAACGAACCTGGTGGCCCTGGACTTGTGATCCGCATCGAATAAGCCGCATCGCCGTGCAGGCCATAGGCTCATTCACCGCACATTAACGGGGCCTTGTGTCGCTTGTTGTGTAACCCGGATCATGGGAACCTATGCAATAGTAGCATTCACCAGAATGGGGACGGGGATATGGCGCTGAAATCAGAGACCATCGAAAAACTCGCACGTGCGGGCCTCACTGTCATTCGCCCGGATCCCGCAGCCAGCCCGAGTTACCGGCCCGTCTTTATCAGTAAGATTGCCGCGGGGTTTCCGTCGCCAGCCGATGATTATGTGGAGCGCCGACTGGATCTCAACCAGCACTGCATTCACCACCCGGAAGCGACTTTCTTCCTGCGCGTCAGCGGACACTCCATGACCGGTGCCGGCATTCATGACAACGATATCATGGTGGTCGACCGCAGCCTCGAGCCCGCACATGGGAAAATCGTCGTCGCCATCCTGGACGGGGAATTCACAGTCAAACGGCTCTCCAGAGGGGGTTGCGCTGGTGGTCACCCGGCGCTCCTGCCCGAGAATGACGACTACCCACGTATCGAAGTCCAAGAGGGGCAGGAACTCGAAATCTGGGGTGTGGCCACCTTTGTGATCCACGCACTGTAACCAGCGCCATGACCATCGCCCTGATCGACGGTAACAATTTCTATGTCTCTTGTGAGCGGGTCTTCCAGCCCAAGCTCAGGGACCGACCCGTCGTTATTTTGTCCAATAATGATGGATGCATTGTTTCCCGTTCCGCCGAAGCCAAAGCCATCGGCATTCCCATGGGCGCGCCCTGGTTTGAGTGGAAGCTGAGGGCCGCCCGACTCGGCATCGTCGCCCTGTCCAGCAACTACACCCTCTATGCCGACATGAGCGAACGCATGATGCGCATTCTGAAGCGGTTTTCCCCACAACAGGAGGTGTACAGCATCGACGAATGTTTTCTGGACCTCACGGGCGTCCCCGATGATCAACAAACGAGCATGGCGGCCGCCATGCGCACCACCGTCGCACGGGAGATCGGCATACCGGTTTGCGTGGGAATCGCCAGCACTAAAACCCGCGCGAAACTCGCCAACCATATCGCCAAAAAGATGCCGGAACTGCAGGGTGTCTGCCATCTCGAACGACCTCCTCCATATGAGTATGAGGCCTATCTCGACCAATGGCCGGTGAATGACGTCTGGGGCGTCGGCCGCAAAATCGCCGAGAGACTTCAGACGCTGGAGATTACTACCGTGGCTCAGTTGCGCGACGCTGACCCCAAACGCCTGCGACAGCGTTTCAGCGTCCAGATCGAGAGGACCGTTCGGGAACTCCGGGGCGAGATGTGCATCCCACTGGAAACCGGCCATACACCCAGAGACAGCATACAGTCCGCGCGCTCGTTCGGACAACCGGTTACCGCCATGAAGGATCTGCGGGCGGCGATCACCCTCTATACCGCCCGCGCCGCTGAAAAACTCCGGAAGGATGGTAGTGTCGCAGGCGCCATGGAGGTTTTCATCAGCACTTATCGCCACCGGGACGAACCACAATATCACCCTATCCACAGTGTTCGTTTGGCCACCCCAACCGACGATACCTTGCAGATGATCCACTCGGCCGTATCTGCCCTGCAATCCATCCACCGGCCCGGGTATCGTTACGCCAAAGCCGGTATCCGCCTGATGGATTTGCACCCGGCTGGATCCCGGCAAGCGGATATTTTTGGTATGGCACCGGAGCATGATGACCGGCGATCCATGTTGATGGCGGCCCTCGATACCATCAATCGGAGGTATGGGAGCAGCACCTGCCAACCTGGAGCCGCAGGGATTCACCAGAGACAGGCGTGGCAGATGCAGCGGGGGACGCTTTCGCCGCAATTCACTACGTCATGGGCGGAACTTCCGGTTGCGTTGGCGAGAATGCCTGAAGTTTAGGTCTCTCGGATTCGTCCAGGCAATCCAAGCCAACCCATGTGAAGCGTGGTTGACATGATCATCAACAGGTATACACTTAACCCATAGGTAGCGCTGACCGGTGAAAGTGCCCGCCCGCCTTGCAAAAGGTTCGCACCCTTGAGTGGAATAGCCAAGAGGCTCCGGATTAACAATGCCCATCCCCAGTGATGGGCATTGGCTTTTATGGGGCCTCTCGTATAGGTTTACCCAGCAACCGATTTAGCAGGATAACAAAAAACTTGATTGGCTTCTTGTACTTAAGGGCATCAATCCGCTCATGAGCGCTGTTGATAAAAAGGTTAAGATCAGCCCCTTCCGTCTTATTGGCCTTAGTGACCGTAAAAAATACCGCATATTCAAATTTACGACCATCCTCCACCATATCGACTGTTATGAACTCTTCTCGGCCGGAATGCAGACAGCGTCTTCTTTCCAGGTCAGCAATAATGCTCGGCAACCGTTTAGATAAAGCCCATCTTCCAGAATCAAAAACACGCTTTTCCCGGCTATCGGAGTACCAGACATCTGCAGCGACATCCTCATCTGTGGACGGTTTCCTAGTGAAGCAGTGCATACTGTATGACACAACGATCTTGAGTACACGCTCTGCATTCTGGGCTTTAGCTGGTATTGTCACCTCCCACAGCAACGGATGAAGATGATCCAGTTCATAGACATTCCCGCCCATACTATGACTTTTCCAGTCTATTCCGCTTGTTGGCCTCCCCATATTAGAATTAAGCAACCCGTCTTGACATGCACTTCGCGAGTTTAGGCACACAGTTCCTTTAGTGCAACCAGACACCGCTTCCCTTTCCGTGCATAGCCTATCAACCACTATCACGAGGAAAAGCAGCCATGCCCGCAGTAGCTCATCTCTATCCTGACCAGGCCTACCTTACGCACAAGGCGGCAGCCATGGTTCACGCCGTGGCCATCGTATATCAACAAGACCCGGACATGCTGTCTGCAGCCGGTGACTTGCTCATCGGCATCAAAACGGGCCTGCTGCCTGTTGACGTCCTGATGCACCTGGCGAATAGCCTGCCCTTTGTTATGCAGTGCGTGCGTTGGACAGCAGTGAACATTGACAGGCCATGGGGCGACGACAGCTACCTGTGTGCAAAAATTTAGTCTCTGTTGACAGACCGCATTTGGCCGCCGGGCGCCCCATCTATTGTGGTGACGAGCGTTACCCTGGCATGGTGATCAAAAAGTTTCCGGATGGCCGCAAGCAGTTGATCAGGATCAGCGGTTCCGGTGAAGAAACAGTCATCCGGGAGATGTAATGCCACAACTCTGGATCGTTGCCGGGCTGACAGTGCAACACCAAGGAAGGGGTATCCGCCAGCTTCGTCCTCCCGCTTTGATAAGACAAGGCGATTGCATTACTATGTAAAGCATCCTCACCTTTAGCCGGAGAGCGCCATGCCCACCACCCTCGAAGTCGAATCCACGTTGACCGACCGCTACCAGACGACGGTGCCGGAAACCGTGCGTCGCGCCCTTCGACTTGCCAAGCGCGACAAGATTCACTACACGATCCGCCCCAGCGGCGAAGTTGTGCTGACGCGCGCCGAAGCCTCCGATGGAAACGACCCGTTGCTCGGCCAGTTCCTGGACTTTCTGGCTCGTGACATCGCCAGCCATCCTGAGCGCCTGCAGGCAGTGGATGTTGCCCTGGTCCAACGGCTCCAATCGCTGGTCGGCGGCATGGAAGTCGATCTGGAGGCCGCCCTGTCGGCAGACGATGAATGAGCGCGAGATCACCCGCGCCTTTGGTCATTCACGGCTGGACGGTTTTTGCTCACCCGCTATTCCTGGCGCAGCTTGAAGCTCTGGCCCAGCAGGTCGAGGCCTTCAAGCAAAAGGACCCGGTCGGGTACGAGAAGAAGAACGCCAGCAAACGACTGGCGGCGATCACCAGGCTGGCGTTCGATGTCATCCCGCAAGATCCGGCTCGGCCGGAATACAGGCAGGGCAATACCATCGGCGGCGAGCACAAGCACTGGTTTCGGGCCAAGTTTTTCCAGCAATACCGGTTGTTCTTCCGCTACCACGCGCCGAGCAAGGTGATCGTGTTCGCGCGGGTCAATGACGAGGACACCAAACGTGCCTACGAGAACAGAAACGACGCCTACCGGGTATTCCGCAAGATGCTGGAAAGCGGCCATCCTCCGGACGACTGGAATCAATTGCTGGCCGAAGCGCGAGCCGAGGGACAACGCTTGCAACGGTTCGCCACTGGCATTGCACCGTAAGGCTTGGCTTTATCACCGCTTCCCGCCCTGCGCATAGGTTACAAGGGCCGGATGGTCCAGCCCGACTTCAGGAGCAACCCTCATGAAAACCTGTCCCCTCCCCGATTCTCTGAAACGCTATATCACTATCCCCAACAGCCTGTGGGCCATGCCCTCCGAACACCCTGATCTAAAAGTCTCGGCCGCCCTGACCACTCTGCTGGAGATGGTCGTTGATCGCGGTTCCGCCCGCGAATACGGTTGCCGGATGTATGGGCGGAAGTACGAGGCGACCAAGGGCCGCTGGCTGATGGAGGACATCGAAGCCCGGCGGATGGCTGAAGAAATCTTTGAAGGCTACCTGGCGCCGGATCTCATCCATAATATCGATGAGGCATTCGTCCTGATGTACGACCGCATCCGTGCGGAAACAGCGGCACGGGATTCGCACCCGGCAGCCTTGCAGGCGACATCGGGTTTGCGCCCGGCACGGGGTTCACACCAGGCTCTGGCGCGATCAGTCGCCGCATAGTCCCATCTCCGATCCACACCGGGGGGCTGCACCCTGCAAAGGGCCTGCACGGCCATCGCTGTCGGCAGGCCCCCAATCCTCCTTCATGAAAGGCCCTTCCTTCGCGGCCCATTTCAGGATACCGTCTATCTGGTGGCGCTCCCAGAACACCAGATCGCTAACCTCCCCGGGCTTTGTCCCCGCAAGCTCTTTGCCCTGGAAAAAGGCAGCATATCCTCTCTTACTGGCCTGCCCAACCAGTTTCTCCCACTCCCGTAGACGCTCCATAATCATGGCATTGCTTCCCGCGAGCAATCGGACATCCCCTTTGGTTGCATAGATGCACGGGGCGCACCCGACCCGGCCCAGCGTCCGGTACAGCGGATTGGGGTCAAGCCCGTGGTCGGCAATGCAGCGGAACACATCCTCCACTGTCCAGTCTATCAACGGCCGGAAATTATAGTATCCTTTCGCCACTTTCTCGATCTTCTTTGCGTGTTTTCGCTTATCGCTTTCATCCCGTCGCACCCCCTGCCACACCACAACGGCCCTGCTCTCCTGCTGGGTAACGCCATCCACATACTCGACAAAGGCATCCCGCTTGAGCCACTCCGTGCAAAACCGCGCCCGGTTGGTCGGAAAGCGGCCCTTTAACATACACAGATCAAGGAAAGGATTACCGGAGGGCTGCAACACGGCTAAGGCCCGCCGCTTAGCCTTATTGGACCACCGTATTTTTTCCCCGCGTTTATCCCGGCCAACCCGCCGGTCGCGCGCTATGAACAGTCGCTTTTTGGCTATCTCCCCGGAAAAATCCGGCTTGAGGCGCACCACATGAATGCCCAAACGTTTTTCCAAATATTCCAGGTAGGCATAGGTTTCGGGATGCTCATTCCCAGTATCGGCGAATACCGGCCTGACGTTTTTCTTACCAACACGGTCGATGGCGAGCAGCAGCGTCGCCGTGGAATCTTTACCGCCGCTCAGCCCCACAATGTGCAGTGTCACGTTTTTCATCCTGTTCCCCTTTCGTCTGACGCGCCGTCCGCAAGACCGCTTCCTATATTGCTTATATAGCGCCATGTTTTCATTTTATGGTGCTATATAATCGGAGTGGACACGCAAAGAGGAAGGTCAATGGAAAAGACATTGCGAATCGCGGCGCTGACCGCTGTTTTAATGGCGCTTACCGGATGCGCCACCACCGGCTATGACGCCAACTACCCGATCTGCTCTGTACTTCCGTCCGGGGTCGCGGGCTGCAAATAAAGGAACCTCCATGAAAGATCAGGCCACCCTGTCCAGGGAAGAACGCGCCCTTGAGCGAGACCGGGAGCAGCAGCGCCGGGCAGACCAGCATTTCGCCCACAAACCCCAGGCCGCTCACGCGGTGGGCCGGGTACGCACCATGCGGAATAAAGCCGTAGCGGGAATGAAACCGAAAATGCCCCACTTTGACAGCAAGCGGCCCAAAGCCACCAAACAGCGCACCGCCGCCGACAAGGCGCACGCCCGCCGCGCATTCGTGCGGGTGCGCTGGGTGCAGGCCAAGGGCAAGGGTCATTGGGCCGCACATGCAAAATATCTGGAGCGTGAAGGGGCGCAGAAGGAAGGCGAACGCGGGCAAGGCTTTGACGCCACCGGCGATGGCGTCTCACTGGTGGACAAGGCGAACGAGTGGCAGTCCGCCGGTGATGAGAAAATCTTCAAGATGGTGCTCAGCCCGGAAGACGGTGACCGCCTGGACCTGCCGGACTACACCAGGCGCATCCTGGCCCGCATGGAGCAGCAAATGGGCCAGAAGCTGGAGTGGGCGGCCATCGACCACCACAACACCGCGCATCCCCATGTCCACGTACTGATTCGCGGGGGGCACAATCTGGAGATAGCGCCGGAGATGATCCGCACTGGTATCCGTGAGATGGCGCAGGATGAGGCTACCCGAGACCTGGGCTACCGGTCGGATCGGGAGATTCGCCAGGGACTGGAGCGCGAGATCCCCCAGCGCCGTTTCACCGAGCTGGACCGGAAAATCATGAAGAAAGTGGAACACACCTCCGATGGTCATGCTGGCGGCGGTCGGAACTTGATTAGCGAGCCGCCGGTAGACCCAGTCAAAGACAATACAGGATACGCCGACCGCCGCCAGCGGGTGGCCCGGCTGGGCGCCCTGTGCGAAATCGGGGTAGCCCAAAAAGTGGGTCATATGACCTGGCAACTGGATGACGGCTGGGATAAGGCGCTGAAGGAACTGGAGGTGCTGCAGACGCGCTCGACGATGCTCCTGCAGCATCGGGAACTCATGACCGACAGCCGGTCGCTACCGGTGGTCAGCAAGCTGGAACCCGGCCAGCGGATCACTGGCCGGGTGCTGGGTACCGGCCTCGATGAAGGCAATGACCGCTCTTACATTCTGCTCGAAGCCACCGATGGACGTGCCCACTTCATCTATCAGGACAACAAAATCGAAACCGCCCGCGGGGACGGGCAACTCAATCCCGGCACATTGGCATCCATCGAGCGTCGTTCTTTTCAGAAAGATGGCAAAGATATCCAGTTCACCAAGGTCACCGATTACGGACTGGAGATTCCTGCACGAGGCTTTACCACCGCCATGAAAAATGACGATGAGCGCATGCAAAAGGCACTGGATGATGAACTGGCGCACAAAGGCGCATCATCTGAGCCGCCGGAAGCTGCCGCCAGCATGGTCGCCGTGGGTTTTGCCGGACAGTGGCATCGCCTGTTGCTCGAACGTCAGCGTGTCCTGGAACTGGAGAAAGCTAGGATGAGGTCGCGTGATACCGGGAAAAACAGCGATTTTCCGGATTCCGGCGCTATAGGTAACGTACCGCGCGGCAAAGGCAAGGGGCTGGAATAGGAGACATGCCGCCTGCACACACCGTCCGCAACACAGGTCGCTTCCCGCGAGGCGCACACAAAAATCTGGACACTATAGGACTGGTACCATCATGGCGAAAAAAGCATCCACTGCGTACAAAGGCATTTATTGTGACGGGCTCCGGGTAGGCATCTGGACGAAATTCGTGGACGGCATCCAGAACACCTTCAAGGCTCACGGCGGGGTGTGGATCCCGAAACCCGTGGGCATCTGGATGCTGCCGAAGTCCAAAGCAGGCGCCTGTATTTCCGGACTGGCCAACACCCTGCCCGGTGAATTTCCGGAAAGCATTGGCACGGCCATGCTCCAGCGCGCCAGACGCAGACAGGAGCCTTTTTGGGCCGCATCTTCCCTGCCCTCCCTGCACCAAGACATGTTTGCCGACGGGCATACTGGCGGCGATAGCCATGCTGGCGGCGGCTGGATGTTCGCCCAGCGATCGTTCGATCCGGTCTTCGTGGCCATCATGAAGAAAAACCATATTGCCCGCTGGGACGGCTCCGCCAAAGCATGGGTTTTTCCGGCCAGCATGGATAGACAATCCGTACTCTCTTTTCTGGGAGACGCCGGATTTCCTCGCCAGGCGGGTCGGCAAAAAGTGGCTACTGACCGCGACGCCTGTACTGAACCGGGCTGACGAACTGTACAGTCTGCTTTCCATCAGCGGGCACTTCATTGCCGCGGAAATGGATTTCAAGAAGTTCAGGAAGGAATATGACGATCCGGACGCCTACGCGCTTCTGGGTGCCCGCATCAGCGAGTGGTGCATGAAGAAAGATAAAAATGATGTTCTGCAACTTCAGGGCAAGGTCCACTACGAACCCATCATCACCCTCAGCGACGAGCAGAAGATGGACTATGGTACGGCCTGCACCGGCCAGCATCCGCTGGCCGTACTGACCCGGACACGGCAGTGGATCGAGCGCACCAAGGCGACGTTCATTGAAGAGATGCTTGGGGATTTGCAGCACAGCGCCAAGGCCATCGTCTTCTGCAACTTCACGGCCACGGTGAATCGCTTCATGCGCCACTTGGGCGATTCCGCCGTCCGGCTGACCGGCGAAGAAAACATGAAACAGAGAAATGCGGCGGTCGAGCGATTCCAGAACGATCCGGAATGCCGGTTTTTCATCGCCAACACCAAGGCGGGCGGGGTTGGTCTCAATCTCACCGCGGCATCCTACGTGTTCTTCGCGTCCCGTCCTTGGACACCGGCAGAGCAGGTTCAGGCCGAGGACCGGGCGTACCGCATTGGCCAGACAGGGGCCGTCGAAGTCTACAACCCGCTCATTCCCGACACGCTGGATGAAGAAATCAAAAAGCTCCTGGAGTCAAAGGGCAAGGTCAGCGAAGAACTGCTGGCCGAGGCGCTGGCCCGCGGTCGCGGCGAGCGATTGCAGGACGACGAGGAAAGCGACGTGCCGGATGATGTGGTGCTCCCCATGCCGCCGATGCCCGTGAACCAGCCCGTTCTTTTCTGAAGCGGGTGCTATATATGAGACAGTAAGTCCCGGCGGGGATTGGCCTCGCCGGTTAGCATGCACGAGGAGGGTGGTCATGGATAGCGTATGGGAAGTAATGATTGAGAAGTATCGCAAAGATGTAATGTATCGCTTGGCAATCAATGCCCTGGCTGCGGCTGGGGACAAGATCGCCAATACGGTTGTGGCTGTGGCACTGGCGCAGAATTGACCAGACAAAACGGCTGGGTTGTCCCCGCCAAAGGAGATTCAGGATGAACAAAGCCACGATTTACAAGACGGCGTTGGCCGTAACAGTGGCTGCAGCCTTGTCCGGTTGCACCAATAATCCATACATGGGCAACGGCCAGACCGCCGATGCCGCTGGCGGGGCACTTTTGGGTGCGCTGGCGGGTGCGGTCATCGGTAATCAGACCGGAGCAGGTCTTGCGGGGGCCGCCATTGGCGCGGGCGTTGGCGGCCTGGCGGGTTACGGAGTCGGCAATCCGCCGCAGCCGCATCCACAGCAGGGTTACTACGCACCGCCAGCAAACAATCCGCAGTGTCCGCCAGGCTATTCCTGCGTACCGACCAGCCCGCAGTATCAGCAACCGTACAACTAACCGGGAGGGCCACAGCAATGAGTGATGAAACCAGTAAGACTGCCATTTACGGCAACGTCAAAATCCAGGGAGACCATGCCGCCCGGTTGCGCCGTGAAGCCGCCGCCCGTAAGCTCTCCCTGCCCGCCCTGATCACCGAGTACACCATGAGAGGACTGGAAACCCAGGGGCCGGAAGACGATGCATTGAATGGCGTAGAAAAACGCATCGTATCCAGCATTCTTGCCACCCGGTCTGACATTGAGTCGCTGACCGCGGAGGTGGACACCCTGGCGGCCATGTTCGACACCATCGTCAAACTACTGCTGGTCCACCTGCCCGAGCCGGTCCTCGATGAGAAGGAGGCCATCACCGCTAGCGCCCTGGGCCGGTATGAGAAGTTCCTGACCCAGGTGGCGGAGACCGGCTTTGACCAGGACCGGCCACGCGCCCTTGCCCGGATTGCCCAGTTGCTGGATCGCCGGACACATCCCATAGAGAGCGATTGAATTTTTTCTCAATTACACTATCTTAGTAGTGTCATCCTAACCCATGGACCAGGAGGCCCATCTATCATGCCCATCATCGACCGTATCATCCCCCAGGACGCCGGCACCATTGAAGCCGGTTCCACCATCAACAAGTCCAAACAGATTCTTGACGAAGAAGAGGCCCTTACCGCGAAGAAAAAACGGCTGGCCGAGCAGGATGCAGGCACCAGGCCTGGCGTTGTTTTGCCCACCCTTCCCAAGGCTGACAAGCCCGAAAAGATATTGGACGCCACGGGCCGCATCAAGCATATCGATCATGGCGACAAAATCCGGGTTCCCTTTACCAGTATGATCGGCATCGGCAAAGCGGCTGCTGCTCGCCGCGAGCAATTTGTGGGGGAGGCGCTGGACAAGATGGCGGAACGGGTCGGCCCTGCCCGCAATCTGAAGATCAGCGGTAACCGCGTTTTCATGGAAACCGCCATCAAGCACGCCGTTGCCAATGGCATTCCGCTGGAGTGCCCTGAGCAAAAATGGCAGAAAGAATATGAACGGGCACTAAACCAGACGCCTAAGCAAAAACTCGCATTTGGAGTTGCCGGATCCGTGACTGCTGGTGGTGCTGCACCTGCAACCGAAAAGTCTGCCGCCATCGAGCGGGAAACGGCTGCCCCTGCGCCCGAGAAAACCAAAGCCGTGGAGGTGGAAGCCCCTGAAAAAGAAAAACCAACGATGCTTGGGTCAGATGCGCCGAAAGCCGATAAAGAACCACCGCTGAAAAACTTTGGCGGCATGGATCTCGCGCAAGTGCCTGGTCAGGATCGTTATGTGGTAGTCATCCCTGGTGAACAACCTGACGTCACCCGCCATTCTCTGACCATCTCACGTGAAGAGATGCTGTCTGCGGAGAAAACCCTCAAAATCACTGATCCGGCTTTGGCTGAAGGTGTTGCCAAAAGTTTGGAAAAGGGTGTCCGGGTAGCGCCGGCAATTCAGAATGCGGCTCTGGCATTCGCAGAGCAGCAAGGCGTGCCGCTCCATAGTCAGACACTGTCAAGGAAAACCGCTGAGTTAAATGGCGTACAAACACCTGCATTGGCCCGGCTCTGGGAAAACCGCGTGAATGACTATAACAAAGGACAGAAGTATATGCATCGGCATGATCAGGAAAGGCTGGTGGAGTTCCCCGACGGTCGTAAGATTCACCCGGAGACCGCTCTATTCAATATGCACGCGGAGAAGGTGGATATTCACAAGGAAAAGCAGGTCTCCGGCAGGTTGTTGTCGGTCGTAGCTGACAACAAGGTTACGAATTTCCACATGGTTCGGGCTGGCAAGCCGCTGGTGGTCACCATGCCGACAGAGAAGGTGGAGGGTGGCGTGGAAAAAGTCCGTCCGCTGGCTCACAAGTCGATGGATGGGAAGCAGGTCAAATTGTCGCTCAACAAGGAGGGCAAGGTGATCGTCGAGGACCGTAGCCGTGAGAAAGTGAAAGAGCAGCAGACAGGCAAAGGCCAGCAGGTTTAGTTTCATCACGGACACTATTTTTATGGTGTCTCTCGTCTAACCCAAGGAGCAGACGATGGCTACAAAATCCGAAAAACCAGACCTCCGCGCGCAATTGGCGGAGGAACTCATTAAGCGTGTCGAACAAGGCACGGCGTCGTGGCAGAAGCCATGGGATCCATCCATGGGCGACGATACCCCCATCAACGCCATCACCGGCAAGCCTTACCGCGGCGTCAACCGCGAACTCCTCAGCACCTTTGGCCCCAGCAATGGCGACAATCGCTTTTGCACCTACAAGCAGGCCGCCGAAAAAGGCTGGCAGGTGCGTAAGGGTACGCACGGTTATCCCATTGAAAAGTGGTCAACCTATGAGAAAGAGATAACCGACGAAAAGACCGGTGACCAGTCCGTTGAGCAGCGCATGGGCGTGCGGTATTACACCGTTTTCCATGCCTCACAAATTGACGGTATCCCGCCACTGGAACGGCCCGCTGTCGAGAAACAGATTGATCCGGACCAGCGCATCGACGCCATGCTGGTGTCCATGGGGGTCAGCCAGGACAATGGAGGCAACCGTGCTTTTTACCGGGTGTCACCGGATCACATCCGGATGCCGCCTCTGTCCGCGTTCCCGACCGCCGGCGACTACGATACCGTGCGGCTGCATGAAGCGTCCCACGCCACAGGACATCCCAGCCGGTTAAACCGTGATCTATCCGGGCAGTTTGGTTCTCCAAAGTATGCAAAAGAAGAGTTGCGCGCGGAGATTTCCTCCGCGATGACTTCCCGCATGCTGGGCATCGCTTTTGACCCGGACCAGGTGAAGGCGACCGAACAGAGCCGCGTGGAGGGCGTCACGAATACCGCCGCGTATCTGGCCTCCTGGCTGCGGTCGCTGCCGGGAAAAGACCGGACCAAAGAGTTGATGGCGGCCATTTCCGACGCACAGAAAATCTCTGACCATCTTTTGAGTCATGCGCCGGAATTGCAGGTGGAGCAGGGACAACAGAAAGAACGGTCAACCGTCTCCCGTGGCGATTACGTCCGCTATGCGGATGAGACTGGGAAAGAGCGGGAAGGCGTCGTGCTTGATGACGCCGCTGCGGGAGAGGCTACTCGTGTGCGCGGAATATACCGCTGGTCGAACGGCATGCCCGGCATGGATGGCGCCGACCATGTCTCTCCGGTCATTCTGCCACCACTGGCTGAGCATCTGCCCGGCACGGTGAAAACCGGACCAGACCTGGACGCCATCGACCCCAAAACGGACGCCTACAAGCTGACCATGGGCAACAACATTGAACGTAATAAGGCGGAGTATGCCGTGCTGCGGTCCGTTGAGACGGCACGGGGCGTCCCTGACCCACATCTCATGCCAATACCACAGCAGCAACAGGCGGTGGATATCCAGGAGTTCAATCGCGGCGACCTTTTCAAATATAAGGATATCACCGGACGCGATCATGTGGGGGTGTCCTTGCGTGATGCACCCTTTGATGAGAAAGGCGGGGCTCCCATGCGCTGGAAAGATGTGGTGACGGGGTCGGACGGCAAGCCACATATCATGCCTGGCGATGTTCTGGGCCGCATTGAGCGGGGCAATGTATCGGGCTATGCGCCCAACGCTGTGCCCGGTATCGGAAAGCTGGATTTTCAAAGTGCTGATTATGAGAAGGACAAAGACCGCTTCCCGGGTGTGAAAGCCGCCCTGGAGTTCCGCGTGGAGTCTGTTATGCATCAGAACGGTATCCAGTTCCATGGTGCCCCTGAAAAAGGGCTGCACCCCTGCAAGGGGGTGGAGAAGGATATCCAGAAAGGGGATTACGTCGCTTTCCGCACACCGGACGGCACAGTGCAGGAGGGTATCGCACTCGGCGCATGGACTGACGGGGATGTGGTTTTTCAGCCCACCAAACGCGACCATGATGAAGGAGATAGGGCCGCTGTCTGGCCCGCCGACGCCCGCATTGCGACGGTGGAGAAAGAGGCTATGTTGGCCCATATACCGGGTGTTGCCGGGGATATTGCGATGGACCACCTGAATACCCGGTCCACAGAATATCAAACGGCATCCATGGCGGATATCACCAAGGCGGCGTATGCACTGGAGCGGAATATTGACGCGGCGATGCCCGCCGAGAAATTCCGTGCGCTTGGCTTGCCGGCTGCAAGTCTTTCGGCTGCAAGCCTGCAACATGAAGCGCGGATTGGAAAAACCAGAGAGGGGCTGTCCGCACCGGATGTGGTGGTGATCGGCACCGAGCCCGGTCAGCAGCGCCGCTGGACGGGGAAAGTGGCGGGCATCAGTGAGGACAGGAAGACTATCGATATCACCGCCATGGGTAAAACGCAGAGCATCGTGGATGCCCAGGGCCGGCCTTTCCCCACTGAAATACAGCCTGGCCAATATGGAAAAGTGGTACTGGATAAATCAGGCAGCCTGACATTCGATGGCAAAGATAAAACCCGCGGTAGATCACGAGGAGTGGCCCAATGAACACTAGCGAAATAACACCAGTTGATATTGAATCACAACTGACCAGTGCGAACCCCGCCGAACGGCTGGAGGCGGTGCATGGTTATGCGGACATTCTGACCCAGCAGCAGGTGGACCGCGCGCTGACCGACCGGGAGCCGTCCGTCCGCGCCTTTGCGGTAGCGGGGCTTTCCCGTGGCATGGGAGACATCCAGGTGGAGCGGGCGCTGACCGATGAAGCGCCGGAGGTGCGTGCGCTGGCCGTATCCGGCTTTTCCAGGCGCATGAACGACGTGCAGGTGGAGCGCGCGCTTGCCGATCAGGATATCGAGGTACGCAAGGTCGCCGTGACGGATCTCGCGCCGCGTATGAAAGATGTTCAGGTGGAACGCGCTTTGACCGACCGGGATTCCGGCGTGCGCATGGAAGCCGTCCAGGCACTCACCCCGCGCATGAATGATGCCCAGGTGGAGCGCGCCTTGCTCGATCCAAATTACAAGGCCCGTGCCCACGTCATGGGCAGCCTGTCCAGCCGGGTGCCCGATGAGAAGGTGGAGCGGGAGTTGACGATCCGCAATGCCGCATGGCGCGCCGTCGCGGTCGAGAAGCTGGCGGACCGGCTATCCGATCCACAGGTGGAGAGGGCCTTGCTGGACCAGAGTCCAGAGGTGCGTGAGGTAGCAGTCCAGGCGCTGCATCCCCGGCTGACGGATCGGCAGATTGATCGCGCGGCGCTGGACCCCTCCCCTGATGTCCGGAAAAGCATCAGCACGTTGGTGCCCGACAGGGTGAGGGCTGTCGCCAATACCGTGGCATCGCCAGAACTCGCGACACAGCCGAAACCCGCGTTTTATCCGTTTCCGATACCGCAATCCTCGCCATCGCAGATTGTCCTGGGTTTTGAGCAGGGACAGACCCGGCATTTCACTGGTGAGATTCGCGGGGTCGGCGAATCTCACCAAACGCTGTCGGTGCGGGCCCTGGGTAAAGACGTGTCCGTCATCGATGCACGCGGCCGCCCGTTCCCGCCGGAAATTCAGCCGGGCCTATACGGAAAATTAAAGCTGGACAGGTCTGGCGATGTGGTATTTGAGGGCAAGGGGTTGGCCAAAACCCAGCAGAGAACCTTGCAGTCCGGGGGTATCCAATGAGTATCGCCACGAAAACCCACGAGTTTCCCTTACGTGCCAAAGTGGACGGCCAGGGCCGCACCCATATTTACCAGCGCAAAACAGCCGGTGAGTTACTGGTCGGGGAGCACCTTCTGGAGCATGTCATTGGTCATAAACCGATGGTGGCAACCCCCGTTCTGGCTATTGAACGGATGGATGACGGTATTATGGTCACCATCCCTGACCGACATGGATCCAACGAACCCGTGGATGAGTTGTATCCCGCTGACAAGTCGGTATTTGTCAGCAAAACGCCGCACCTGGAGCAGTACGATCCGGAACAGAATGTTTTCGTGCAAATGGATAAAAGGATGGAGCGTCAAATGGCGGAAATAGACCGACAGAAAGTGGACGAGATGCTGTCCAGCCCAGACGAACACACGCGAGCCATCGGTGTAAGCCGGATGTACCCGGAAATGACGGACGGGCAGGTCAACCGGGCGCTACAAGACAGTAACTGGATAGTTCGCATGAACACGCTGATCAAGGCGATGGACGCCGGAGAGACGGATCGTGTCGATGACCAGGTGGCGCACACGCTGATGAGCGACAAAAAGCCCGAAATTTACAAACGGGCGCAACGATTGTTTCAGGACCGGGATTTATCCCATTGGGATAAATCCCATTTTTCGCAACAACAGGAGGGTGGTGTCATGGAAGCAGATAAAGAAGGTAAGCAGTTCGGAGCCATTCAGGGAGCCATTCTGGGTGAGGATGGAAAATGGCGGAATCTGTCCGCTTACGTGGACAAGGAAGGCAAACTGGTCGGATCCCTGGAAGCGGACGGTGTGAAGCATAAATTGGAGTTTGCTGAAAAGGAAAAGGAGGGCAAGAAGTCGCTTGGTGCAATGGTCAAACGCGAAGACGGTCCGGATATCTATGTCCGTATTGCCGGTGTGGATAGCAGGAATGGCCGTTTTGCCAGCATGTCGCTGTCCGAGAAAACCCCGGACGACAAGTGGCAGGGCATCCAGGGCAAAGGTGGCGGTTTGCACATGAACGATGCCTTGCTGGACGGCAAGGGTGTCCATTCCAGGGAAGCGCAGTTTATCGAGAAGACGCTGGACGTGGGGCCGGGGGCGCTGATTCCGGTCAAAGCGCGCGAGAAGGCGGTTGAGCAGGAGCAGACCGCCGCCGCCAAGTCATCTCCTGAAAAGGCGGATCGCTCGCGGGAAGTAATAGCCTCCCAAGCGCCGGAACAGACGGTAACCCTTGGGGAGGAACCCGGCAATCAGCGCCGTTGGACGGGTAAGATCGTGGGCATTGCGGAAGATCGCAAGTCGGTCGATATGCAGTCCACCGGCAAGGTTTCCCGCGTGATCGATGGGCAGGGCAAGGAATTTCCGGCGGAAATCAAGGTTGGCGACTACGGAAAACTCCTGCACGGCAAGACTGGCCCGCAGTTTGCGGTCCAGGAACAGCAGCGCGGCAAGGAAAAGGGTAAAGGTGGTCGGGAGATCACGGCGTAAGAGTTGGTGCGTTGGTCTTTGCATGGTTCCCCGCCTGTTTTGCGGGCGGGTTTTATGAGCGCGGTTATGCCACAGCGCTCAAGGACAGGTGAATCTCCACGTCATCCCAGGGCACGAAAACCTGCTGGTCTTCCGTCTTGTCAATAAGATGGTGTTCCATGAGTTTTTGCACGTCGGCATGTACATTACTGTAGTTTCTGCCGAGTTGCTTGGCGAGCGCGTAGATGGATTGCGGCCCATCCTTTTTGAGGTGTTCCAGCAGCACCAACCGCGCCGGCGTCAACTCACGAAAAAGCTGTGCGGAATCGGAAAAACTCAGATGATAATCCGCTTCCGGCAGAATCTCTCCCCGGTCCAGTTTTTCGGCGATCTCCTGCATTTCGCGGAATAGCGCACTGGTGGACGTGATGCTGATAATGGCTTTAGTCATGGGGTTCTCCTGTCCATCTTTGCACATCCCGCTCGAAGTCTTTCACCAAGGCAGACAGCGATGAGAAAACATAGGAGTCTTCCGTGTCACCATAATGCCGGTGGTCCCCTTTGCCCGTTTCGTTGTCATACCGCACCAGGCATTGCCCGTTCCTGCCGCAGTAGAACCGGTATTTGAAGCCGTGCGGACGCTCCGGTGAAGGCTCTGGAAGTGGCCAGATCACGGCCTCGATGATGACATCATCAGACCGGACTTCCTTCTTGTAAAATACGCGGACCGCTTTCATATATTGCATGATAGGCAATACACACCCACAGATCAACAAGTCCTCAACTGGTGCTATATAACTGGCATGAGACAATTACAGCGCAAAGACAAAATCATCCTGGGTGGCATCGCTCTGGCGCTCGTCGCGGGCGGCTGTGCCACGGCGGCTATTCATCAGGAACGCCTCACCCTCAACGCCTCTCCCTGTGTGCCGGTTGGCGTGTATCAGATCATCCCCATTAAAAAGCCGCTCCATGACGGCGAGTGGGTGCGGCTCTGTCCGCCGCTGGCTCCGTCGGTAAGGCAGGAAGTGCGCCATCACTGGATGGACTTGAGCGCATCGTCGGTCTGCGCGGATCATCTGGTGCCGTTCATCAAGCATGTGGTGGCCGTACCGGGGCAGACGGTGACCTTGTCGGCAAAGGGGATGACCGTGGACGGGCACCTGATACCGCGTACCGCCGTACAGTTCACAGCACCCGTGCCCAATCAGTACGTCCACCTCATACACTATCCGTTCGGCACATACCCTGTAAAGCCTGGCACGTTCTGGGAGGTTGCGACCGGCATACAGTGGGCCTTCGACAGCCGGTACTATGGGCCGATCCCGGATCGGAACATCCGCTCCGGAGCGCGGCCCATATGGACGTGGAGGGAGTCGCCATGATCCCGGTCGCCAGTCTTGCCGCCCAATGCGCAACCATGGTTGCCCCTTCCACGATGGCCGCGGTCGTACAACACGAATCTGGCGGAAATCCATTGGCGATGTGGGACAACACCACCGGTCGCCGGTACCTGCCCCCCACGGTTCAGCAGGCGGTGCGGATTTTGCGCCAACTGCTGGCGGCAGGTCATCAGGTCGATGTGGGTATCGCCCAGGTGGATACCGAAAATTTCCCGCATTACGGCCTCACCGTGCGATCCGCCTTTAATGCCTGCACGAATATCCACGCAGGAGGCGAAATTCTGGAGGCAGCCTGGTTTCAGGCGAAACAGGCGGGGCTGCATGGGCAGGCGGCGCTGTTCCATGCGTTTGAGGCGTACAACAGCGGCGGAATTTACGGTGATGGCGGTTATGCGCGGGCCATTTATCAGGCCGCGGGAATCCCCACGTATGTCCATGTATTGAGGGGGTACCGCTATGGCATAGGGACCGCTTCCCGCGACGAGCCTGTGATGGAGACGCGCTGGTCATCGGGATGGGCGCCGAAATCGAACTGGAATCCGGGAGGGTGAGATGAGCATTACCGCAGACAATGGGAAAAACCTGGGGAAAATGGCTTTGGATAAGGCGTGGCAGTCTTGGCGTCAGACCAGAGTGGCGCCGGAGATCGTCATCTCGGACGGTGGACCTCTAGCCGCCGCAAAATTTGGCCGGCTGCTGATCCGGCGGGACGTTCTGGACGCTGGCAATGTGACGCTCATCGACTGGCTGGTGGCGCACAATGCCGCTTTTCTGGTCAACCGCTGGGTCCGCTTGCAGCGACTCTGGGCCATGTTGTCCCTCGTCATGGGTATTCTGGATGTGGCGATCTGGCACCAGTGCGGCCCTGCGGCATCCATGCTGTTTCTGGCCTCTGTGATGGCATGGATGAGCCTCTCGACCGCCGATCAGTATGCCGTGAAAGCGCTCAACGCCCGGCAGTCCATCGCGGGTTTGAAAGCTGAACGGGCCTTTGCGCATAAAAAGGAAAGCTGGCTGGACACCAGGCGCATACGGTTGATGCGCGGCGAATCTTTTTTCTAACGGGAGGACAGTCGGCAATGAACGCATTCACAAAAGGGCTCGGCATATTCTGGCGGACGGAATTGCGTTTGGTTGTGCTACCTCTGGCGACGATCATCAGCGCGGCAGTTATGGCCGTTGCGTTCATATTATCCATCGCTGGCCTGGCGTGGGGGTTCTGGCTGTTTCATGCCCCGGTTCACACATCATGGAGCACCGTATGGGTTTATCGTGGATCGGCGATGTTGTGGCTGATATTCATCGGATATGTGCTGGTTAGGCACATTACGCGGCTCGGCAGGGAAGCGGATAATGCTCAATAAGCAGCATCCGCTTTTCCTTTGGTTCGTATGCCTCTACTGCGCCCTGGCTGGCCTGGCGTGGGGTCACCTGCCCGGAATATGGGCCACGGCACCCACTCTACTCCTGCCTGTACTGATTCCTCAACTTCCACGGGCTTCCAGGCGATTCATTGCCGCGCTAATATATTTTCTGGTGGGCAGTTTCAGTATCGTGCATGGTTCCGCCGAGTTTTTTGGCGCGGGAGCAGGGAACGGCTCTGGTCCTGCAGACGGCATAGGTCTTGCTGACGGCTTGGGTCTTGCAGACGGCATGGGCTGGTCCTTCTGGATCGTTTCCAGCGTACTTTTGGCCGCACCCTGGCTGATGGCCCGTGGGCCAAAGCTGGGTGTACTGGCGGTCCTCATCGATGCCCTGCCGCCTCTGGGCCTCATCGGCTGGCTATCCCCGCTTGCCGGGGCCGGAGTGCTGTTTCCAGATATGGGCATCATGGGCGTGATTTTATTGCTGATCGCCTGGGGCTCATGGCCCGTCAAAACATGGGGAAACTGGATAACCGGTGGAGCCATCCTCGTTGCGTTGGCGGCTAACGCTATAGCATTATTCCCTCCTGCATCCTCACCAAACGGCTGGATCGGCCTGCGGACGCACACCGGCGAACTGGTGACCCCGTTGCAAGGGGTCGTCAGCGCCATGCAAGCGGGTCAGAGGGCGTTAGCGCATCCCAAAGCCGCTGCCGTGGTGTTCCCTGAAACCATTGCGGGGCACTGGCTCCCCGGTACGCAAGCGGCGCTGTTCAATGAATACCAGAAACGCCGGAACAAGTCGCAAATATGGCTGGTTGGAGCCGTGACGTTCGGAAAAACGCACCGTTGGGATAGCGTGGTTGAGTATGCGCCTGGTGTCAGCAAGTCCGGCCGGATAGTAGCCAGAACGGCACTCCCGGTCCCCGTATCCATGTGGGCGCCGTGGGCCAAGGACCGTTATGGCGCAACGTGGTATGAGCCCGTCCAGAAGATTGCCGGGCAACGTGTGTTCACGGCCATCTGCTACGACCAGGCGTTGCCCTGGGTCTGGCTGGAAGCGGTCTGGCAGCATCCTGATGTGATCGTGGCCACCTCCAATGTCTGGTGGGCATCGAAAACCGATATACCGGCCATTGAAGATGAGAACACGGCCGCTTGGGCGCGATTGATGGGGAGTGGGGTGGTGATGGCGAGGAATGAGTAAAATCTGGAATTGTCACGTCAGGGCGCTGCCCCAAGATTTGATGCGAAGTAATATACTCGTGAAATTCTTTTGGCTATGGAATTCATAGATTGAATCTGGGCGGGCGCTAAACTGCGCCGACATGGGAAAACAGCCGGAGTAATGAACGCGATTTCCGGCATTATGGGAATCACTGCATAGTGTTGCAGCACACCGTTCATGTTACTCGAAAACCGATCTGGCACGACAAACTCCATGCCTGAAGGTGCGCGTGCTATTACCCATTCCAGCCCCGGATTTTCCAAAAGGAATCTGTCCATCCCTATAAAGACGGACAATCCATTCATTTGCCTTCCATCAATGATTGCGACATCGCCGACCTGGCAGATGGTGTGTCCTCCCTGGGACTCTATATACTCGATCTCATCCTGGTATTTGCTCTTGTCCCACCCAGTTACACCATGAATAACGACGGACACTTGTGGGTTATCCAAAACTTCCTGCCTGCTGAGCAGAAGCCCGTAGAAGGCCGATACTATTTCGCAATCATCTCTGTTGAGGGAATCACGCTCGCCATCAAGACAAGAAACGGTGAGTTTCTGGAACTCTGTTTCAACACCACACGATCTGCGCTCTGTAGCATGGTCCCAGATACGATTCCCTGTGAAAATAGCATTCCTTTGGTTAACCCTGATCTTCTTACCCTGCGTGATCAACCATACGTCAACTGCGCCGTTAACACAGAATCGTTCGATGCTCTTCGCAGGGAATATGTGCTGGTTTTTGGTAATCTGGTGCGGATTGCCCGGTTGCAGGTCAACAGATTTGGCCATAGGATCGCCCCACTAGATTTATGCCCAGCGACGGATGATCCGCGCAGTATCTTCATCGGCGTAATACCACATCTCGATCTGATTGCCAGAACCACATCTCGATCTGATTGCCAGATTGCCATCTGGATCCAGAAAATATACGGGTGTCAGCGTTCACTGTATCGCCACCCCATCCAGTCCTTTCACAATACGCACAGTCTCCATGCTAACCCTAACGACCCGCCTGATCAGATCCACAATGTACCTGGGCTCACCGTGCTCCTCTGCCCACTTGTTCGGGTTATTCACGATGCCGCTGGCCTTGTCCGTCGTGACTTCATAACGGTCCATGATCCACTCGATAGCCGGTCTGCCATTCACCACATACTCATAGGCTTCCAGCGGGATTCCAGTCAGAGATAGATAGTCGTTATATCGGATAACCGACTTGTCTGCCTTGCCGTGCTCATTTTTCCCAAAGCGCATCTTCACCACCCGGCAATCTTCAATGGTGCCGTGAATTACTTCATTGAGCGGCCACGGCTCAACCGTCTCATAGTTCAGGTGCCAACTGCCCAACTCGCGGCCACCCTTACTAAATGACCAGAAATCAGGTGAATAAGGGATACGTGGCAACATCTTGTTAAGATCGTTGGCAAAGCGTGTGCGGTATTCCGGGGAGTGAAGGATGCCGTAGATATACCAGAAGATATCCTCTTTGTTGATGCTGGTGTCTTTGTATTGATCGCGGAAAGCCTTGAGGGACCAGTCTGTGATGGCGTCATGACGAATGTAACCATCCTGATCGGCTTTGGGCGTGTCATCCAAAAGATTTGCTTGCTTGACCTCACCGGGTTTGGTATCGCTGACTTTTTCGTACCAGTAGAGGGGAAAGCATTGACCGGTATCGTGAAGGTGTAAATTTGGAATGCAATCAGTGGCCAACGCGGAAAAAGGTCGCCTAGCTCCTATCCCTGTTGAAGAAATAACTATATTTTTGTGGCTTGCTGTAGGAAATAATTTAGGTATTTGATAGACCATCTCATTAAATTTCCGATTAAAATAAATACATTCCTTTGTAAATGGCCTATACAGACTTATGGCCATTGCTTCAGGAATAAACCCATACACTTTCCCCCGTGCCGCGTCAGACTTTAAGCTCCTAGTCCAGTTTATATACTTAGGATTGCTATCAATAACATCTTCCACGTCCGGCTTATTATCTTTACTCAGCCCTTGGCTGGCTTTCTGGTACAGAACGGCTTCCTGATTATAGTATTTAATCATTCGACGCATATTGTACTCCAGATCATTTTTGGAAAAGTTATACGCCCAAGCATCACGATTGGTCACAACGCCTAATGAGTAAATAGAGAATATATTTTCGTCCTGTCCTTTTTCTTTGCTTCCCAAAGAGACAAAATAATCAAACTCTTCATTCCGCTGTTCAGCCCAGTCCCCCGAATCGTTTGTTTCTATTTTTGTGAACTTCAAGCCACTTATGTCACTAAATTTACTAAGAAGCCCAAGCTTGTTTTCACGAGTTAGATAATCACCAATATCGTGGTATAACAATTCGCATGGCTTATCATCTTTCTCTAGCTTTATAAACATGATAATAGCCGTCCCAGTTACGATGTCAAATATTCCTTGTCCTTCCCTTTTTGCATCTTCACCTATCCGTCCCTTAATAAATCCGCGAAGATTAAGAACGTATGCATACTTAAACTCTTTTTCTATCGACTTCCTCAGGCCGCTTCCATTATTACTGTTTATAAACCGTCCGTTGGTAATAAAAGTCACAACTCCACTGTTGCCTATTCGGTCTGTAGCCCACCGCAATGCGCGAATTTCAGAAGCATATAAATTTCTAACCAATTTAGACCTTGACACAGCAGCGTAGGTTTCCTTAATTCGCCTATCCAGTCGTGGATAGAAATTATTTTTATTATTATCATTTTCGCTTGTTTGACCAATAGAATACGGTGGATTTCCAAAAATTACCCGTATTTCCTGCTGCCTTTCGTGCTCCACCCGTTCATTGTTCTCCGGAAGAATAATATCGTCTATACCATCCCGAACCTCATCCATCTGAAACGTGTCTGTCAGCACGATACCTGGGAACGGCTCATATTTTCCGGTAATCGCGTGATAGGTGCTCTCGATATTCAGCGCCGCGATGTAATACGCCAGCAAAACAATTTCGTTGGCATACATCTCTTCCTTGTATTTTCTTTCCAGGTCTTCCGGAGCAATCAATCCACTCTGCAGTAATCGTGTCATGAAGGTACCGGTGCCGGTGAACGGGTCCAGCACGCGCACGCCGGGTGCGGATATACTGGTCCCAAAGTGTTTTTTCAGTGCATAATCGGCACTGTGCAGAATGAAGTCCACCACCTCAACCGGCGTATAGACAATCCCCAGTCGTGCCGCCATGCGGGGGAATGCCGTTTGGAAAAACGTGTCATACAGGTTGCGAATCAGATCCTGGCGCGATTTTTCACTTTTGGCGACGGATACTCGGTCACGGATGCTCTGATAGAACTTGTCCAACCCCTCCGTTTCACTATCCAGCGCAT
>JAPTWR010000081.1 GCA_028065135.1 Acidithiobacillus sp.
GTTCGATACCAACTATCATTTCATCGTTCCGGAATTCCACGCGGGTATGGATTTCCACTTGGCCAGCGACCGTATTTTCACCCAGGTGAAAGAGGCGCACGCACTGGGACTGAAGGCCAAGCCGGTACTGGTCGGCCCGATCACCTATCTGTGGCTGGGCAAAGAAAAAGACCTCCAAGCCGAAGCCCGTCACGAGGCCCAGCACCTTCATGATGACAGCGCCTGTCATGGCCACGCTGCGCCGGCAGGCAACGCCTGTTTTGACCGTCTGACCCTGTTGCCCAAGGTGCTGCCGGTTTACGCCGAAATTCTCGCGCGCCTGGCGGAACTGGACGTGGAGTGGATACAGATGGACGAACCCGCCCTGGTGCTCGACCTGCCCCAGAACTGGATCCAGGCGCTGGACACGGCATACTGGACCCTGAGCCAGAGCAAAGCGCCCAAGGTATTGTTGGCCACCTATTTCGAGTCCGTTGCCGATCACGCCAAACGGCTCAAGGCCCTGCCCGTCGCCGGTCTGCACCTGGATTTGCGCCGTGCCCCACAGCAGTTGGGCGAATTCCTGCCCGAGTATCCGGCCGACAAGGTGCTCTCCCTGGGTGTGGTCGATGGCCGTAATGTGTGGCGCACCGACTTGGACGCCGCGCTGACACTCGTGCAGCCCGCCCACCGGCAGCTCGGCCATCGTCTTTGGGTGGCGCCGTCCTGCAGTCTGCTGCACACTCCGGTGGATCTCAGCCAGGAGACGGAGTTGGACGCCGAACTGAAGTCCTGGCTGGCTTTCTCCGTGCAAAAGCTGGACGAGGTCGCCATCCTCGGCCGTGCACTGGATCGGGGCGTGGAGTCCGTGGTCACGGAACTGGCTAGCGCCCGCGCCGCCGTCGCCTCCCGCCACGGATCGCCGCGCATTCACAACCCTGCCGTCGCCCAGCGCCTGAAAGACCTGGGCCAGGACGATGGCCGACGCAACAGTCCCTTCCCGGTGCGGGAAGCGGCGCAGCGGGCGCGCTTCAAACTACCGGCTTTCCCGACCACCAGCATCGGCAGCTTCCCCCAGACTCCGGAAATCCGTAAGGCTCGCCTGCAAAACCGCAAGGGTGAACTGAGCGGCACCGACTACCAGAAGGCCATGGAAGCGGAAATCGCGCTGGTGGTAAGGGAACAGGAACGCCTGGGTATCGATGTGCCTGTGCATGGCGAGCCAGAACGCAATGACATGGTCGAGTATTTCGGCGAACAGTTGGCGGGCTTCGCCTTCACTCGTCATGGCTGGGTGCAGAGCTACGGCTCGCGTTATGTCAAACCGCCGCTGATTTTCGGGGATGTCTCGCGTCCCGCGCCGATGACCGTGGCCTGGAGCACCTATGCCCAATCTCTGACCAAACGCCCGATGAAGGGCATGTTAACCGGTCCGGTGACCATCTTGCAGTGGTCCTTCGTTCGTGATGACCAGCCCCGCGAGCGTACCGCGCTGCAGATCGCCTTGGCCATCCGCGACGAGGTCAAGGACCTGATCGACGCCGGTATCGGTATTATCCAGATTGATGAACCAGCCTACCGCGAAGGCTTGCCCCTCAAGCGCAAGGATTGGGACTTATACTTGCACTGGGCCTCACGGGCCTTCCGCATCTCGGCGCAGATTGCCCCTGATGATGTGCAGATCCATACGCACATGTGCTACTCGGAGTTCAACGATATCCTGCCCGCCATCGCCGCCATGGATGCCGACGTCATCACCATCGAGACCTCGCGTTCGCAAATGGAGTTGCTGGACGCATTCGCGACCTTCAACTACCCCAACGAAATTGGTCCCGGCGTATATGACATCCACTCCCCGCGCGTGCCCAGCGTGGAGGAAATGGTCGGCCTCATGGAGAAGGCGGTCAGCGTGGTCCCTGCCGAGCGCTTGTGGATCAATCCCGACTGCGGCCTGAAAACCCGCAAGTGGGCGGAAGTCACTCCAGCCTTGGAGAACATGGTGGAAGCGGCCAGGCAAGTACGCGCCCGTCATGCCTGAATAGGGGTTCAACCGGCACGAAAGGCCCCCTTTGGGGGCTTTTTTGTGGTCGATTCCCAGCATCATCAAATGGCTTGATGCGCATTGAAACTTGTTGATAGAGTCCAAGTCTAACTTGGATCCTGAGCCGCGTGTCCATCCATAACGAGGGAGTGATGACGATGAGTGACGATATGACCAACGCCATGGTCGCCGGCTTCAAGGCTTTCCACCGCACCTACTACGTGGAGCGACCGGATCTTTTCGATACCCTGGTGGAGCAGGGGCAAAACCCGAGGGTCATGCTGATAGGCTGTTCCGATTCCCGGGTCACGCCTACCGCGCTGTACGGCAGCGAACCGGGCGACATTTTTGTCGTGCGCAACGTGGCCAATCTCGTCCCTCCGGCGGAGCAGGACGGTCATCTTCATGGTACCAGCGCCGCAGTGGATTTTGCGGTCGGCCACCTGGAGGTAGAGCACATCATCGTAAACGGTCACTCCCATTGCGGCGGCATAAAAGCGCTACTGAACGGCGCCGAAGGCAAGTATGTCGGCCCCTGGGTCGAAATCGCCAGGGATGCGCGCGCCGATGTGATGCGGGAATATGCCGACGCCAGCCCGGACGAACAGGCGCGGGCATTGGAGAAGGCGAGCATCCTGGTCTCTCTGGAAAACCTCCTGACTTTCGACAGTGTGCGCCGCCGGGTGATACGTGGCGCGTTGCAATTGCACGGCTGGTACTTCGACATGGAGGAAGGCGCCCTCCTGGCTTATGACGCCGGGAAACGCCAATATGAACGGCTCGCCTGAGGATCACCCATGGCAAACCGTGTGAGTACTTCGCCGCTCAAAAACCTGCGTGCCGATGTGCCCGCCGCCGTGGTCGTGGCCCTGGTGGCGATGCCGCTTTGTCTGGGCGTCGCCCTCGCTTCAGGGACACCGCTGATTGCCGGACTGATCGCGGGCATCCTGGGGGGCATGCTCGTCCCTCTGTTCAGCCGTTCGCAACTGGCCGTCAGCGGTCCGACACCCGCCATCGTCGCCACTGTGCTGGTGGCCATGCAGACCCTGAGTTTTCCCGCCTTCCTACTGGCGGTGCTCATCGCCGGCGTCATTCAGATTGGTTTGGGCATCATTCGGGCGGGGGTCATCGCGTATTTTTTTCCTTCCGCGGTCATTCAGGGCATTCTCTCAGCAATCGGCATCATCATCATTCTCAAGCAGTTTCCCTTCGCCATCGGTTTTGATCTGGGAGCGTTCGGCAGTCAGGATTTCGTCAGCGCGCACGGCGAGAACACCTTCACCGGGGTGATCGCCGCCCTGATGCATCTGGAATGGGGAGCGCTGCTGATCAGCGTCCTGGCGCTTTCCATCCTCATCACCTGGGACAACGTGGCGCTACTGCGCAAACAGGCTTGGTTATCCGGACCGCTCATGGCGGTGGTCTTCGGCACCTTGCTCAACACCCTGTTCATCCATGTCCTTCCGAGCCTGGCCGTCAGTGGCCACAACTTGGTCAATTTGCCCGTCATTCGCTCCTTCGCAGACTTCCGGGGTATGCTGCAACTGCCGGACTGGGGGATGATCGGATCGAAAACCGTTTGGGTGACCGCCATCACCCTCACCTTCATCGCCAGCTTGGAAAGCCTCTTGTCCATCGAAGCAGCGGATAAACTGGACGCCTTCAAACGTCGAACGCCACTGGACCGGGAACTGCTGGGGCAAGGCATCGCCAATGTGGCGAGCGGCTTGGTCGGCGGCCTGCCGGTGGCGGCGGTCATCGTGCGTAGCACGGCGAATGTGGCCGCCGGGGCACGCACCAAGGCCAGCGCCTTTCTGCACGGACTTTTCCTGTTGCTGGCGGTGTTGTTCCTGGCGACCCTGATGAACCGGATTCCGCTGGCCGCCCTGGCGTCCATCCTCATTTTCGTCGGCTTCAAGCTGGCACACCCCGGCATATTCAACCGGATGTTTCGGCTGGATAAATCTCAGTACCTGCCGTTCATAATCACCATTGTCGCCATCCTGTTCACCAGCCTCATTACAGGGGTGGTGGTTGGTTTGCTGACGGGTGTGTTCTTTGTGCTCAAGGCCAATTATCACAGCGCCATAGAAATCGGCCGGGAGGGGTCAACCTACAAAATATCCCTGAATCGAGAAGTCACCTTCGTCAACAAAGCGAAGTTGTCCCACATCCTCGAACGCCTTCCCAAAGGCGCGGAAGTCATCCTGGATGGGGAACAGGTCGGCTTCATCGATCACGACGTACTGGAAGTGATCAGAGATTTTGAACGCTCGGCGGAACTGCGCAACATCCGTCTGCGGGAGCAAGGCTTCGATACCCCGGTGTTGATGGCGACAGTCTGACCCCGGGTCGGCGCGGCAACGGTGTCAGGGACCCCTGTGACGCCCCTCGTTGCCGCGCGCCTTTTTTCTCGGCCGACTTCGGGGGCGTAGTGGCTCACATGCTCGTCTGAGCCGGTAAGACCGCCTTCCTCCCCGATTGCGGTGTTGGCGGTCAAACTCACTTGACCTTAATACCCTAACAACGGTATCTTACCGGGCCTTTCCGGGCAGTATCGGCAAAACCCATGTTGGAGGTTTGTGATGTACGCGGTCATTGAAAATGGTGGCAAGCAGTATCGAGTGGCAGTGGGCGACAAGCTCCGGCTCGAAAAGATGGAGGCAGCACCCGGCGCCGAACTCGCATTCGACCGCGTCCTGATGCTGGGTAGTGGCGACACGGTTCAGGTCGGCCAGCCTCTGGTGGCGGGTGCATCGGTGAAGGTCACGGTACTCAGCCAGGGACGTGCCAAAAAGGTGCATATTTTCAAGATGCGTCGGCGCAAGCATTATCGCAAGCAGCAGGGCCATCGCCAGTATTTTACCGAAGTCCGTATCACCGGCATCGAAGCCTAAGGAGCACCATCATGGCACATAAGAAAGCGGGCGGTTCTTCCCGCAACGGTCGCGATTCAGAATCCAAGCGTCTGGGCGTCAAGCGCTACGCCGGACAGGAAGTCATCAGTGGCAATATCATCATTCGTCAGCGTGGCACGCAATTCTATCCGGGCGCCAATGTCGGTATCGGCAAGGATCATACCCTCTTCGCCACGGCGGAAGGGGTCGTGAAATTTGAGCGCAAGGGCCCACGCCAGGTGCGCACCGTCAGCGTCGTTTCAGCGACCTGAGCGGACAGTTTCTCGGAGGGACCCCGCCCCGTTTCCGCGGGAGCGGGGTTTTTCTATGAAATTCATTGATGAAGTACGTATTCATGTAGCCTCCGGTAACGGCGGTCATGGCTCGGTGAGTTTTCGCCGCGAGAAGTTCATTCCCTTCGGCGGCCCCGATGGCGGCGATGGCGGGCGCGGTGGCAGTGTCTATCTGGTGGCCCAAGAGAATCTGAACACCCTCATCGACTTCCGTTACCAACGCCGCTACCGGGCGGAGAACGGTCACGGCGGAGCGGGACGCCAGATGACCGGACGCGCTGGTCACGATCAGCGGATCACCGTACCGGTAGGCACGCTGGTGTATGATGACGGCACCCATGAATTACTCGGTGATCTGCGTACCCACGGAGAGCAGCTGCTCGTAGCCCAGGGCGGACGCGGTGGCCATGGCAACATGGCGTACAAGTCCAGCACCAATCGCGCGCCGCGTCAGTTCGAAAAAGGCGGTGCGGGCGAGGAACGCAACCTGCGCCTGGAACTGCGCCTGCTCGCCGATGTCGGCCTACTGGGCTTGCCCAACGCCGGCAAGAGCACCCTGATCCGCGCCGTCAGCGCAGCCCGCCCCAAAGTGGCCGACTATCCCTTCACCACCCTGTATCCACACCTCGGCGTGGTGCGTATCGCCGCCCACGAATCCTTTGTGCTGGCGGACATACCCGGCCTCATTCCCGGCGCCTCGGAAGGCGCGGGTCTCGGCACCCGCTTCCTCAAACACCTGAGTCGCACCCGCCTGCTTCTGCATCTGGTGGACATGGCGCCCGCCGATGCGAGCGATCCGGCGGCCAATGTGCGCGCGCTGGAGACGGAACTGGCGTCCTACAGCCCGGTGCTGGCGGAGCGCCCCCGCTGGCTGGTGGTCAACAAAGCGGACCTGTTTCCGATCGCGGAGGCCGAAACACGCTTTCAACAGATATGTCGGCAACTGGCATGGGAAGGCCCGGCCTTTCTGCTTTCCGCGGCGGGCGGCACCGGATGTGACGCGCTGATACATGCCATCTGGCACACTCTCCCCGACCTGCCCCCCGCCCCCGAGCCCACGCAATTCGAGGACTGGGGCGACGACACCGACGCAGACGAGGATTCTTCAGACTGGCATGGCGACGACCTCACCACCGATTGGGAAGAGGATACGACGTGAGCCGCGACCTGAAATCCGCCCAGCGTTGGATCGTCAAAATCGGCAGCAGTCTGCTCACCAATAACGGACAGGGCTTAGATCTGCAGGCCATTGAAGCATGGGTCAAACAGATACTGGTCCTCCGTCGCAACAACACGGAGATCGTCCTTGTTTCCTCGGGGGCGGTCGCCGCGGGCATGGAACGCCTCGGTTGGCAAACACGACCGCACGCTCTGCACCAGCTCCAGGCTGCCGCCAGCGTCGGTCAGGCGGCGCTCATTCAGGTCTATGAAAGCTTCTTGCAGCAGGGTGGCATTCACGGCAGTCAGGTGCTGCTGACACACGAAGACTTGCGGGATCGTCAACGCTACCTCAATGCCCGCGCTACCCTGCGTACCTTGCTAGAAGTGGGCGTGGTCCCCATCATCAACGAGAACGACGCCATCGCCAACGCGGAGATTCGTTTCGGCGATAATGACACGCTCGCCGCCATGGTCGCCAATCTGCTGGAAGCCGATCTGCTGGTCATCCTGACCGATCAGGCGGGTCTCTATGACCACGATCCCCGCCATCACCCCGAGGCCCGCCTGCTCACGGAAGTGGAGGCGGGTGATCCCGAACTGCTGCGGATGGCGGGGGGTGCCGGAACGGCACTGGGCAGTGGCGGAATGCTCACCAAGGTGCGGGCCGCCAGCCGGGCCGCCCAATCGGGTGCCGCCACCCTCGTCGCACCGGGCCATGCGGAAAATGTGCTGCTGCGCCTCTGGGCGGGCGAAGCGTTAGGGACCTGCTTCCGCCCGGGACTGGCCAAACTGGCCGCGCGCAAACGCTGGCTGGCGGGGCAGTTGCGTCCAACCGGAACCCTCTGGCTGGATGCGGGTGCCGCGCGAGTGCTGCGGGAAAAAGGCAGCAGCCTGCTCCCGATCGGTATCACCGCCGCGGAAGGCGGCTTCCGGCGCGGCGACCTGGTGCGCTGTGTGGATCAGGAAAATCAAGAGGTGGCCCGCGGCCTGGTGAATTTTACCCGGGATGAAGTGCTGCTGCGCCTGGGTAAAAGCAGCGAGGCGCTGCGTGCGCTCTTCGGTGATGTGGACGAAATCGAAATCATCCACCGCGATAATCTGGTACTCGGCAACGCGCCAGACTAGACCGCCCGGCGGTCGGCCAAATCCTTCTGTAGCGAGCAAACCCCGGTATCCTGCATCCCGCGGCAAGTGCCATACAGGTAAAGGCTGTGATCACTGATGGAAAAACCCTGCACGGCCGCGATCTCCCGCTGCCGCGCTTCCAGCGCCTCGTCATAAAATTCCAATACCTTGCCGCAGGCCGTGCATACCATATGATCATGGTGGCCGGTCTCGTTGAGTTCGAAGACCGCCTTATCCCCCTCAAAATGATGACGCCGTACCAACCCCGCCAACTCAAACTGGGTCAGCACCCGGTACACCGTGGCCAACCCCACCTCTTCTCCCGCCTCCAGTAATTGCCGATAGATTTCCTCAGCGGTGAGATGGCGCGTGTCGCTCCCTTCGAAGAGGCGCAGGATCTTCAATCTGGGTAAGGTCGCTTTGAGGCCGGCCCGCTTCAGTTCATCGCTGTTCATCCGTTCGTCGTTCATTCGCTCGTAGCAATGGCCATGCGGAATGGTTTAGGATAGTTCCACCCGCCGCCCAAGACAAGGACCATGAGAAGCTTCCGTCTAATTACCCTGCTTACTTTCTGTGCCCTGTTGCTCAACGCCTGCAGTATCTATCGCGTCGATGTACAGCAAGGCAATATCGTCACCGCCAAGGAACTGGCCGCATTGCACCCCGGCATGGATGAGATGCAGGTCCGCGCCATTCTGGGTTCGCCGTTGCTGCATGACCCTTGGCACCCACATCAGTGGGTGTACGCCTACAGTTTCAAACCCGCCTATGGTTCCACGGAAACCCACAAGGTACTGGTCCTTTTTGATAAGGAAGGGAAGTTGATCGGCGTACAGGGGGACGTACACGATACTCAGGCACCCACGGCCGCCGATGCTTCCTGAACCCTATTCCGGCAACACCCCGCCCTCCGGCTTTTGGTTCCTCAACACGCCGGGTTGACCGTAGACGGCGCGCGCGCGCTGCGCGAAGCGCTGCACCATGGTTTCCGCCGCTTGCTTGAAAATGGGCTCCAGGAAGGCGCCAACCAGTCGTGAAGCGAATTCAAAACGCATATCCAGCGTCACTTTGGTACCATGAGGCTCCGGCTCCAGTTGCCAGAGCCCCTCCAGAAAGCGGAAGGGGCCGGTCACCAGCCGCACTTCGGCCAACTTGGGCCGCTGATAGCGATTCCTGGTGGTGAACGACTTGCCAAAGGCGCCATGGGAGATGGTGATCTCAGCGACCATTTCATCCCCCTTGGACTGTATAATCCGCGTCCGCCCGCACCACGGCAAAAATTGCGGATAGGCACGGACATCCTCGATCAAGGCAAAAATCTGCGCGGCGCTGTAAGGCAGCACTGCGGTTTTGCAGATATGATGCATGAAATCCTCTCAATAACGGCGCTGACCCAAGGCTCGAGCCTGCACCCAACGATCAACCTGCGCCCAACACCATTCGATGGCCCGTCGCCAGCGGGGACGCCTGCGCCATGGTTCCGGGTCGATCCTTCGAGCCCGGGCGAATTCGCGCAAGAACAGCGTCCGCAACAGCAACGAAGCGAGCGGAGCGCGCAATTCCACATTCAATTCATGATTGAACCACAAGCTCAGGAAATCAAAATTGGCTGAGCCGATGGATGCCCAGGAGCCATCCACCAACAAATACTTGGCGTGCAGAAAGGCGCCTTGATATTCGTAAATATGCACTCCTCTGCGCATCAGTCGTTGATAATACGCCTGAATCCCGAATCGCAACAATGGGTGATCGGTGATCCGTCCGGCAAGGAGAAGCCTGACCTCCACCCCCCGTTGGGCGGCGCGGTAGATGGCATGCAAGACAACCGGGTCGGGGTTGAAATAAGGCGTGGCGATCCAGATGCTGCGATGCGCGGCCCGGATGGCCGCCAACAAACCGCGACGCATCGCGGAACTCCGCGGCGGCGCGCCCTCCAAGAAGCGTCCGTGTCCCCACCATCCCGTGTCTCGTCCGGGGTCCATCACCATGTCCAGCGAGGGCAAGGTCTCCGGGCGATGACGGAAGAAGATCCGGCGCCCCTGCCCTGCCAGCGCCCCCCGACAGGCAAAAAGCGTTTCACGGTAAGGCGCCATACCAGGCGCGCCCGTCAGCCAGTCATCGGAAATGGCAAAACCACCCACGGCAAGCCATTGACCATCCACCACAACCACCCGGCGGTGGCTGCGCCGGAGACGTTTTTCCAGACCCCTGAACTGCAACCGGTGATACCAATGCAAATGGACACCGGCGGCGCGCAGTTCCGCCGCCCGGGCACCGGGAAAACCTCGACTGCCCAACGCATCCAAGGTGACATAAACACCTACCCCCGCCCTCGCCTTGTCACACAGGAGCCGCAAAATACGTTCGGGCCATTCACCTTCGGCAAAAATGTAGTTCTCAAAGAGGATTTCGGCACGGGCATCGAACAAACGCCATTCCAACCATTCAGCGATGGCCGGCATCTCGGTAAGCAGCATGGCCTCGGGAATGGGCTCCCAGCGCCTTCGGCGGCGGCGCATGAAGCGTTTGGGCAACAGCT
>JAPTWR010000106.1 GCA_028065135.1 Acidithiobacillus sp.
CTTTTTCGGCTCACATTAACTGCAACTGACGGGCCTTCGTGCTCACATTATCTGCAACTATGCTCGCAATCATCCGCCCGTGCTCGCAATCCATGACGGCGTGCTCACATTAACTGCAACTGAACAGATCCACAAAACGCTCGTTTTTGGGACGCCCCAAGGCTCCGTTCGGAACACTGCTGAAATCTGCCATTCGGCACCTCATAAACCCTTTCCAATATTCAAAGTCCGGCTATACCTGAATCTCGTGACTTATTGGACTGAACGCCATGCTGATTGGCTACGCATGGGTATCCATCGATGACCAGAACCTGGATCTGCAACGCGATGCCCTGCAGGCTGCGGGCTGCGAGCGGATATTCGAGGACATGGTGAGCGGCGCGGGAGCCGGCCCTCATGCGCCACGGCTACCATATCAAGGATCTGGTGGAGCAGTTTGATGCCCGCCCGGCGGAGATCAAGGCATTTCTCAATAATACACTGGACCCGGCACGCGCCGCTGAACTGCGGGACAAAATGCTGGCTGTTGGTCTGCCAATTTAGGCACCGTCAGTTGCAGATAATGTGAGCACGAAGGCCCGTCAGTTGCAGTTAATGTGAGCCGAAAAAGCCCATGGATTGCGAGCACGCCGTTTTGGATTGCAAGCCGCTACACGTAGGCGCCTGGCGCTTGGCGACTGTGGCGCGCGGCCGGCATGACGGGCTTCCTTCGCCCGAGCAACCACCTCCCATGCCGGACTGGGTGGTGGCATGGTTACAGGTAAATGTACCCCTAGTGAACAGTTACGGATGAGGGCAAAAATAGCAGAACTTTTGGGTGATCGTGCCGTCATGGGTGCGCACCCCAAGACACTTCGTCTGCGTAGATCACATCGAAAGGTATCGGTCCCATGATGTCCTCAACGCAGCCTTCGATGCGGTATCGCAAACGATCATGGGGAAGCCGCTCTATCAGAAAGTCCACATCTGAGTGGATGCCGAAGCGCCCATCGGCCAAGGACCCAATGACGCGGACCGCCACGCCTTTCTGCGCAAGGGATCGAAGCACTCGCGCAGAGCGTTCGCTAGCATCCGCTTGTCGATCCCTGATTCTTTTTTGCATGAGCAATTCGTAGCGCGTCGTCATCCAAGGCCTCCGGTCAATGTTGCCACAACCCCGCATTTGTAGTCCGTGAAAGAATGAGCAGCGTATCCTCAATCGAGTATTGTTCCGCCAATAACTTCATCCTCTTCAGAGGACTGGCTACAGGCCTGGCTCCAATCAACATGTGCCCAATCTTTATTTCCGCGAAAGGCGGCATTCCGGTCATGGACTTCTTTCGCAGGGACACGCCGCATTCACCGCATCCGCAGTCACCTGCTGGTGGTACAGGAGCACATCGTTCCAGTCTGCGTTGGGCTTACCGGGCACCTTCGGCGGATAGCGGATCTCCACTTTCATATGCGGACGCTCGATAGTCAGACGGTCGCGCAAATATTCGGCACCATGTCGGCCTGCAGGATCGGGGTCCGCAAAAATATAGAGCTGCTGGACACCCACAGGCGGCGCGTAATGAATGAGCTTGCCGGAGTCGATGGCACTATGGACGGGCACATCATTGAGCATGGCCGCCGCAACAGCACTTTCTATGCCCTCCGCAACGCCCAGCTTCTCTCCGTGCGGTGCGTAGAGCGGGATATGGTAGGGTGCATCGTCCATGGGCGTCATGAGCTTTCTGGAGGGAAGGATAGGGGATTCGGAAGCGTTGGGATCTGGGTCTGGTAGCTCCACCTTGCGACCCTCCGGGGTGATCCAGGTACGATGCAACGTGACGACTTGCCCGGACGCCGACTTGCAGACGCCAATGAGGGCGGGGAAGGTGCCCAGGGTCTGAAACTTGGCATCTTTGGATGGACGGTAATAGTAGGGGAGCCCCGGGTGGGCCATGAGGTTATCCGCACCCGCGACAAATCGCTCCAGCAGGCCTCGACGTTGCAGATAGTTCCATACCGGCAGGACGTGCTTGAGCGGGACGCACTGACTAAGAGTGAGGTCCACCGCTTTGCGCGCCCGCTCCTTCTTCTCGGCATCCTGATCCTCTTCCTGGATGGCGCGCGCCAATTGAACGCGGCGGCGCTCCAGCAGATCATTCCGGGTGGGCATCAGCGGTGTTGCGTCGCGGTCCACCCCGAGCACATCGGCAACCCGGCGAGCAGCCTCCATAAATCGCCAGCCTTTCGCATGCTCCAACAGTTTGAAACCGTCGCCGGCCACTGGATCGCCTCCTCCATTGGAGCAGATAAAACTGCCACGACCGCCTTTATCGTCGAAGCGGAAGCGATCCGTGCCGCCGCACCCTGGACACGCACCATGTTTATGGGACGTGGCCGGCACTTCCACCCCGAGCTGAACCAGGATTTCGCGCCAGTGCCCGCGCGCATATTCTTTGGTGTCGTCAACCCATGTATGTGTCGTTGCCATGCCAACCTCCGTTCTATCTGTCTGCCTGATGTCGCTCCAGAATGGCCGTCCCGCGTGCCATCCATTTTCGGCCTTCTTCAAGCCATGCTGCGACTTCCCAGAGCGTCTTTTGGTCTTCCGGCGCCGGGTCGCGCTCTGCAAGGGGGTCCTTGCGGATGGCGAAAGTTCTTTTTATCGGGGCAGAATGAACCGTGCTTATCGGATTAGCTCCCAAAGACATCATATGTGGTGTGAAGCATCTTTCATGAGCACAATCTATTGTATGAGAAATGTTACGTTGGGAGACAACCCGATAAGCACGGACTCAACAACCCTCCAGCCGTACCCATATAGACGTAGTGTGGCGTAGCATCGGGTAACAACCGGGAGCCATGGGGTTCTTCAGAATTGAATCAGGCAAGCACATCATTTGCAGCCCCGCTTATTGAAGGTTCTTCGTTCGACTCAAGAGGCCAGTTGGGCAGCATGCGCTGGCAAGCACGCGCAAAGGCGCCCACGCGCCGACCGGTATAAAACCAGTGGCAGCAGCGTCGTATCTCTTCCACACTGCTCATGCGTCGACCTTTGAATTCTCGGCCTGGATAGACCAGGTATTCACTGGGGAAGGTGAGTAAACGTGAAGTGATACTCTGGTAAAGCTGTGTGACGTTGCTACTCTGCGGAGCGCAGACGCCCACACCACCGGCGAGAAGCGTTTCACCCGTGAAGAGCCGATCCCTCCACTGGTAGGTCACCGCACAGGGGCTTTGCCCGGGCGTATGGATAACTTTTACGGTTTCCTCACCCAAATACAGGCTGTCACCCTCTCTGGTCCGCAAGTCGGAGTGGACGCCGGGTGCCCACTCATGCAGAACCACGCGCCCATCGGTAACGGCTTTTAAGGCCAGCGTCGTGTGATCGTGGTCCAGATGGATGCAGGTTACCAAAATGTACTGAAGCGATAGATCTAGTGCTGTTATCGTTTCCAGCATGCTGTCAACGGTGGCGAGCATGGGATCGACCACAGCCGCTGTGCGCGTTACCGGGTCAGCGAAGAGGTAACTCAGCCTTCGGGTCCTTGGGTCAAAAAATTGCCGGAAGATCATGATCCCTGCCGTGGATTCATTCTTGAGCGCATCTCATCGACACCCCCACAAAGAGCTAAAAGACCACCCTGTGCGCGCCAACAGAAAAAGCTGATATGAGTATAAACCAAATCAGAGGGAGAGAGAACTCGCTGGAAGTTTTGCGGCCTGCCCTAACGCAAGTAGGGTCGAGAGGATGCGATCAAGAAATTCTTCAACACTTTTCCGGATGGTGGTTTCTGGACAAGGTCTTGGAGAGGCAAAATCACGCGGGACATCGTCCCCCGGGTTTAGCCAGTATCTGTCAGCTGCAAATAGATTGCCCCGAGAGGCGGCAGCACCAGTTCCAGCGAATGAGGCAGCCCCATCCAGGCCTGGGCCTGCGCCTGCAGCGGCAAGTTACCGATATTACCGCCGTGATAAGCGTCCGCATCACTGTTGAAGATTTCATGATAGCGGCCCGCCGCTGGCACCCCCAGACGATAATTGCGCCGTGGCACCGGCGTGAAATTGAACACGGCCAGCACGAAGCCGCCATCCCGATCCCAGCGCAGGAAGCTCAGCACCGACTGATCGGCATCGTGACAATCCACCCAGGAGAAACCCTCACCCTGAAAATCCTGCACATGCAAAGCCGGAACATCCCGGTAAAGATGCGCCAGATCCCGGCTCAACCGCTGAATACCCTGATGCCAATCCCAATGCAGCAAGTCCCAGTCCAGGGCCTGCCCACAATCCCACTCCCGTCCCTGGCCGAACTCGTTGCCCATAAAATTCAGTTTCTTGCCGGGATGCGCAAACTGGTAGCTGAAGAGCAAACGCAGGTTGGCAAAACGCTGCCAGGCATCCCCCGGCATTTTGTCCAGCAGTGAACGCTTGCCGTGCACCACTTCGTCGTGGGACAGGGGTAACACGAAGTTTTCCGTATAGGCGTAAAGCTGGCTGAAGGTCAGATCGTTCTGGTGAAAGCGCCGATAGACCGGGTCCTGCTCCAGATAGGCGAGGGTGTCATTCATCCAGCCCATATTCCACTTCATGGAAAACCCCAGGCCGCCGACATAGGTGGGGCGGGAGACCATCGGCCAGGACGTGGATTCTTCAGCGATGGTGAGGATGCCCGGATGGCGCGCATTGAGGACCACATTCATCTCGCGCAGGAAATCGATGGCCTCCAGATTTTCCCGGCCACCGTACTGATTGGGAATCCACTCGCCTTCCTGGCGCGAATAATCGCGGTAGAGCAGAGACGCCACCGCATCCACGCGCAATCCATCGATGTGGAAACTGTCCGCCCAGTAACAGGCGTTGGCCAGCAGGAAACCACGCACCTCATTACGCCCGAAGTTGAAAATGTAAGTGCCCCAATCACTGTGCTCACCCTCGCGCGGGTCGGCATGTTCATACAGCGCGGTGCCATCAAAACGCGCCAACCCCCAGTCATCCTTGGGGAAATGCCCCGGCACCCAGTCCAGGAGAACGCCGATGCCTGCCTGATGAAAGTGATCCACAAAGGCGCGGAAACCATCGGGGGTACCAAAACGACTGGTAGGCGCAAAATAGCCGCTCACCTGATAGCCCCAGGATTCATCCAGAGGGTGCTCCATCACGGGCATCAGCTCAATGTGGGTATAGCCCATGTCTTTACAGTAGATTACAAGGCGCTCCGCCAGCATCTCATATCATGATTTCGGTAACGACCTCATCCCCTACATGGTGTCGCGCTACCGGGTAATCGCGCATCGTTTCCGTAATAGCTGTATTTCCAGTTCCGAAGGAGGCAACAGCCGCTGTTACTGGCGGGATGTGGGCACAGTGGATGCCTACTGGGCCGCCAATATCGACCTCGTACATGTCACTCCCGATCTTGATCTTTATGACAGCCGCTGGCCGATCTGGACCTATCAGGAACAATTACCGCCGGCCAAATTCGTGTTCGACGATGAAGGTAGGCGCGGTATGGCGCTGGACAGCATTGTTTCCGGCGGCTGCATCATCAGCGGCGCTACCGTCCGCCGCTCACTGCTTTTTTCTAACGTGCGGATCAATGACGGACACACGCTGATTGAAGACTCAGTCATCCTGCCCAACGTGCGCATGGGCGAAGGTGCCCGCCTGCGCAAGGTGGTAGTGGACAAAGGTACGATTATCCCGCACGGGCTTGTGGTCGGTGAAGATCCGGTCGAAGACGCCCGTCGTTTCTATCGCACGCCCAACGGCGTGACCCTGATTACCCCGGAGTTACTTGGCCAGCAACTACATTTTGTGAGGTAATCCCATGCCCCCGGCGCGCGCGCTTCATGTTATTTTCTGTTGGCACATGCACCAGCCCGATTACCGCAATGCCGACGGCGTCTACGTCTTGCCGTGGACCTATCTGCACGCCTGCAAAGACTATTCGGACATGATCGCCCACTATGAGGAGAATCCCCTCGCCCGCGGGGTGTTTAATTGTGTGCCGATTCTGGTCGAGCAATTAGAAGACTACACCGCGCAGTTTCAGAGCGGACAGTTCCGCGATCCGCTGCTCATTGCACTTGCCATGGAAAATCTCAAAGCACTGCCTAACGAACAGCGGCATTTCCTGCTGGAGCAATGTTTCCGCCTCGACCCGGAGCACATGCTCAACCCCTTCCCGGATTATCGTCGCCTGTATGACATTTACCAGTTAATGCTGGAAGACGTTAAGGAAATGTCGGATTACCTCTCCATACAATACCTCGCGGATCTTCTGGTCTGGTATCACCTGGCCTGGACCGGGGAGACCGTGCGCCGCGGCAGCCCTTTCCTGCGATCACTTTTTGCCAAGGGACACGGTTTCAGCCAGGAAGACCGCCAGCAACTCGTCCACTTTCTCGGAGAACTGATTGGCGGACTGATCCCCCGCTATCGCGCCCTGGCGGAAGCGGGACGCATTGAGATTTCCACCACCCCCTATTACCATCCCATCGGTCCGCTGCTGCTCGACTTCCACGCCGCGCGCGAAGCGGTAACGGACGCCCAGCTGCCCGACTGCCTGGCCTATCCCGGCGGGGCTGAGCGCACGCGCTGGCACATCGACCGGGCACAGCAGAGTTATCTCCAGCATTTCGGAGTCCCGGCGCAAGGCATGTGGCCTGCCGAAGGGGGCGTCTCTGCCGCCTTTGTCGAAATGCTCGGCAACACCGGGGTGCGCTGGACCGCTTCCGGTGAAGGCGTACTGACCCACAGCCTGCTGCTCAGCGACGATGACAGCGGCCCCCGCAGCCGGGTGGAATACTTGTACCGCCCCTATCAACTGCCGGGGACAGGACCCGTACTCTTCTTCCGCGATGATGCGCTCTCCGACACCATCGGCTTCGACTACAAAACCTGGTCCGGACATGATGCCGTCACGGACTTCATCCACAAACTGGAAGCCATATGGCGGCAGACGGAGCACGAGGCAAACCCAGTCGTCAGTATCATTCTCGATGGTGAAAATGCCTGGGAATACTATCCCTACAATGGCTACTACTTTCTCTCGGAACTCTATAAATCCCTGGCTAATCACCCCCACATCCGGATGTGTACCTTCAGCGATTTCATCAACAACCATCCAGACGACGTGAAGGCCATACCCCGGCTGGCCGCAGGGAGTTGGGTCTACGGCAGCTTCAGCACCTGGATTGGCGACGCCGCTAAAAACCGCGCATGGGATTTGCTCTGCACCGCCAAGCAGGACGTGGATCAGCATCGCGGGCAATTCTCTGGGGAGCAGCAGGCCAAGATTCTTGAACAACTCGGTCGCTGTGAAGGTTCTGACTGGTTCTGGTGGTTCGGCGACTACAACCCCTCGGACTCCGTCCGAGATTTCGACCATCTGTATCGCCTCAACCTCCGCAAGCTCTATACTCTGATGCAACTCCCCGCCCCCGATGCCCTCAACAACCCCATCAGCCATGGCGGCGGTGCGGCAGAGGCCGGTGGTTCCATGCGCCGCAGCCACACGGAAGGACACTGAATGACCCACAGCACCCTCGCCTCCCGGGTAAACCCATCACCAGCCGCCCGCTTAATGGGTCAAAGCAAAACATGCGCAAAGTCGGCAATGGATTGCTACAGGGTGTTATCTCTGCAATGATTTTCCAGTCATCTTTGCAAGAGATCGTGTATGGTTCACCATCACCATCACGTGCGGCGCCTCCGATCCAGGGTCATCCGATGGTGGCGCTGGACATTGCAGTCCTATCACCCTAGAGTTGCGCGATCTGTCTGTTTATGCGATTGCTGGGGGAGTAACTGGTGGCACCCTTGCTTTTCTGGTATCTGCCGACGTGCCAGCAGCAACAGCGGTCGGGGCGGCTTGGTTTATCGTTCTTGGTCTGAAAATGTGACATACCGACAAGCCTCTCCCGCAGAAGGGTTCTGCCGCAAGCGCAGGGCTTACAGCCAGCAAGACTTGCGGTCAGCAATATCATTTGCATCCAGGAACCAGGCTAGGCATGATGTTGGCGTTCCTGATTTTTGATCCTCAAAAGCGGAGAATCCCATGGTCGAAATGGAAACCTTGCAGCATCTGGTGAGTGACCGCGTTCTTGCCCTGGCGCAACACGCACTGGATGCAGGTATGAAGTATGCCGTCCTGGATACCCACCGCCAGGATGGTTTGATCTGTGTGATCACGGCCAGCTACTCTATGGCTGACGGTATCGCTAATACAACTGTTCCACGCAAGCTACAGGTGGCCAGTCTCACCAGTATCGTCGCCATTGGCATCGCCCGCTCGGCCCGCGCCGTAGCCTGAACGATGAGGCGGCTTTCCAGCTCCGCCGGCTGCAAGCCCTGCCGGCCGCCAGCTTGCGGAACAGGTTCCAAGGGAACCGAACAATAAACTGGTTTTCCAACGAAGGCTAACCATTCATCGTCAACCCTTGCAGGGTGCAACCCTACGGAAAAACCAGACATGCTCATTGTTATTGAAGGCGTTGTGCTCCCGGACCGACGGAAATTTCGGCCATCAGACTGGGCGGAAATGCTCATTGAGGGGGTGGGCCTGGCGCACTTCGGCCCCAACCATAAGATCCACTACGAGGATGACGTGGAGCCAGCCACCATCGAAGGTTACGCATCCGTCATTTTTGATGAAGCACTGGAGCAGTCGCATCCGGTGGCTTATGCGGAACTGCTGCACTTCGCCACCAAGAACAATCTGAACATCTTCATGAAGGAGGGAAGCATTGTGCATGGCAATGGCTTTGCCGCCGGGCGAGAGCATCACGCGAATCAGGTTCTGGTTGACGGTGATCCGCATCTTCCTGTGGAAGACAAAAAAGGTTGGCACGTTGTACAGGACCGCACTCTGCAAAAGACATGAAGGACACCCCTTTTGGGTGTAACCCTATGGCTTGCCTTACGGCGGCAATATGGAGCAGTCATCCGCCGGTTAGATGCGTTACCCAGCAAGCCCTGAAACTGCCGCAAGGGGATAACGAATCGCCCGATGACCACAACCGGCACACCGAAATGGTGAAAGAAGCCATGGACGCCCATGTTCTCCTTCCGGCAGGGTTCCTTCTGCTGTTTGTCGGACAGCCTGGAGGCTTGCCACGTCTCTCACGCAATAATTTCTCGGCAATCTCCTGCTGACTGCCACGGAAGAGGTGTTGATAGAATTGGCTGGTTAGCCCACAATTCCCAAAGCGAATTAACATTTCGAGGATCTTTTTGGGGGCAAGAAATCTTCTTCAGCAGTTTCTCTTGGCGCCCCAACTACCGCCGATGCCAACAAACCGCGTATTCCCGGAAAAATAAATGACTAAGTCAACTGCTACCTATTGGAACGCCATAAGTTCAGCAGAGCAGGGGCAATGGGCGCCCGCACGAGGATTTGAACGGATGGCCGAAGAACTGGCCAATGGCGATTATGCCAACCGGCTTCTGTCCACGATGCGTAGGCAGTTTGGCGGTCATGAAGAGAAAAAAGCGGGGTATTGAGATGAATAGTATTCATAGCCGCAC
The DNA here is from genome assembly GCA_028065135.1 of Acidithiobacillus sp. Next base: position 9,502 of record JAPTWR010000106.1, read on the forward strand.
GACGCCGGCTGATGCACTGGTGATTTTCGGTGTGACCGGCGATCTTGTCCACAAAATGATTTTTCCTGCGCTCTATGCGATGGTGAAGCGCGGTGTACTCAACGTGCCGGTGATAGGTGTTGCTGGCTCAAAGTTGAGCCTGGCGCAATTGCATAAACGTGCGAAAGATAGCATCAAGCAAGCGGGCAAGATTGATGATCGGGATGCCCTCGATCACCTACTTTCCCTGCTCAAATATGTGGGTGGCGATTACAACGATCTGGAGACATTTAAAGCCATGAAACAGGCGCTGGGTGATGCCCGGCGCCCGGTGCACTACCTCGCCATTCCACCCACGCTGTTCGCGAAGGTGATCAATAGACTGGGTTCTTCCGGCCTGGCCGATCAGGCGCGCGTGATCATTGAAAAGCCGTTCGGACGCGACCTGGCCTCCGCGCGGGAACTTAACCGTATCGCGCAATCGGTGTTTCCAGAAGATTCTATTTTCCGGATCGACCACTATCTCGGGAAAGAGGCGATCATGA
>JAPTWR010000018.1 GCA_028065135.1 Acidithiobacillus sp.
GGGCGGCAGGAGATAATCCGTCTTGCGATCAGCATCGAGAAAGTGGGACATATTTCACTCATCACATTGAATCATAGGTAATTATAAGATAATTCGGCACAAAGTGAAAGTCCGACAGCCTGCTAGGATATATCCCTCCCGCAGAAGCTGAGGCAAACCATCAGACGCAGTTGCTGGAACAGGCCAACAGGGCGGCCGCTTGAGGTACAAAAAATACCCTCCACGAAATACGGGGCGGTTCATTAAGGCGACGCAGTCAGCGCGTACGAATGTCTTGGCAGCGTTTTGGACCGATAGTGAACCGATACCTTCCTCCCGTAAAACTGGCTCATCCCTACCCATCGCAAAGGTTTCACGTCATGACCTGAGGTAGGAGCCGTATGCGGTAATTCCGCTCGTACGGATCTGTGCGGGGGGCGGTGGGTAACTACTGTCTCTACCGCGACCCTTTAGATGTCTTCGTTCTCAATATCGATCTCGGTGTCGATGACTGCGACCTCCACGAAGGTGCTGAGCTCGTCGCGAAGCTCGTTGTAGACGTCATCGCTCTCATCGCCAGTGCCGATCGACAGGACAAAGACCGTTTCCAAGGGAGGGACTTCATCAGAGCTACTCATCTCGTAGAGGTATAAATCGCGGCTGAAGAGGCGAGCATAGACCCGCAAATTGTCGCCATCAAACTGAACGCCGTCCGCGAAAGATTTTTTGTGGTGCCGCACAGGCGACCACTTGTGATCCAATTCCCGCGCCTGCTGTTCGGTCAGGCGCTCTTTCTTAAGCGGTCCGAGCAGATTGCGAAACTGGGCGTTACCGTTCGCTGTCGTGCCGCGCTCAAATTGCAGCGCCGTTTCCAAGCGGGCGCTGAAGTAGTTCATCCCCGCAATATCTGAGACCATTGGGTGCGGGTTAAGGATTGCGGTCAGCACGCCAGCCCCCTTCAGCTTTCCTGTCTTTCGTAGTGAGGGAGGTATCGGAAGCTCCCAGTAAAAGGCGGCGCCGGGACGAAGCTGCGCTGTCCACTGAAGTGTGACAAATCCCGGCCGGCATTCCCAAGGCAGAGGGTCGACCGCAGGCGTGCCGAAACCGAGCTTGGGATCGAACGCATCCCGATCCGCATTATGCAAAAGCAGAGCTTTGACCAGATCAGGCGACGCATCGCGCAGGCGCGCCATAGTATGAGCCGCCACTGGCGACGTCAGTGCCGTGGCGAAGCTCGACCCTTCCGTGATTGTGCCACCGATTACGCGCACCTTCGAGAAGTGCGATAGATCGGGCTTCAACATGCAGGACGGGCCAGGGCCGCTCAGGCTGACGCTGCATTCCCCAGCAGGATCGCCGCCATTATCATGCTGCCGTCCCCCAACAGTGATGGCCGCTTCGCAATCGGCGGGGGGGTGAAGGTGGGTGCCTGGTTTGTTCCCGACTGAGATGATCGGAAGCACTTTATGCTTGCGTGCCAGCACCGCGATGTCGTGCGAAAGCGGATTCACGTCATCCAGATGGCAATCTTCCTTCAGGTTCAGCGAGAAATTCCAAACCCGCGTATTCGTGGCGGCACCCATTATGGCATCTAGGTAAGCGATGAAGTCCTGTGGGTCGGGGAAGACAGGGGCTCCCTGTTTTGCCACCGCCTGCGCCGTGCCGACCTGGCAGTAGAGAGGCGGAAGCGACAAGTTGTTGTTCCAGTCATGCCCCTGCACGATCAGCGATGTGATCTGGTTCCCATGCTTGGCATCGGCATGGCCATCGGCGACGAAGGATGGTGCGCGCCATGCTTCAGCGTGTTTGTACGAGTTTGCTGTCAGACCCCCATCTACCACCCCGACGATCGGAAGGCCCGACATATTGGCGGGCAAAGGGCGATTCGGTTCCACCCCGTCTCCTGGTGCCGTGCTGGTTATAGGGCTAACCGGATCAATTCTGAACACAGTACCGGAGGCCAGCATTTGCCCGAGCGCGGCCTTCGTTGGAATAATCATGGTCGCACGGGCATGACTCCGTTGCCGGTAATCGCGCATCGCCAAGGCGATTCGATCACCTTCGCTCGCCGCCGCCTGCAAGTTGCGCCGCATAACAGCGGGAACGTCGGAATCGAGACCCGTGCGAACCTTTTCAAGCAGCGGCGGCGGCGAAAAGATCGCCTGATCGCGCAGCGCGGCCACTTTCTGGAGGAGGTGTTCTCCCGCCTCTCTGTTTCGAAGCGGCATGAGCCAAGTGATGAAGGCACGGCCAGTTTCGTTTTCGGGTGCCTTGTCCCACAGGGCATCAAGCGTCCGTCCGGCGGTCGCATTCTGCTCACTGAAGAAACCCGCCCTCTGCACCCGAGAAATATCCACCAATTCCTTTACGTGCTGCGTGTGCTCGATCTGGCCAGCGAGACGGCCCAACTGATCAGCCTGTATCTGGACAAGGTAGCCGGCGCGATGCGGCGTGATCAGTTGCGCGCCGTACATCGGATTGAACAGATCATCAGGCGTGTAGGACGGCGCGAGGGAATCTTCGAACATGACCGCATACACGACGACTTGGCCTCTGAAGCTCGGCTGATCGGCGGCGGTTTCGGCCATTCTCTGGAAAGCTTTGGCCAAGGCTTTGCGTTGCTCATCCAGCCGGTCGCCAATAATGCTTTCGGCCGACTTTCCGCCGCCGCTAACACGCTTTGGCTTGGGGTCTTGCGTGAAGCGCAAAACCGGATTCAGGAGGGGGCGCCGCGGAGAGTCAGCCATCCTTCACCTCTTTCAAATACTTGTTCACCATTTGACGGCTGACACCAACGATCCGAGCAATCTCAGCTTGGCTGATCTCGCCTTTCTCTCTGAGGAAGGTGCTAACCGTTCTCTTTGCCTGTGCGTCCAGATCATTATTGCTTATCAGCCGCGCACTGCCCGATCGTGATCCCGCGACCGCCAGCAAAATCTTAGTAAGCGCAGTTTCCGCGCCGGAAAGGATAGTGCGCCGTCTTGCCGCTAGCCCGATGTTCTCGATATCGGCGCCGTTCAATCCGTCCGAGACCTGCGCCAGAAGCGCGGCTTCATCGCGCCGCGCTTTATCGCCTTCATAAAGGAAATGCAGCCACAGGCTTTCACGCACATCGCGGTCAGGTTGGCTGATCTCTGCCTTGTAAGGAAAACGTCGCCATATTGCGGGATCAAGCAGGTGAGGGTGATTGGTCGCCGCTACGGTAATCACATCATCTGTTAGTGAATCCAGCCCTTGAAGCACTGTGTTTACGACACGCTTTAGTTCCCCAAGCTCGTGGCGGTCATCACGAACTTTGGCGATGGCATCCATCTCATCCAAAAAGAGAACTGCCTTCTTGGAGGGCACATACTCAAATATTCCTCTAATGTTTTTCGCGGTTTCACCCAATCTGGACGAGATCAATGAGTCGAGTCGTGCGATATAGAATGGTCGCCCGAGCGAAGCTGCCACATGTCCAGCGAGAAGGGTCTTCCCTGTGCCTGGCGGGCCGTAAAGAAGGAGTCCGAGGCGTGCAGATACGCCCTTTTCACTCAAGAGGTCGATGTTCTTAGCGTCATCGATAAATTGAGAAATAGTAGCGCCAGGTTCTCCATTCAGCATGACGGGCGTTGTCGGCCACTGGCCCTCCTCGATCAGAGGCAGGCGAGACGCGCTGTCGCGTGGAAGCGTCTCTGCGTAACCAGAAGCCTGAAGTGGGACACCACGCTTCCGTAACGTAGATTGGATCGATCTTGCAGTCTCTTGATTGCCTTGGGAGGCGAGTTGGCGTGCGATGCCTCCTCCAAGGCGTCGCACAGCGGTGTAGTCCGCAGACATTGCGGCTTCGATAAGCTCTGATATGAGTATGCTGTCAACTTCCATAACATGGATTATACGTTGTTTTTCACAAATGTCAACTAGAAAATACATTTTGTCAACACGCATAGCGATTTTTTGGTGCCATTTGCCAGCACCTTTCTTTTCTCAAGTCATAGCCGCGCCAAGATCGGGATCTGCCAGCGTAGCGTTATGCTTACCATTGGCCGCGGTTGGCGTATCAATAAACGCGACGCGCGCGTCACATATTCCGATACGTTTGCCAGTTGGTCGTGAGGCGCGGAGGCGTTCTGGATAGACGAGGCGATGGGTGAAAACAAAAACACCGGGATCAATTTGATCCCGGAGCAAAATGCCAAAAAGGTTGGCGGTAGTGACATGACTGCGGTGACAATCCGCGCCGGTCTGGATTTGGGGTGCGCCTCTGGCGACCGCGTGTCCTAGTGGGCAAACGCCTGATGCACCGCACCATAAAAAATGATCATGCCCATGATCACCGCGAAGAACACTGCGATGAAATAAATCAGCGGATGGATATCGCTTTCCGGCACTTCCATTTGCAGCTTCCAGGCGCCAAAAAGGAGGGCAAGAGAGACCCAAAGCCCCGCGCCCAGTGCCGGTATGAGCCAACCCATTTGTGGATGCTCAATCACTATCATGGCGACCAGCGCACCAACGGCTCCGCACGATGCAATGGCCGCCAGCATCCACCCTATGCACGTTTTACGTTTGGTCTGATTCATATTATGCCTCACAGTGACGCGCCGGGCGTCCCGCTTTCGGGGGGATACGCTGATATAGACCGGAACAGCAGTGTGAGGGCGCGCTTTCCATGGCCCGCATACGCTGTGCCCGAATTTCCGGCGTTAGAGCGCCTTGCAGATAGGCGTATTGGCCAAGGGTGGGGCGGCCTATGTGATCTCGCAGGAAAAGCAGCAGTTCCGAATCCATCCAGTGGAACAGCGCCTCGGTCAAATCCTGTACCGCGTTCATATTGGTAATTGGGCTGGCTAACTGGGCGACGAGGATGATGGTGTAGTCATCCTCCCAGAGCTGGAGACCCGGACACACCGGCTTGTGGGGCAGAGAGAGAAAAAAGTCGGGATTCACGGCCAAGTCCAGCAGGGACATGAGGACAGGCTCGCCATCGTTGAGCGCTTTTTGGGGGAGCCTGCGGGCCAACGCCTGTTCAAGGGATGCGATTTCCATCCGGCTTTCATAAAAGGCCCCATCGTCCGTGCAGGCCAGACAGATAATTTCCGATTGCTGTCTTAAGAAGCCGAAAAAGGGCCAACCTTCGTGGCTCATGCAGTATCCGAAGCGGTCGGTAAAAACCCATTGATAAAAATGCCGCTGGCGGAAGGACTGGACATCCTGGGCGCGGCACTGGTCGTTGATGGTGTTGCGATAAATGGTCGCCTGAGTCATTGGATAGTTCCTTTGAGTAATGTGTCCACATGGGCACATCACCAAATTACCACCCGCCTCCTGGCAAAAAGCTTTTTTGAAAAATTCTGTGCTTTCTTTCCCGCTTCTCATCTGTTTTAAGGGCTAATGGGTTGGAAGATGAATGTCTGTGAGGAGTGTGTGCGGAAGCTTTCTGGTTAGAGTGAGATGGTGTACAGTTTGTGAAAATTTTACCTGAACTCTCTCCGGTTAGATGCCTCCTGTAGAGATTTTGTGCTGAAGGGCCGGTACAGACTGATTGCGGTCATTGGCCAGGCCTGAATCATTCCCACTCTATCATCGACAAATGCCTGCTAATCAATGAAATAAATACGTTGCGAAAACTCATCATGCTGATGCCACGATCAGTCATAACTACTCCGACTTGGTCGCGTATGCAAGCAGTATCGCGCGCATGAGCGGTCCCAGGCACGATGCGCGTTAGCTTTCTGAGATCATCCGATCACACTCTTGGACAACATATTCTGGAACATTATCGAACTTGTGCGGATTAAGTTGCATTACGTACTCATTCTCAATATGGAACGACTCATTCACGTATTTTTGGAGAATGTTGTCGTCCTCGCCACCCTGTGAATGATGAACCTCTTTATATATTCGGAATAATTGCAGCTTATCATACCCGATGGTCGCACCCTCGAAGCGGCGCTTCATTTCTGATTTATCGTTGATGATAGCAAGCACCGCAGCATAATCAAAATTCGGGATCCATTCCTTTATTCCCGCTTCTGCGCTAGCATTTTCGTCGGCGGACATGTCAACATCGCCAGACTCCGTTTTACGAACCGGAACCGTTCTTGCGTGCAAAAGATTAGCAAGATAATTGTACTCCCCGCCGAGATCGTCAAGGATTTCATAGTGCCGCCGCAGGTAAATACACTTGATAACCTCATCCGTCAGGTCTCGGACATTCGCCGCACATATTTGGGCGAAGGTCTGAATATCTGACTCCTTAATCTCGGTTTCGGAAACGACACCGGCTCTTGATACTAGGAAATACGCGGTTGGCTTTGGATGTTGAAAGAGCCTTTTCACGCTCCGAATAACATCAATGGCGGGCTCAATATCATGAGTCAGCATTAGAACAGTGGTGTCGCGCAGACTTGCTTTCCCGCGAAAGAGCTCGTTCAGAATCGCGAATTTCTTCGTCTTATCAAAGCTCGACACGGGATCATCTAAGATTGCGAGACCTGGCTTTTTACTGAGAATCTGATGCATGAACAGGACAAGCGCGAAGGCATTTTTTTCACCATAGCTCAGGTGTTGGGCAGCTGCTTCAAGATGTTCGTCAAAATCCTGATGTACCAACTTCATCTTGTAGGATTCAGCCTCTGGCTTGATCACCACGTTATATTTATATCCGGCAGATTTCAGAAACCCGTTAATGCTTCCCTGATTCTCATCAATAGATCTCTCGATCTGTTTTTTGTGCCTGTTGATCTTCCCCTTAAGTTCTCCAACTTTCTCTGTAAGATCATGGAGTTTTGCGTTTATAGGCTCCACAACAGATTGTGTTTCCACTGAATTGAGCTTTGGTAGAAAACCAAGGTCAATCTTCAGCTTCGCAATTTCATCCTCGATTTTATCCGCATCTCTGAGCGCAAAGAAAGAGATTGACCGAAGCCCCTCAAGCTTCATTATAAGCGTCTCAACATCTCCTCTCAGTGCGCTCAAGAAGTTTGTCTCTTCTGGCAAAAGCTCAATTTTTGACTTGGTAATTTTTTCCAGGCTTTCTCGACATGATTGCTCGAAGTATTTACCAAGCCGATTGATGATTGCTTGAAGGGCGTTCAAATGCTCAACAGCTTTCGAATCATATTCCTTGGCAACCAGTCTAGCCGTGTTCTTCTTCTCTGGCTCTTGAAGGTTCGATGAGCAATAAGGGCAGTTATCGGATAAGTCCAGAAAAACGTTTCCCTTTGCCTGCCATCCAATCCAGCTCGCAGGCTGGTCACTCTTGATGAAGTCCTCAAACGGCTTAAGCTGAGCCGGAATATTTTCAATCTTATTGCCAGAGCCAAACGCCTTGTAACCCTTGCTGGATTTTGAAAGGGCGCCAGCCTTTGTAACCCCGAAAGCATCGCGAACCTCATTCAAGTCCGATATTGCGCTGTTCAGATCATCATTGCCATTAAAGGCGGACTTGATGTCAGCAAAAAGCCCTTCGATTTCTTGCGTTGCCGCCAGAAACGCGTCGGTCTTGATGAAGATATCAAAGCTATTCTTGAGAACTTCGTCACGCTGAAAAACAAACTGGGAAACGTAAGAGTCATCAAATACAAAAACAGACCCAATATCTTCCGCGCCATATACGGAAGGTTCATGCTGGCCCGCCAACGCCCGATATTTGAAAGGTTTCAAGTTATGAAGGGAGCCATCCTTGGACACCGAAGAAGCAATCGCCCGCGCAATCGTGCTCTTACCCAATCCGTTTGGACCATACTTGATATTTAGCGCACCTTTGGAGATGGTAATTTCCGCCTTCTCAATGCTGTTGCAGTTTTCGATTTTAATCGTGTACATACTCATCACCTTCCCCTTCCCGCGATTAGGTTTGTAATGCAGTTAGTTATCGATGCTTCTTAAGTCATCGCCCCAATGAACTCCAGATCCAACTGTAACCGCCGAACGGTGGCGCTTGATCACAGGGTTCATCTGGCAGAAACATCGAACTCGACGGGCTCCTCTTTGATTTTCGTTTGTGGATCTGGCGGATGTTCACGTCCGCAAATCCCAGCTTTTCCATCATGTGCGCGTGGATGCTCTCAACAGGCAAGAGCCTGAGAATAAAAAATAAAGTCATAATATGGAGCGCACTCCATACATTGACTAATATTACTGGCGCCCATTAACTGCAAGCGATTAAAGATATCTTCAATATTATCGCGATATTTATTTGATAAAATATCGTTTAAAAAACTATCCATCAAAATACTTGGGTGATGAGAGTCTATACAACCACCCATGACTATCCTTTGTCACATAACGTTTCACTAGAGCCTCGGCTTGCCCTGAAGCGCAGCGGAAGGGTAAGACGTCGGCTCAAAGTGGTTGTTATGTGATCGCAATATCATCGCCAGCTTCCTCAATCTCTGGTTCTGTAGATGGTGGCGGAGGAAGCATGTTTGGCACATGTTTTTCGAACGAAACTCCGAGGATGTGTTGTATTGCTTGAGCCACATTCTCGTATGCTTTTGGGGCCGTCGCCACTCCCCCTAAAAGGGTGGCGACAATGACTAGAGCGCCGACTATCTTGTTCCAATTTGGTCTGTCACAAGAGACCTCCGCCTTTGCAGAAGTAATGTACTCAATCAGGCGCGCTCTGTCTTGAGGCGCAATAGAGTTTGTCGTTTCGAGCGCCAGTATGGCGTTGTCAAGACGTTCGAGAAGTAGATTTGCATCAATATTTGACGGCTTGAATATTTCATCGTCAAGACTCGTTACTTTGCTGGCAATCTTCTCTAGTCGCTTTACTAAAGAGTTCAGGCGCATAATAGTAACAAGTGTCTTATCAATAGATATTTGTTCTTTCAAAAATAGTTGCCGATGTTTCAGCAATACAGGTAAATATGGTATTTGTAGTAGAAGACTGTTAAATACGGCGCCACCAATCGAAAGAGCCTTCTTGTTAGTCAAAATGTCGAGTTTAACGGCAATGGTTGTCAATTCTTCAACTATCCGTGCTTCAGTTTCGAGCTTGGTGATTTGTTCGTGGATCCCCTTGTCGATATATTTCGAGTAGTTCTCTATTTCCAGGAGGTCAGCTTCAAACTGATCGAGTATCGGTCTAGCATGGTGGTAACTTTCCCACCGTGCGATACGGGTTAATCCAAACGTAACTATTTCTTGCTCTCGAGATGCAAGCTCCGTTAAAAAGGCTCGTAAGGTATCTAGCTTACTCTGGAATGTATGAAGTTCGTACCACACGGGTCTATCCTCTATTCACATAACAGTAATGTAGAGACCAGTGGGTCTGGACATTGTTTGATATAGAGACGGCGCCAAACACACCATAGCGTCATAATTCAGCAAAACTTAATACCTCTTTCCGTCTCTATATGCATGTATGAAAAGGCGGGCCCGGCACTGTCGCCATTTGTGCGTTGGGATTATGCTCCAACTTTTTGTTGTCAACCATAGGAGCGAACATCACGGGTCACACCGCACCCGGTTTGATGGACCTAGTATCCATTATTTGCCGTCGCCGCCACTACAGGCCCCGCACCGAGGACAGCCACAAGTACTTGATCCGCCGGTTCATCTATATTCCATGACAAATGCCATCCCGGCACGCTGGCGGCTTCCGAGGTAGAAGCCTTCCTTAGCCACTTGGCCCTTGAGCGCATAGTCTCAGCTTCGACCCAAACCCTGGCGCTGAACGCATACGTTTCAAAGCTGGGCGAGAATGGCTGCAAAAGTAAAGGGTTGTCTGATGCCTGCCCACACGGAGGCTGGGTTATGCAGGGCTCCTCGGGCAGGCGTCGGACAAGCCACGAAGGAGGAAACCGCGGGGGGAAACGTGACGTTCGGATGAGGCTACAGG
>JAPTWR010000077.1 GCA_028065135.1 Acidithiobacillus sp.
CTAGCCTCCATTTTCTTCATGGACGCCATCGGACACCGACGGTTGCAGTGGATCGGCTTTGCCGTGATGGCTGTGGCTTTCGCGATCATGGCGCTGGTGCCTGGGATTACCCATGAAGTGGCGCCTTTCCTTGTCGTCTATGGGATCAGTTTCTTCTTCATCGAATTTGGTCCCAACTGCACCACCTTCGTGATTCCCTCCGAAGTGTTCCCCACCAGTATCCGCACCACCGGTCATGGCATGGCGGCGGGAATCGGCAAGTTTGGCGCCTTTGTAGGGACTTTCGTCTTTCCGTTCATCAGTGCCGAGGGCGGCATCAAAGGCGCGATGCTCTTCTCGGCGGGTGTTGCCGTTCTCGGTGTCATCCTCACCAAGCTCACCCTCCCGGAACCGAGCGGTAAAACACTGGAGGCGCTGGGCGGAGAGGACGGTGCCTCCCCCCACGCTGTCGCAGGATCCGCCAGCCACTCCCGGCATCTGGTGGAGAGCAGCCCGCAGTCCTGATCAGGCGATATGAAGCATCTGACGATATGTTCTGGATATTACTGGATAGTATTGGTGTGCACGTGCATGTGCTGCGGGCGGCGATGTGCGCTCAGATGCGGGCAAAGTTGCCAAACCACGCTCCCTCGCCGCATTACCCACGAGTTCTTCTGCTGGTGAGTGCGCAGACTGACGGCGATAGACCAACCATTGCCGTCAAAGTCGCTCTGGAGCGCGCTGGTGCCCAGGTGCATACGGTCACGGAACGAACCGAAGCCGAACAGTGGATGCGACACTGGGATCCAGAGGTGTTGGTCCTGCTCGGATGGTCCGCCGCGACGGGCGACTGGTTACAGCGACTGCAACTCGTACCGCATCAGGACGATTTACCCTTTCTGGTCGTCGGCAGCAGTGCAGAAGAAGACCACCAGGAACCAAACGCCGTAGCAGCGCTGGAAGTAGGTGCGCAGGCGTATATCCCTGCCAGTCTGGGATTGGAAATCTTGACCGCTCAGATGCGCAACGTGCTCAAAAATTGCGAGCGCACGCGCCCTACCCGGGTGGGTGAAATGGAAACCCTCTGCATCGATCTCGTGTCACTGCGGGTCTGGATACTGGGGCAGGAAATCCATTTGCCGCGACTGCTCTTTTATTTGCTCCACTATTTCGCCCTACACCCAGACGAAGTGGTTTCCAACGATCAGATCGCCGACCTCCTCTCGGAGGGTAAGGGCGCGCACCTCGTCCCCAATACCCAGGTCGTCAAGATTCATCGTTTGCGCAAGATTCTGGAAAGTGCCGGGGCCAAGGGCTGGCTGGAGACCGTGCCCAGCTTTGGGTATCGCTTTTCACCACCTACGCATAGGCAGAATGTCACAAAAAAGTCACCTCAGTGACGCATTGCTGTCACATTGGGCTGCTAACATGGGCGCCATTCCAGGAGGCAAAAGACCTCCACTTTGGATGTCGCCGGGCATATTTCGGCGCACAGATGAGGTAGCCGCATGAACGCCGTAAACCAAAACTCAGCGCACCCGCTGGTGGTGCTCGAGCGGAACAAACTGATTACCCAAGCCTTGCTGGAGCGATTGTCTGCCTATAGCGGATCGATCTTTCGGGTCACTGATCTGCATCGCTACGCCGTCGCCCTGGGCGCACAACGGCCCACCCCGGTTCTGGTCCTTGCGGGCAAACCACCGGAAAGCTGCTGGACCGACTGGCGCGGGCAGGTCCAGTTGGCTACCCATGCCTCCTGTCCCAGGATGGCCGTAGACTTGCCGAAAGCATCTGCTGCGCCTTCTTTTTTAACATTCCAGGGCATTCAGGGCACCGTGGATCTCGGCGATGCCTCCGTGGATGTCCTCCGTCATATCCAGGCGTTGATCGAGCAGGACGCGGTGACCACCCTCGCTTATGGCCCGCTGCATCTGGATCGAACCCAAAAAATACTGAGTGCGGCAGAACGCTCCGTAGCACTGAAAGACGCGCTATTTAATCTGTTGCTGCTGTTTTGGAGCCACCCGCAGCGGATCTTGCCGATGGAACTGCAGAAGGTCCTGGCGTCAGCGGGAACGACGCTCGCCATGGAAGCGTGCAGCGCGGTCCACAAGTTACGCAGTTACCTGCATTATCTGGGCTTCGATGACTGCATCGTCACCCTCCGTGGACGCGGCTATCAGTTCATTCCCCCCAATGTTTCGCTGGCAGACCGCAGGATGGCTGCCCGTTCTACGGGAAGGAATCCCCTGTTCACCCACCATCCATTCTCCGCGCGCCGTTTCGGCGCCGCCTCTTTCTGATATTTCAGGAGTCTTAATTGATGAATACCGCTTACCTCATCCACCTCGCCAATTACTCGGACGGCGTGCTCTATGTGCTTGCCGCACTCTTTGTGGTGGCACTTGGGGTCATTGTCGACCGCTTCTGGTATCTACGCCGCACCATCCTGCGTGGCACTTTTTTTGTGCAGGAACTCGCCCAGCACGGGCGATTGGATCGAGACGCCCTGCAAACCCTCGCGGATGCCGCAGGCGACTTGCCGGAGGCGGCGCTGTTGCAAACGGCAGCGAGCCATTCGGGGTTTGTGCAGGGCGATCCCCTCGCCAGCCGCTTGGAGGAGAGCATTCTGGTCATGGCGCCACAACTGGATCGTCGCCTGTGGGTATTGGACACCATCATCACCCTGGCGCCGCTGCTGGGCCTCTTCGGCACTATCATCGGTATGTTTCACGCTTTCTCCGTATTGGCCGCACCGGGCCACGCACCTACCGCGGTGACGGGCGGGGTGGCGGATGCCCTGGTCGCCACCGCCACCGGTCTGTTCATCGCCATGACCGGCCTGGTGGCTTTCAATGCCTTCAATAATCAGGTGCGGCAGATCCTGCTGCAACTGGATTCGGTGAAAACCATGCTGCTCAACCGCATGGACGGACACCCGATCACCAACGGTGAGGGGAATATCCAGACCGCGATACCGAAGATGGCGGCCGCCGTGACGAGGGCGGGCTGATGGAACGGCGCTATTTCGAGCCGAGGAAAGGCCGGGTCGAGATCATCCCGATGATCGACATCATGCTCTTCCTGCTGGTGTTTTTCATCATGATCACGCTGCAGATGATCCCGGACAAGGGGCTGAACCTCCAACTCCCGGCATCCAGTCAGGCGAAACTGCTGCCGCACCCGCATTACACCATCAACATCGAGAAAGATGGCACGGTGACGGTCAAGGGGCACCACTATGATCTTGCTGGTCTCAGGCAACTGCTCACCCGTGACGGCAACCCCGGCAAGACCCAGATCACCATAGCGGCCGATAAGGCCGTACCGTTTCAAGACTTCGTTCACGTCATGGATGCCTGCCAGAAGGCAGGGGTCAGTGATATCGGTATTGCCGCAAAACCCCGTTGAAATAAAGGAGAGTACGAGATGTACAAGAAACTGCCGTTAAAACCTCTGCTGGTGGCTATTGCTGCCACAGGCGCACTGAACATAACCGCCATGGCCGCGGCTCAAGCCGGGGTCACCGCGCCAACCACCTCTGCTCCTAGTCATCGCACCATCGATGTGGGGCGAGTGTCTGCCGCACTGGCATTGAATACCCTGGATAAAGTGCCCACCAAAAAGGAAGTCTTCGAGTCCACCCAATCCGTCAAGGTGATCGGTAAGAAACAAATGGAGACCGCCGGACCGGCAGGCGGTGCTGGTCAGGCACTGGCGGTCGCTCCCGGTGTGAACACGCAAACCGACTCGCCGGCCGGAGGCTCCAGAACGACGATCAGTATTAACGGCATGAAGACGGGGTGGAGCAATATCGCCGGCAATGCCAACGACGGCACGGTCATGGTCACTTTTGATGGTGTTCCCATGGTCGATCCCGCCTATGGGGTATGGGGTTCTCCAGAAGTGCCACAGATGTCCATGATCAAGGGTATTGCCGTCACTTATGGCCCGGGGTATCCGATAAACCGCTGGTTCAACAATATCGGGGGATCCATCAACTTTATTCCTTTGCAACCTACCGCCAAAGCGGGCGCCAGCATCGGAGGGTTCTACGGCAGCTTTAATACCCGTGGCATTCACTTTAATGTGCGTACCGGCAACATAGATGGCTGGTCGGCTATTCTCGCGGGAGGGTTGACGAGCGCCGGCAACTACCTGACCGGGTATGGTTTCAATAATCCCAGCAATAATTACGCCTATTATGCGAAAGTCATTAAAAGATTCCAGGGCGGTCATTTCAGCTTTGGCGCGTACGCCGCCAGAGGGGTCGCGTATCGACCATTGGCTATTCCTGTTTCTCCCAATTCCAATGTCACGGTTAATGGGTTGGACGCCAACGGAAACTCAATCCCCGGTCCCATTTACAGTCAGCAGACGACCGGATTTTATACTACGGTACCCTATTCCGTATACTGGAAGGAGGCGTTCAATACCAGCTATATTCTGTATTCGAAATTTTATGACCACTTGTCGTGCAACCTAACGCTGCACAATCTGTTATGGTACCGTCACGGGTCACGAGAGCACTTGCACTATAATACCTATAGTCCTGGTGCCTTGAACCAATATTATCTGGCAAAGTCGGACACCTATGGCGACAAGCTGTACTTTACCGACCGCTTGCCATGGAACACGGTTTCTTTTGGTGGCTATTTCCTCAATAACAAATACAACTCGCTTCTAGAGTTTTACAATCCTAGTCCTGCACAGGCACAGTACAACCCTATAGTTGGTGCGCCGGTAAATGGCAGCCTTTCGGTACCCAATGGGGACTCTCATAGCTCCTATCTGTATATGACCGACCTGGCGGCTTTTATTCAGGATGATATACAACCCGTCAGGAATCTGCGCATCACCCCAGGGTTGCGGGTGGTGACGTTCAACACCAACTTTGTCAACAATGAAGCTGCCCAGTTCCCCCTCAATGGGTATAATAATGGGGTTAATGCATATGGTACCAGCGGAGATCGTCAGCCTAATTCCTCCACCAGCTTCACGGACGTGGAACCATCGATCGGCGCCAATTGGCAAATCACCCCGAACGTCGCGGTTTATGCCAACTATTCCACCGCATACAAGGCGCCGGCAGGGGCGACAGGGACCTATGCACACGATCTGGCGTCCTCATTAAAACCGCAATCCTCGTCGCAGTATCAGTTCGGCGTCAAGGCCTATGTACCCCACGATGGCCTCCTCAACCGGGCTTCGTTCGGCGCCAATTATTACCATTTGAATGACACCAACGAGATTATCCCCATTCCCGTGGTCAGCCATCTGTATAGTTTGTTTGCCTCAGGATCATCGACATTTAGCGGGGTGAACCTGTATTTCGAAGATGACCCACTGTATAATATACATATTTTCTCGAATCTCAGCTTTGAAAAGGCCGTGTATTCGAATTATGTGAATCCGCATGGGGTTTCCTATGATGGGCTGCCAGTATCCGATGTCCCTGCCCAGACGGCGAACATCGGTGCTTATTACCAGTGGTATCATGCCGGAGTGGTTTATGAACCAAGAATCTGGTGGCAGTATACTGGCGCCCAGAATATCTACAACAACAATACCGGGGCACCAACCAACCAGAAGCTGCCCGCTTTTGGCATCTGGAACGCGGCCCTGAGAGTTCATATTGGCCACCAGTACCTGTTTGCTGGCCTGCACAAGCTGTCGGTGAACGTGGATGTGTTGAACTTGCTCAACAAGCAATATAACAGCTATCAATACATCTCCAGCGGTGGTTATTATGGCGTGGCTGGCCAGATGTTGGCGGATCCGGGCATGCCCCGAGCGGTTTATGTCAGTCTTGAAGGACATTTTGCGTAGATGTTGCTCTATTATGGCTAGGCATGATTTTCATGCCTGGCCGTGCTTCTGCTGATATTTGTGGAATGCTATCCAATACCTGACGATTTACCCCACTTCCCTGCTCAAGGTCAGCGGTCCGGAGCAGTTGAAGCAGGAGTGGATCGCCAGCAAGGGGGTCAAAAGCTACGACCATTTTATGGCCTACTTACATCACTATGCCCAAGTCCATGGGGCGACCATCGCCAGCTATGAAGCCAATGAGGGGAAACTCCATTGAACAGTACAGCAACGAAAGGCACCAAGATATTTCGTGCCACGCCCGGCCTATGCAAGGACATTGAGAACGTATGAATGCATCCACCCTCTCCTCCCCGGTTCAGTCCCCGAAGTTCAAGAAGGATCACTTCGGACGGGCACTGGTGATCGGCGCTGTTATCGAGGCACTGATGATCGGGGGATTGATTTATTCCCACCTGTCGCAGCCGGTGACGATCAAGCCAAAGCCAAAGATTATAGCGATCCACATGATAAAACCGGCACCACCCAAGCCCAAACCGGTGCCCCCGCCAACGAAGCCCGTGGTGCATCCAAAGCCGATTCCGAAACCAGTGCCCAAACCCATACCGAGGCCGGTTCCGCATCCGGTGGTACATCACCCGCTGCCGCCCAAACCGTCGCTTGCCAAAACGCCCGCACCGCAGGCGCCGGTATACACGCCACCGGTGACCCCGCCCGCGCCACCGCCGCCGCCCGCACCAAGTCCGGCAGCGCGCCAGTCGGCCATGGACACCTACGCGGCCATGCTGCGGGCGCGGGTACAGGCCAACGCCCGCGTGCCGGATTCCGTCCGGATGATGCATGTCGGAGGAACCGCTGTGATTTCCTTTCGCCTGACGCCGTCGGGGCGTCTGCTTTCTGCGCAGCTTGCCCAGAGCAGCGGTATCGGCGCCATCAACCGCGCCGCCCTGAAGACCGTGGAGGACACCCGCTTCCCACCCTTTACCAAGAAGATGCCCAAGCATCCCATGACGTTCGATGTGTCGGTGCATCTTTCCGCCCATGACAGCTAATTATTATGTTTAGGAGGCGCAAGAAATATGCTAAAAAACCTCTGACCAACGCAATGTGCAGCGTCGTTTGTTCACCCCAGTGTGAGTAACAGGTTCTCATTTTTTAATTCACATCCATCCAACTACGGAGTTTTACATGTCTGAAGAGATTCAAGAGTGGCCAAGAAGTACGCGATGGATACATGCGGGATTTGCGTTGGCGGTAACGCTTCTGCTGTTCAGCGAACTTGACATGAAGGCCATATGGAAAAAAGTCGGCGAACTTCCATTTCGGCATTTACTGTTTCATATGCATATGTGGATTGGCATGTTTGCAGCAGTTATTGTTGTCGCATTCTGGGTGCAGGTTTTCTCCAACAAAAACCTGCGCTCACACCTGTTCCCCTACAGCGGACCATACTTGGACAACGTCTGCACCGATATCAGGGGACTGGCAAGCAGAAAGCTGCCGCCAAGCGGGATGCGCGGCGGGGTGCCGGGCATGGTACATGGTTTTGGTTTGGCTGCCGTGACCGGCATGGCCCTCCTGGGATTTATCATGTTTTTCCTGATTCCCAATTATGGAGTGGCTGCGCCCATAGGCTTCTACCAGCTTCCCAAGAAGATGCACGACTTTCTTTCTTCATTTGTCTGGTTGTACTGGTGGGGCCATATCGGCATGGCCACACTTCACGCCAGTAAATCTCCGACCATTCTGCGCATATTCAGGCCATAAAACAGGGAATGAAGGCTGCCCATATCTTTTGAAAGTAGACAACCGAAGGAGAGTCCAGATGATTACAAAGAAACAGGCGCTATTGTCCATATTGGTCTTGGCGGCGGCTGGTTGTGCGGGGGTGCCGTTGCCGGGTTGTCCGGCCAAGACACCAGCTCCCGGTGCCGCACCCGTTGCGGCACCGGCTCCTACACCTGCCCCCATAGCGCCCGTGCAGCAGACGGTCCTACAAAGCAAACCAGTGACCATTACCGGGATCAACTTTAAGTTCAACTCGGCACAACTCTTAGGCCACGATATCCGGGTCCTGGATGAGGTGGCGAACTTCGCGCAGAAGCACCCCAACGCAGTTCTGGATGTGAACGGCTACTGTAGCAAGGTGGGCAGCTATGCTTACAATCAGAAACTGTCGGAACAGCGCGCGGAAAGCGTGGCCCGGTATCTGAAGGTCCACGGAGTACCTGATTCCCGCATGGTGATCAAGGGCCACTCCTACAAGGACCCTATCGCCAGCAATGCAACCTCTCAAGGGCGTTTCCAGAATCAGCGCGTAGAGATCAACTCCACCATCCAAGTGAAAAAAACAGTCGGCTAAATATTTCGGCAGCTGTGGTAATAAGTACGCTGTACCCTCGCAACGCATGGCATGGCATGGCGTCGCTCCACCTCTGCCTTGCCCTGCGGGGCTCTTTTTACGGTGCAGTTTAGGAAGAAACAATTGATACCAAGAGAGACTTGGTGATAAAATGTCTATTTCTAAACAATAGAATTGTCATATCAAAAACCACGCAGGATGTCGTGCTATCGTTGCACCATTATAGTTTCAAATAAAACATGCTGTCAGACATGAAAATGTCATCTCAGGTTCATGAGAACGTAACATTCGTTTGTTATTCTGGGGATGAGTCATTCGTGACTCTCTCCTCCTCCTTTAGCCCACTTCAAGTGGGCTTTTTACATGAAATATAATGTCCGCGTTGAACGCACTGATTCCTTGCATGTCAACGCCAGTGTGCGGGATTTTGAGATCCAGCTTGGTGCCAAGCGGGCCGATCCTACGGCGGGTTTTAACCCAGTTGAAACCCTCCTTTCCTCCATAGGAGCGTGCCTTCTGACCGCCATCAGTTTCGTGGCCGAGGCTTCCCATACTCCTCTGGCAGGGGCGAGGACAGAGCTCGAAGCCACGCGGCAAGATCGTCCTCTGGGCGGTGTTTTCCGACGTTCGCAATTTGCCGTGCGGAAAACTCAATACCGTCAACATGGGATCATATCTGTGAATAAAGGACGTACCACTTTCGCAATGCCACCAAACTCCAAATAGACTCCACAACACCAAATGGCCAAGTGCCTGCAAGGAACCCGTATATCGCTGAACCCAGGCATGAAAACGAAAAGGCCATGGTAAACCAGTATGATCGTGCTTCTAAAGCATAAAATAACATCATTAAAGTCACGACCGACGCGCCATACAAGGTCAGCATATCTCTCTCCTACACCATTAGTTGCGCGAACCGCTTTCCTTCGTTTCCACCCAGACCTGTGCTCCCATTTGCACAGGATCCCACGGATTGCTGAACGGCGGTGAGTAGCTGAGGTCGAGATCATTCAGATCTTCGACGCCCATGCCATGGAACAGCGCCGTTGCGAAGACATCGATGCATTTCGACACCCCCGACTGCCAGTGGCCGAGGATCTGCGCGCCCAGAAGTCGGCGGGTTCGGCGATCGCCAGTCACCCGGACGTGCAGTTTCTGTGCGTTCCGGTAGTAGACCTTGTGGTCCCAGGTTTGTGTTCCGACGGTGACGGGATCAAATCCCGCAGCGCGCGCTTCGGCTTCGCGCAAGCCCCTCCGCGCGATCGCCAAATCGAAGACCTTGACCGTTGTCACCCCGGCAGAGCCGGGGGACGGGCATTGCGGCTTTTCATCGGGATGGGGTGATTACCAGGTCAGGACACGCCCGGCAGCGCCCAAGGAGGGCAACGCCGCGCTGGGAGTGAGGAGCGGAATCGGCTTGTCCACATCATCGGCCGTCATGCCGTTGAGTTCCAGGGATTGGAGGCAACCGATGAAGCGCACGCCGTTATCTTCGGCCAATTTCATGAAGTCGGCCACGCTCTTGCCCCCGGCCA
>JAPTWR010000112.1 GCA_028065135.1 Acidithiobacillus sp.
GAAACCATAGATATCCACCGAGCCATTTCTTCGCTCATGGAGGAGTTTGAGGCGGTTGACTGGTACCAGCAGCGCGCGGATGCCTGCACCGATCCTATTCTCAGGCAGGTGCTGGAACACAACCGAGATGAAGAAATTGAACATGCTGCTATGGTCCTCGAGTGGCTGCGCCGCAAAATGCCGCGTCTGGATAAGGAATTGCATGCCTATTTGTTCAGCGAAGGCTCGATCGCCGGCCACGAAGCCAGGACGGTGGGACGGGGCTGAGTAAGGCGCCGTTATCACGGTACGAAACGCACGCAGAGGTCATTATAGAAGTTGAGCCCGAGCGCGGTAGGTCGCAGGATGTCATCTTCCATGACCACCAGCCCGTCGCGTTCGGCCCGGCGGAGTAGCGGTTGAATAAGCGGTAGAGACAGGCCGGTCCGTTCCGGGAAGAGCGCCACCGGGAAGCCGTCGGTCAGGCGCAACGCGTTGAGCATGAACTCGAAGGGCCTGTCGGCGGGTAAAATCGGCTCCCGGTCGCCGAGGATGTCGAGAACACTGAGCGCATCGTCCATATAACTTTCAGGGCGGCTGGGTTTGCAGCTGCGCCAGATGCCTTCGGGAAGGGTGATTTTGCCGTGCGCTCCGGCGCCGATGCCGATATAGTCACCATAAAGCCAGTAGTTGCGGTTGTGCTGGCAGCGATGACCGGGCCGGGCATGCGCGGATATTTCGTAGCGCTCCATGCCGGACTCCCGGAGTTGCCGGCGCAGGATATCTTCCATGTCGGCGGCCTGGTCGCTGTCCGGCAGATCGGCGGGTGGATGAGTCGAAAATGGGGTTCCGGCCTCCAGCGTGAGTTGATAGAGGGACAGATGAGGGGGTGCATAGTCCAACGCCGCGCGCAGATCGGCCTGCGCCGCGGCGAGATCCTGCCCCGGCAGGGCAAAGATGAGATCGAGATTATAGCTCTCGAATTCAGCCGCGATGGCGAGTTCCACGGCCCGGTGGGCTGCGGCGGCATCGTGGATACGTCCGAGGCGTTGCAGAGAATCGTCATGGAAAGACTGGACGCCTAAGGAGAGCCGGGTGATGCCCACCTCCCGGAAGGCGCGGAAAGAGGCTGCCTCTATCGCTCCCGGGTTGGCCTCCAGGGTGATTTCCATATGGGAGTGCGGCCGCAGGCGGGCGCGGATCGCGGAGATCAGGCGGTCGATGATTTCTGGTGGAAAGAGGCTGGGGGTGCCGCCACCGATAAAAACAGTCCGCACATGGCGTCCCCAGATGCGCGGCAGTTCGCGGTCCAGATCGGCGATCAATGCAGCCAGATAGCGTTCTGCCGGGATGCGGTCGGCCGCGTGGGAATTGAAATCGCAATAGGGGCACTTGGCCTTGCACCAAGGCAGATGTACGTAGAGCGAATACGACGACGGTGGTTTCAGGGTGGGGTTCATGGGTACTCGCGAGAGGTGTGACAGGTGACGGATACGGACTGGACGCCCCTATTTTTACTCCGAACGGTACTTTTCCCCAAGGCTTTATTAGGGCTGCGTATTTTTGAGCCACGTTATCTGGACATGATCAGCGCCTCACTGCGGCAGGGTCGGGATTTTGGCATTTGCCTTAGCCACCCCCGGGGCGATGGCCACGCCGAGCCGGAATTGGTGGGTACCCTGGCACGTATTGTGGATTGGGGGGGAGAGGCCGGCATTCTCCAGATTCAGGTGCGCGGCCAGAAACGTTTCACCATTCAGGACTGGCGTTATGAGGGACAACTGGCGATGGCTTCTATCCACCCCTGGGCCGAAGAGCCCATTGTGCCAATGGATCGGGAAAGTCAGCCGTTGCACGCCATTCTGGAAGATTTGATCGGCAAGGTGCCTGCCGCCGGGATAGACGCCAGTAGCGCCGGAATGATCCTGGCACAGGCACTGCCCGCCTCCCCCGAAGAAAAGCAGCAGTTGCTGGTTCTTCAGGATCCTCTGGAGCGTTTGCGCCGGATTGCGGAGTTGCTCAGCCAGCGCGACGGCGCGTAGGGAAAAGCGCTGGGCGGCGACAAAATCTAGCGCTTGCCCTTGCCATAAATATAGGTAGAGAAGTCCGTGTAGCCCTGAGAAAGATTGCGGAACAAATGGTCCAGGCTGATGATGGCCTGCTCCAGAATATTGACGGTGATGTACGGCTTTTCCACCTTCAGGCGCTGGTACCGGGCGCGGGTCAGGACCAGCACCTGGGTGTCTTCGCTTTTGGCAATGATTCGGGCGCTACGTGGCTGACGGTCAAAAAAGGACATCTCTCCGGCCATTTCTCCGTCACGCACCCGGACCACTTCTACTTCGTCGCCGTCGGCTGTGTGGTGAACGATGGCCATTTCGCCCTTGACGCAGAAGAACAGCGCCTCTCCCAGAGAGCCCCATTCGGCAATCACCTGATCCAGATGAAATTGGGCGTGGGTGACGTATTCTGCGAGAGTCTGGATTTCGCTGATGGTCAGAGACTGAGCCAGATGATGTTGTTTGAGAAACTGGGCGATTTCTATGTGGTCAATGCCGGACATGGTTTATTCCTCTGAGAAGCGGACTTTTTATCATTATAGGGGGGGAAGAGGGATGAGGGACAGTGCTGCGCAGCGCCGCATTTTGAATCCTCCCGCCTCCTCACGATACAATGCCTCACCACCTACAACGAGTATTCCCATGATACGTCCTAGCGGAAGAAATGCAGACGCCTTGCGTCCGGTACAAGTCACCAGAAATTTTACCAAGCATGCTGAAGGTTCGGTGCTGATAGCCTGCGGCGATACCAAGGTGCTATGCACCGCCAGCGTCGAAGAAAAGGTACCGCCCTTCCTGCGCGGCGCGGGCAAGGGGTGGGTGACGGCGGAATACAGCATGTTGCCGCGTGCCACCCGGGAGCGGGTGGCACGGGAGTCCGCCAAAGGCCGTATCGGTGGGCGCACCCATGAAATCCAACGCCTTATCGGGCGCAGTCTGCGCGCCGCCGTGGATCTGCAAGCTTTAGGCGAACGCACTATCTGGGTGGATTGTGATGTGCTTCAGGCCGATGGCGGAACCCGCACCGCCAGCATTACCGGCGCTTGTCTGGCGGTAGCCGATGCCATCCAGCATCTGCGTGTTGCGGGGCGGCTTCAGAATAATCCCCTGCGGGACTGGGTGGCCGCTGTCTCGGTGGGTGTTTACCAGGGACAGGCAGTGCTGGATCTCGACTATGCCGAAGACAGCAATGCCGATGTGGATATGAATGTGGTGATGACCGGCGCTGGCGCCTTTGTGGAAGTACAGGGAACCGCGGAGGGCGCGGTGTTCAGTGCGGAGCAGATGGCTGAAATGCTGGCTCTGGCGCGCAAGGGGATCGCCGAATTGGTGGCCCGTCAGCATCAGGAGTGTCCGGAAGCCCGTTCATGACGCCCTTGTTGCTGGCCACGAGTAATGCAGGCAAATTACGAGAGTTGCAACCGCTGCTTGCCGCCCGTGGCTTCGCGCTCGTCAGCCAGACGGAACTGGGCATCGCCGGCATTGAAGAAACGGGCACTACCTTTGTGGAAAATGCATTGCTCAAGGCACGTCACGCAGCCTCGCAAAGTGGTATGGCGGCGCTCGCCGAAGATTCCGGGCTTTGTGTGCCCTATCTCCAGGGGGCACCCGGTATTTACTCCGCGCGCTATGCCGGCCCGGACGCCAGCGACGCAGCCAATAACGCCAAGTTGCTGAGCATGCTGGCCGAGGCGCGGGGCGAGGCCCGTGCTGCCTATTACGTGACTTGCATGGTTTTTCTGGAATTTGCCGCCGACCCTTCGCCACTGGTAGCCCAAGGCTTTTGGAGAGGGACTATTGGTGAGCGTCCTGCCGGCGATGGGGGGTTTGGCTACGATCCTTTGTTTTGGCCCACGCAAGGATCTGGCAGCGCGGCGCAGTGGAGCCTGAAGAAAAAAAACGAACACAGCCACAGGGCGGCGGCCTTACGCAGGCTGCTGGGTTTGCTGGCGGAGCGTCAGCAACCCCAGCCGCTCTCGCTCAACGACTGACGCAGGCGGGTCAGGGCCCGCACCTGCAACTGTCTTACCGCCTCGCGACTGACGCCCATGCGCTCGGCGACGGCTTCCAGGGTCATGGGCGCGTCACCATGCATGCCGTAGCGAAAGACCATGACCTCCCGTTGTTTTTCATTGAGTTCGGTCAGGTGTTCCCGTAGTGCCTTGCAGATGGCATCATGGTCATAGTCGCTGTCCGGACTGGCAACGTCACCGGTCACCTGTTCCATGCGGCCCGGTCCGTCGGATGTTTCCTCGTCGAGCGAGAAGACGCGGATGTCGGCGAAATCCAGGGCGCGCATGGTGCTCTCGCGCACCCCTAGGGCTTCACGCCGCTGCTCCCTGCGCACATCGGCGTCGCTGTCTTCCTCCGCTCCGCGCTGCATATAAGCGTGCAGGGACTTGGCAAGGTAATCGGGCAGGCGGATGAAGCGGGAACGGATGAGGGCCCGCTGCATCGCCTCGCGGACCCACCAGGTCGCATAACTGGAGAAACGTGTGCCGAGGCCTTCCTGAAAGCGGTCGGAGGCACGCAGCAGACCCATGTAACCCTCTTGAAGGAGGTCTTCCTGACTGAGCCCTTTATTGCGATAACCCCTGGCGACCGCCCGCACCAAGGGCATGTGCGCGGAGATCAGTGTGGCGCGGGCGCACTCGTCGCCCAGCCGCAAGCGCTGGATGAGTTGCAGTTCCTGCTTCTGGCTGAGAAACGGCCCGTTGTTTTGGTCGTCCATGAAATCATTCAGAGGCGGCGGGTCGGTGACAGGCCCCATCTCCGGAATGTCTGACCCCGCTAACTCTCTGGCTTCGGTGTGCATCACTACCTCCCCGATCCTGATTACAAGGCGTTGTAACATTATCGCCTAATTTTTTATTTTAAAAGCGCTTTAACCATCCGTATATTAGGATTCTTTTTGATCGGGCTGTCAAGGGCTGGCAACGAATGTTTTGCGGTTTTAGCAACAACGGTGCTGGTTTTCCGATGGGAGCCGACTCCGGTGGGGCCATGGCGCAGGCGGCCAGGGGATTTTTGACTCTGGTCGTTGATCTGCCTATAATCGGCCCCTTTCTCGCTACCCTTATCCAAAGAGGTCGGAATCCTTCTATGCCAACTGTTCGTGTCAAAGAAAATGAGCCTTTCGAAGTCGCATTGCGGCGTTTCAAACGTTCCTGCGAAAAGGCAGGTGTCCTTACCGAGGTAAGACGTCGCGAATTCTACGAAAAGCCCACGGAAGAGCGCAAGCGTAAGGCCGCTGCTGCCCGCAAGCGGGCGTTGAAGCGTATGCGTCGTCAGTCCATGCGTCTGGTTCGGCTTTACTGATGACATTACGTGAGCGCATCCAGGAGGATATGAAGTCCGCCATGCGCGCCCGGGAAGCCGAGCGTCTTGGGACTATTCGTATGCTCCTCGCGGCGATCAAACAGCGGGAAATTGACGAGCGCCGCGAGCTTGATGATGCTGAAGCGTTGCGCATCGTGGATAAGCTGATCAAGCAGCGCAAAGATTCTGCCAGTCAGTTTCTTGCCGGTGGGCGTCCGGACCTTGCCGAAAAGGAAGAATCAGAAATTCTTTTTCTCGCAGTCTATCTGCCGGAGGCGCTGTCACCCGGCGAGATTGACGGGTTGATCAACGAGGCGATGACAGCGGTGGCGGCCAGCGGACCTAGAGATATGGGTAAGGTACTTACCTTTCTGCGCCCGCAGATGCAGGGACGTGCGGATATGGCCGTGGTGGCGGATAAAGTGAAGGCCCGCCTCGGCAGTTGATGGACGGGGGCATGGCTGTGGCCGGGGTTGTTCCTTGGCAGGACAGCTTCTGGCGGGCTCTGGATGCCAGTGATGTGCAGAGCGCGTGGTCACAGCATTGTGGCCACATCTATGGCCGCAGACATGTTGCGGCGACTACTCCCTGGGTGCCGCTTGCGGAGATCCATGATCGTTTGAATTGGTTGGCCTGGTTGTCGCAGCGGTTTTCCGCCGGTTTTCTTCTCCCCGTTTCTGATCTTCCCGATGTCGACACTCTGCTGGTTCTGGCAGAGCGCCCTGGTGCTGTGCTCAGCGGGCGAGATTTGCGCGCGGTGCTCGATGTGCTGACGGCACAGAAAGGCTACGCCGCGGCTTTGCGCGAGACTCGGGATGCCCTGACCGGGCTGGCAGGTGAGCTTGATCCCCCGGTAGCCTTGTTGCGCCGTCTCAGCGTGGCGTTGGACGAGGAGGGTGAGCTCCTGGATACCGCGAGTACGGATCTCGCCCTTCTGCGCCAGCGCCTGCGGGTCAGCCGTAGCGAATTGCAGCGTTTTCTGCAGGGCTTTCTGCGTAATCGGGACTGGCAGGAATACTGGCAGGATCAGGTCATCGTGCAGCGTAATGAGCGTTATGTGCTACCGCTCAAAGCGAGCCATAAAGGGCGTATCAAGGTGATCGTCCATGACCGGTCGGCAAGTGGTGAGACTCTTTTTGTGGAGCCGCTGGCAGCCGTCGATCTGAATAATCAACTGGTCCAGGACCGGCGTGCCGAAATTCAGGAGCAGGAGCGCATTCTTCGTGCCCTGAGCGCAGCGGTAGGGCTGGAAGCGCCGGGTATTGCCGCCGCCCTGCGGCATATGGGCCGGCTGGATGCGGTACGGGCGGGACTGGAACTGGGGGACGCCTGTGGCGGGATTTTGCCCAAGGTCGATGCGGCTGCGGCATTTGATCTGCAGGCCCTGCGTCATCCGCTGCTTTGTCTGCGCCATCCGGGGCAGGTCGTGGGTAACGCCCTGCGTCTCGGGGCGGACGCGCGGCAACTGGTCATTACTGGCCCCAATACCGGTGGCAAGACGGCTATCCTGAAAGCACTCGGACTCAATCATCTGATGGCCTACATGGGATTGCCGGTAACTGCGGAGGGTACATTGGGTTATTTCCCGAAGTGCTTTGCGGTTATCGGCGACGCCCAGGATATCCACACGGATCTTTCCACCTTTTCGGCGCAGGTGCAGCGTCTTCGGGAAGTGCTGGAGCATGCCGACGCCCACAGTCTCGTGCTTCTCGACGAACTGGGCAATGGTACCGACCCGCGGGAAGGAGGCGCACTGGCCCAGGCGGTCGCAGAGGCCTTGCTGGCGGGCGAATGCTGCACGCTGCTCACGAGCCATTTGGAAGTGATGAAGCGTTATGCCCTGAGCCATGCGGGTGTAGCCCTGGCGGGTATGGGCTTTGATGCAGAGTCGTTGAAACCCACCTACCGTCTGCAGTGGGGCGTGGGTGGCGCGAGCCAGGGCCTGGTCATTGCCCGTCGCGTGGGGATGCCTGCACCATTGATGAACCGCGCCGAGGCACTCTATGCCGATGACCGGGAGGATTGGGAACGTTGGGAAGCGCAACGGGGAACCCTATTGCAGGCCGCCCGGCAGGCTATGGACGAGGCCGTACTGGCGCGTGACGAAGCCACCAGGGTGGCCCGCCGCCTGGAACGCGAACTGGAGGCAGCGAGACAGGAGCGTGACAAAGCCGCAGCCGCCGCCCGCGCCGAATGGGAAGATATACTGGCAACAGCGCGCCAGCAGGTGCGGCAAGCCATTGCGGCGCTCAAGTCCGGGAGGGATACCCAGGCGGCAACGGCCGCTTTGCAACGTCTGGAGGTCCCCTTCCGGGCGGAGGAGCAGCGAGTGGACAGCCTGCCTGCGGTGGGGGCCAGGGGTTTGTTTCTGCCGCTCCGGCAGGTGACCCAAGTGCTGCGTGCGGACCCCGCACAACGCAGGGTGCAGATTCAATTACGGGGCAAGCAGTTGTGGGTGCCCGCCGCACAATTTGCCGTGGACGCCGCGCTGCAGATCCCAAACGAAACCGGCAGCACCCAGTATGCTACCCCCGAGGAGCACCCCTGGCGTCTGGACTTGCGCGGACAGCTTCGGGAAGACGCCCTGGCGGCGCTACGTCGTCATGTGGATGGCGCCGTAGCCGCCGGTCGTCGACAGGTCCAGATTCTGCATGGTAAGGGCAACGGGGTGCTTGCAGAAATGGTGCGCGAGTTTGCCGAGCAAGACCCTCGGGTCAGCCTATGGCGTATGGCGCGGCCAGAGCATGGCGGTGGCGGCGTCAGTGAGTTGGAGTTACGCTGAGCCATGGCCAACTTTTCTCCCGCATTCATTGACGCCCTGCTGGAGCAGAGCGATCTGGTGCGCCTCATCGATAGCCGCGTACCGCTGAAGAAAAAAGGCCGGGATTTCTGGGCCTGCTGCCCCTTTCATCAGGAAAAGAGCCCGTCTTTCTCGGTCAGTGCCGACAAACAGATTTATTACTGCTTTGGCTGCCACGCCCATGGGAATGCCATCGGATTCTTGATGGCTCATGATCGACTGTCTTTTCCGGAGGCGGTGAAGGCGCTCGCCGACGAAGTCGGTGTCGCCCTGCCGGAAGACGGCCCTGCCGGAGAGCAGGAAAGTCTTCGGCCGCTGCGGGCGATTCTCGAAAAAGCCATTGGTGTTTACCGATCTGCTCTCGCAGAGCACCCGTCGGCGCAGGAGTATCTGCGTGGAAGGGGATTGAGCGATGAGATCATTGGGCGCTTCGAGCTGGGGTACGCACCGTCTGCGGCCGGGTTTCTGAGCCAGAAACTGGGCAAGGAACCGTCGTTGCGCCAGCAGTTGCTGGGCGCGGGTCTGGTGAGCGGCCGTGAAGATGGATCGGTCTACGACCGTTTTCGCGGGCGAGTGATTTTTCCGATTCGCGACGGGCGAGGACAGGCGGTGGGACTGGGGGGGCGCAGTCTCGATGGTCATGAACCCAAATACCTCAACTCGCCGGAAAGCGCGCTCTACCACAAGGGGCGGGTGCTCTATGGTCTGCACTATGCCAGGGAGGGGATGCGCCGAGCAGGGCGGGTGTTGCTGGTGGAAGGGTATCTGGATGTCATTACCCTGCATCAGGCTGGCATCGACTACGCTGTCGCGGCGAGCGGAACGGCCTTGGGGGACAGCCAGATGGAAATGCTCTTCCGGGCAGCGCCCGAGTTGCTGCTCTGTTTCGATGGCGATACTGCCGGACGTAATGCGGCCTGGCGGGCCGTGCAGACAGCGCCGGAGCATCTGCGTGCGGGGCGTCTACTACGGTTGCTGTTCCTGCCGGATGGCCAGGACCCGGACTCGCTGGTGCGTGAACAGGGAGGCGCGGCGTTTGAATCGATGCTCCCGACCGCGCGTCCAGCCATCGATTTTTTTCTGGAGGAGTTGCAACGCCGACACAACCTCGCCGCAGAAGATGAGAAGGCACTTTTCCTGCATGCAGCGCGCGATTTTCTGAAGCGGGTGAGCGATCCGGTGTTGCGGGAGGTTTATGAACAACGGGTGCAGATGCTTTGCGGATTGGCGCCCGTCGCCCGGCGCGCGCCGTCGCGCACACCGCGTAAAGCGACATTCTCCGCTCCCGGAGGACGATCGCTTTTTAAAACGGCTTTGCGATTATTGCTGAATTTTCCCGAAGACCCCGCCTGGCAGGCGTTGGACCGCGATTTGCTGCCTTTCCTCTTCGACCGTGATCCCATGGCTGAAATTCTGGCAGAGGCCCTTGATATTTTGGCCAACATGACCCATCTAAGCTCTCACGAACTATTCG
>JAPTWR010000199.1 GCA_028065135.1 Acidithiobacillus sp.
TGGATGCCCAAACCGCTGAACTCATGAGCGGCCAATTTGTCGAGATGGTGCTGGCGCCCACTATTTCGCCCGACGCCCGGCCCATTCTGGCCAAAAAGAAAAACCTGCGCGTACTCGCCTTCGACGATGGTCGCGCTTGGCGGCGGGCAGGCTGGGATTACAAACGCGTGCGCGGCGGCCTGCTGGTACAGGACTTTGACCAGAGCATCGAAGCGGAAGCGGACTGGAAAGTGGTCTCGGAACGCGCGCCGACGACACAGGAGGCCCGTGACTTGGCCTTTGTCTGGCGGGTCGGCAAATACGTGCGCTCCAACGCCATTGTCTATGGCCGCGAAGGCCAAACCATCGGCATCGGTGCGGGGCAGATGAGCCGAGTAGACGCAGCCAGGTGCGGCGCGGCCAAGGCCTTGGAACTAGGCTTCGATCTGCGCGGCGCGGCGCTGGCTTCTGACGCCTTTTTCCCTTTCCGCGATGGGGTCGATGCGGCGGCGGCGGCGGGCGTAAAGGTGATTATCCAACCCGGCGGCTCCATCCGTGATGAAGAAGTCATCGCCAGCGCCAATGAACACGGCATCGCCATGGTCTTTACCGGCGTGCGCCATTTCCGGCATGGTTGAGGAGGGGACGCAGATGATGGATGCAAAAGTCATGGTCCTCGGCGGTGGCGGACGCGAACATGCCATCGCCTGGAAACTGGCCCAGTCAGCGGTAGTGGCGAAGGTCTACTGCGTGCCCGGCAATCCCGGTACGGCGGCGGAGGCCAAAGTCCATAATCTGGCCCTGAAGCCGACGGATGTCGATCAGGTGGTCGCCGCCGCCCATGCGTTGGGCATCGCGCTGGTCGTCATCGGTCCCGAGGCTCCATTGGTAGCGGGCGTGGGTGACGCCCTGCGCCGGGCCGGCATTCCGGTCTTCGGTCCCAATGCCGCCGGAGCAATGTTGGAGGGCAGCAAAGCCCACGCCAAAGCATTCATGGAGCGGCACGGTCTTCCTACCGCCCGATACGGACGTTTTACCGATGCCGGCGCGGCCCTCGGCTACCTGCGTGACCATCCGTTGCCGGTGGTGGTCAAAGCCGATGGCCTGGCGGCTGGTAAGGGGGTCGTCGTGGCCTTGGCGCGCGCAGAAGCGGAAGCTGCGGCACGCGCGTTCCTGCAATGGGGCCCCATCGTCATCGAGGAGTTTCTGGAAGGTGAGGAAGCCAGCTTCATCGCCATTGTGGCGGATGGTCAAGTCCTACCGCTGGCGGGGTCACAGGATCACAAACGCCTGCGCGACGGCGATCGGGGTCCCAATACCGGTGGTATGGGTGCCTACTCCCCAACCCCCATCTTGGATACTGCCATGAGTGAGCGGGTGTTACGCGAAGTGATGCGCCCCGCGGCAGAAGGGTTAATGACGGACCGTACGCCCTACTGCGGCTTCCTCTATGCCGGCCTGATGATCGGTCCCGCCGGGCCCAAGGTGCTGGAGTTCAACTGTCGGCTAGGCGATCCCGAGACACAAGCGCTGATGATGCGTTTGCGTTCCGATCTCTATACGCTTTTGCTGACCGCGGCCCGCGGCGATCCACTGCCGAAGACACTCGACTGGGACAGTCGCGCTGCCCTCTGCATCGTACTGGCCACTGCGGGTTATCCTGATCATCCGCGGCTAGGTGACCCCATTCTCGGTCTCAATAAGACGCAGGGGGATACTGTCAAAATCTTCCATGCCGGGACTACGACAGAGCACGACACCGTCATCACGGCTGGTGGCCGGGTGCTCGGCGTCACGGCACTGGGAGAAAGCCTGTCGATCGCACAGCAGCGGGCTTATGCCGCCGTCGCCGATATCCGCTGGCCAGGCTTGCAGTATCGGCAGGACATCGGCTACCGTGGCCTGCGGCGCGCCTGATCGCGTTTTCGACTGATGCTACCTCGTCATCCGCGTCGACAGGATATTCGCCGGGGGATAGCGCATTTACGGCGCGGTGGAGTCATCGCCTATCCTACGGAAGGAGTCTGGGGACTGGGCTGCGACCCGCGCCAACGCCGCGCGCTACGCCGGGTTCTGGTCCTCAAAAGGCGTCCACAACATAAAGGCGTTCTTCTGGTAGCAGGCCGGGTGGCAGAAACCCGGCGGTACTGGTCTGCGCAAGGAATAGACCCGGCACTGCCGGCACAACTCTGGCCTGGAACGACACTGGTACTTCCCGCCACACCGAAAGTCCCTTTCTGGATACGCGGACGCCATGAGAGCATCGCAGTGCGGATCAGTACCCACCCGGCCATCGTCGCCTTGTCCCACGCCTTTGGCGGCGCCATAGTCTCCACCAGCGCCAATCCGGCAGGGCAACAACCAGCCCGTGACTTGCGCACCTTGTACCGCTATTTTGGTCGTTCCCTGTGGATATTACCGGCCCGGCTGGGCCGTCAACACCGCCCCAGCCGTATTGTCGATGCCCGCAGCGGCCGTATCTTACGGGAGTAACAGCATGCAACAGCCATCCTTAGACGAAATGGAAGCCTTCCTCCGCAGCCTCCAGGATCGCGTCTGCGACGCCCTGGAAGCAGCAGACGGCACCGCAAAATTCCGCGAAGATCTGTGGGAACGGCCCAGCGGTGGCGGCGGTCGCACCCGGGTTATTGCCGACGGCGCTTTGCTGGAAAAAGGCGGGGTCAACTTCTCCAAAGTTCATGGCGACCAGCTTCCCCCCTCGGCTACCGCACACCGCCCTGAACTGGCCGGACAGACCTTCACCGCTCTTGGGGTCTCTCTGGTACTGCATTGCCGCAACCCCTACGTCCCCATCGTACACATGAACTACCGATTTTTCTCGGCGGGACCAGTGTGGTGGTTCGGCGGCGGCGCCGACCTGACGCCCATCTACGGCTTTGAGGAAGACGCCCGTCATTTCCATAGCACCCTCAAAACCGCCTGTGATCGCCATGACCCAGGCTTTTATCCGCGCTTCAAAGCCTGGTGTGACGACTACTTCACCATCAGGCACCGTCAGGAAATGCGCGGTATCGGTGGTATATTTTTCGACGATCTCAATGGCGATGGCGAGCTTCTGCAAGCCTTCTGGGAGGATATGGCCAACAGCTTCCTCGCCAGCTATCTGCCCATTGTCGCCCGGCGCCGGGACCTGCCCTACGGCGAACGCGAGCGGCAATTTCAACTTCTGCGCCGGGGGCGCTATGCGGAATTCAACCTCGTCTATGACCGCGGCACCCTCTTCGGCCTACAGTCCGGCGGGCGCACCGAAAGTATCCTCATGTCCCTGCCCCCCCTGGCGGCCTGGACCTACGACTGGCATGGCGAAGCCGGTAGCCCCGAAGCCCGCCTCAAGGAGGACTTCCTCACACCCAGGGATTGGGCGTGAGCTACGGCCTGCTGCGCCCCCTGCTTTTTACGCTGGATCCGGAGCGCGCCCACACTCTGAGCATCGCTGCGCTGGAAACACTGGGGCGCATGCCGCAAAGCATGGCCTGCCTGACAAAACACTATAGCGTCACCGATCCCCGTCTGGCGCAGGACTTTTGGGGCCTGCATTTTCCCAACCCCGTCGGTCTCGCTGCCGGCTACGACAAGGACGCCCGCGCCGCCGCCGCCCTCCCCGCCCTCGGTTTCGGCTTCATCGAAATCGGCACAGTGACCCCGCGCCCGCAGCCGGGTAATCCGCGCCCCCGGGTCTTTCGTTATCCGGCACAGCAGGCGGTCATCAACCGCATGGGTTTCCCCGGTGAAGGGGCTGCGGCAGTTGCCCGCAGACTGGCGGCGTTACCTAGCCATCCGGTGCCTATCGGCATCAATCTCGGCAAAAACAAGGATACCCCGCTGGAGCAGGCGCAGGACGACTATGTCGCCGCGCTGGAGTTGCTCTTTCACTATGGCGACTATCTCTGCATCAATGTCAGCTCACCCAACACGCCGGGGCTGCGACTGCTGCAGGGGGAGGAGGCCTTACGGGGACTGCTCAGGGCAGTTACCGCAGCCAACCAACGTCTGGCCCTGCAGCATCAGCGCCTCCCTCTGCCGCTGCTCCTGAAAATCGCTCCAGATCTGGATAATGATGATCTCAACGCCATCGGTGGCCTAGCCTTAGGCACGGAACCCCTGGTGGATGGTTTTATCGCCACC
Source organism: Acidithiobacillus sp. (assembly GCA_028065135.1). The sequence goes on from JAPTWR010000199.1 coordinate 4,126, forward strand.
AATACCACTATAAAACGCCCGGCCACCCAACCCGTGCTCTCCGAAAGCGGGGGCCTGAGCGGTGCACCATTGCTGGAGCAATCCAATGCCGTCATCGCGCAACTCTATCGTGCGACTCAGGGACAGGTACCCATCATTGGCGTCGGTGGTATCCTCAGTGCGGCAGATGCCTATGCCAAGATCCAGGCCGGGGCCAGCCTGTTGCAGGTCTATAGCGGGCTCATTTTCCGGGGACCGGAACTGGTGCGGGAGATTCTGGAAACACTGCCGGAGCTGTGGTTGAAGGATGGTTATCCCGACCTTGCGCACGCACGGGGTAGTGCCGCCTGATGTCCTCTCCGCCACAACATCCGAACGGTTCTTATTGTGCTGTCGTCTCTGATACCGCATCGGCGACCGGGGGTATGGTCAGTGTCGGATGGCAAGAATCCGGTGACCGTAAGGCCACCGGATAGAGGGCTTTTGGAAACCCGCCGCTAACCCGCGGATACCAATCAGACTTCAGAACTTGGCCGTCACGCTGGCACCGGCAAAAGCCGGTGCACTCGCCTGCGCTGTAATGAAGTTTCCGCCATATTTTGCACTCCGCAACTGTTCATATTCATAGGGAATGTAGTTGGCGTTGAAAATGTTATCCACATACAAGTCAACAGTAACTTTTTTCACACCCATATCACCTGGCCGCCACGCATAAGCCAAATTAAGATTGGTGATATTGTAGGGATGCAGGGAAACGCCTGCAGGCGCTCCCTTATTGGTATTGATGTACTGGGAACCGACAACATGGTCGGTAACCCGTGCACTGAATCCGGCATAGTGATAACCCAGACCGAAATTGAGATTGTACATGGGAACATCGCCGACATATTCCCCACTACTGACGGATGCACCATCGGCGGCATCAAAATTCGACGTATATTTAGCATCGGTCAGACTATAGTTGATGAACGCATTCATATTGTAGGGTAATTTAGCGTCCACTGAGGCAGTAACCCCCTGATACAGAGCACTGCCGACATTATACTGGAAGGTCTGTCCCGTCTGGTTATCATAGAAATAACCGAATTTATTGCTGAACATCCGGCGGAAATAAGCCAGTGATGTTTTGATATCACCGAAGTTATAGCGGATGCCCGTATCGATACTATCCACGTACTCCGGTTTGACCAACATTGGCCCAGGCGTTGGTGTAGAGCCTATAACCGCATAATAAGCACTGATATTAGGCACCTTATATACCCGGCCATAATGGAAGTACAAATCTGCATTTTTGGTGGCGAGGAAGCTCACCCCAAAAGATGGCTCCCAGTAGTTAAAGGTGTTACTGACACCACCTCCGTAATTGTAATAATACCCTTCAATATCATTACATGTCGTATCGACCAGGTAATACTTGGCACCCGGAGTGATGATCAGACGATGATTGAACAAAGTGATACGATCCTGTAGGAAGACATCCCCATAATTACGGGTATCATGCTCACTCCATGCGTCATTGTAACCATTGATCATCGGCACAGCCGGTTGGCCATACCAGTACTCTGCCGAATGATCCTTACTGAACATATACAATCCACCGAGTGTGACGGTATTATCCGGCAAGAGGAAGGTCAGAGACGGCATCAAGCCTGCATTACCGAAATTATCGACATAGCGCTGATACTGTGTACCATTATAGCTATTTCCGAATAATGCCGTCGGATTATAGGTATTACTTGGTCGGCCCGTCTTGCTGGGATTGGCATAGCTTTTTAGTGCTGTTGGCAACGGATAACCATCATACCCAGCTTTATAGGCCGCGTTGGCATAGGCCGTGCGGTCGTTGTTATTCTGGGTTATAAAAAACTTGGCTTTGGCCAGCATATACTGATTCAGAATGGATTTCCAGCCCAAGATAGTGGTGTACGAGCTCGTAGTTGTATGATCATTCCAGATGTTGGGAGCCCACTGAAAACTTCGACCATATTTTTGTAACAAAGGTAAGGGCACCGTTGATGGTTGTTGGGCAATCTCATGATTGTAGATAGTAATCAGTGAGAGCTGGGACATGCCGTGGTTGTAGGGCTGTACCGCCGCAAAGTAGTAGTTGTTGTTGATGGAGAAAACATGGTTGATAAAGCTGTGGAAAGGGCTGTAATAGTAGTTGGCATAAAGCTTGGTTCCCGTATACGGCAAAGCACCTGAGTTGACACTAAACCCACCGGCGGCACTATCACCGACGCCACCGGAGTAAAGTCCGCCACTACCCGAAACCTCGGCGTAGAATTTTGAAGTGGGCATACGCGGCTTATAATTCAGCGTCGCACCCAAAGCATTGATGCCAGTCTCAGAAGGCGTGTTGGCACCGCTGTAAACTGAGACTCCCGAGAATTGACCCATGCCAATGGGCGTGAGAGCGTGGTCGTCACCCTGACCGTTCGTGCCGCCGCGAAAAGTGTTAATCAGAGGTACACCGTCCAGATTTACGCCAATCTGATCGCTGTTGAAACCCTGGTAGGTAAAGGTGCTGTCACTGGTGGTAAGGTTACCGGGTCCAGTGCTGATTACGGTAAAGCCCGGAACATTGCGCAACACACTCTGAAAGTTTTCATTCGGGCTGGCATGCTTCACCAGTTCTTTACTCAGGGAGCCAGTGCCGCGCTCCGGCGGCGCTTCTTTCTCTACTTCACCAATAGTCACCGGAGCACTGCCACCAATGGGGGCAGTTGCAGCGGTCTCGGCACCGCTGACGGCGGGCGCCGTCAGCTCGGCGTGGGCGAGAACGGGTAAGGCACAGAGTGCCATGATTACTGCGGTGCGCAGAGTTGGGCAATATGCCATGATAATATCCTCATCAGGAGAAAACTTGTCATAAATCCTCTACAACCGCGCAGGATTCTAGCAACACAACATGACATTATTATGAAGTTTTAATGACAAATTTCTGACAAATTACAACGGAATCATCAGACAAGGAAATCATGACGGATACTAAAAGTCGTTGCATTCTTGCCGTATTGCGCAAGAAGCAGAAACGATTGCCCTTGCGCGCTCATCAATAGTGTAATCGAGGTGAGCTACCAAAGGTGGGGGACTACAGAAGCGGACTTGCTGGACGGTATGGCAAAATCAGGGCGTGGCTAACGTATTGGTAGTCGTTATGGCATGCCCAAGGTTGCCGGGCTCTGCCTTCTCGCTATGGAGAAGGCATTAACGTTGCCAGCCTGACCCATCAGATACTGAAGTGCTCAGGTTTCTGATCCCAGTCAAAGGCACCCATCATGTCGTAAGCATCGTGGTCACGGTGGTTGAGGGCCCGCAGACCAAAACGGGTTTCGATGAATTTAAGGATGCTGGCCGTGCTGGCCAGGTGATGGTCCACCAAACCCTGGCGCGCCCAAGGACTGATAAGCAGGGCCGGGGTACGGGTGCCGAATCCGTAGTCGTCCACCACTTTAGGCGGCAGCGAATCCCAGAAGCCACCGCCTTCGTCATAGGTAATGAAGATGGCGGTTTTGTCCCAGGCCGGACCATCAGCGGCAGCGCGCACCAGTTGCTCCACCCATTCCATGCCATAAACAGGTGCACAGTCGGCCGGATGTTCGTCATGGGCGGCACTGGCCCTGACGAAGGAGACACCGGGCAGTTTGCCAGCACGGGCATCGGCGAGAAAGTCATCACTGTCGCGCATGCGACCGCCCTTCACATATTCTGGCCAACGCGGGTAGTACTGGAAGGGGTTATGGTGGGCTACATACAACTGACCCGTGTCAATCACCGCCGAACCGTCGCCGGGACCAAAAGCGGTCTTGAGCGCCCACGGCTTTACCCGATTCCAGTTTTCGTTATACCAGGCCCAGGATACTTTGGCGCCATCCAGACGGTCACCGATATTGTCGTAGGTCTGTGCCTCCGGGGGTGGGGATATCTTCAAGGCCTTCACGGCATCCGCATTGGTCGGTCCCTGCACCGGCGGCAGATCGTTGACCAAGACTTTTTTGTGGTCATAGGGCAGATCAAAGAAGCTGTGTTCCAGACCGGCGTCTTTCGGATCGAAGGGTGCGCAGACATCCTTTGGCGCATTGGGATAGACACAGGAACGGGCGGCCACCAGATAAAGCGCATTGCCGGTACTGCCGCCGCTCATGGCCTGAAAGAAATGATCAAAGAGCGTGTACTGGTGCGCGACACGGTGATAGAAGGGCAGATCTTCACCGGTATAATACCCCAGCACCGGACCACTGGGTCGAGCCAGGTCAAAGGCGGTCTGCTCCGGGCTCATTTTTTTGAATTCGTCCCGCGACAAAAGGGTTTTGCTACCACCCGCCAGAGCTACGAAACGGTCCATCTTACCGTTATGAACCTCCGCCATCATGCGGAAAAACCGATGTTTTGGATCCCAATGTACATTGCCTTTGGCGGGAATATAGGGCGCCATGTGGAAGGGCTGGTTAGGCAATTGCACGTTCTGAAAACCCGGAATATCCGTAGGTAACGGTAGGTTATCATAAGCGATACCCGCCGGATTTTTCTGCAAACCGAAAAAACGATGATCCAACTGCCCCTGTGCATCTAACAAATTGATAATCTGTTGCCCGTTTTTCGGCTGGAAGGTACCGAAGTAATGATCAAAACTGCGGTTCTCCTGAAATATCACCACCACATGCTCAACTTTTTGACGCAGGAGATTTTCCTCGCTGACTCCCGCAGCTCGTGCCACACCCAGCAGATGCGGAGCAGCGATAACCGCACTGCTCCCCAGTCCCAACTGCTTCAAAAACTGCCGGCGATTTTGTGGCCCCATAGAAAACACCCTCGTTCATCTCAATCACCCATGAAACTATCACACCAGCGCTACGAGGAGTGGCTTGATAAATGTACCTCCACATTAAAATTGCTGGCATGCTTCGGCATATTCTTGGTAAAGGGCGGATAAGTACCCTCTTCCACCGATTTCAGCGCCGCCTTATCAATTGGTCCCACACCACTGGATTGGGCAATTCTCGCCCACAGTAGTCGGCCCGATGGCGTCAGCCGGAAGGTGATCACGGCGGTGCCACTCAAATGCATCAGCCGGACGGCCTCCGGAACATGCGCATCGGCCTGAACACGGGTGCGCACCATGCCAGCGTACTGATCTATAGCCGCCTCACGCGCAGCCATGCTTGGCGCCGGAGGGGGTGGTGGCGGTGGCGGCGTGGTTACCGGCGGGCTAGGCGGTACCACTGGTGCCGTAGGCAAGGGTGTTTTGGCCATCAACGGCTTGGGCGCAGGCGCGTGATGCACTACCGGCTTCGGCCTCGGCTGCGGAATGGGATGAGGTAGCGGCTTAGGCACCGGCTTCGGATGCACTACCGGCTTCGGTGGTGGTGGCACCGGCTTGGGTTTGGGAGGTGCCGGTTGCACCATGTGAATGGCGATAATCTTCTTTACCATTAGCTTAGGTGCTGGTGTATTACTACCCCCCCAAATCAATCCACCTACCAACACTACCT
>JAPTWR010000120.1 GCA_028065135.1 Acidithiobacillus sp.
GCACCCTGCACAAACCATCAAAAGAACCTCAGAAAACCACCGAAGAACTGGTCCCGATTGTCGTTGCTGCCTTAGCAGGAGCCATGGATTCACGGGAACTCGCCACCGCTACGGGATTTCCGCCTGCAGCGGTTGGCAACGCTTTAAGATTGGCGAGCAATTACGGGTTGGTCAGCAAGGTGCCGCCTTTCGACAAGCGCGTGATGACCTGGGAACGCACCAAAGGAAAGGCGTACACGACCGCGCTAAACGCCTGGGAAACACGTCGTAAAAAGCCTCCCAAGTCATCGCAACAGCCTGAGAATCCAACCAATACCCTTTCATCATCCCGCATCAATGAGGCGTTTTGGAGCCGCTGGCTGCGCAATGACCCGTCTACCCGACCAAAACTCGATGACTGACCATCACGCACCCCCATTTGTTGTGCGGACTCGCCTGTTGTGGGGGCGGCGTCTGTCAACCGCGAAAAGGCATCGAGAAATGGCCCAGAATCGGTTTTTGATGGCCTAAGTGTAACGGCTTGCAATCGAAAACGGTGTGCTCAGATTAACTGCAACTGACGACGCCCCTGTCCGCTTGAGGTATGCCTCAACCTGACGGCGGCGAATCGCAAGCGCTCGGTTCGGTCGCAATGCTGATCCGCGCATGGAAGCGCAGGTAGCACTCCAGCCCGCAGAAGTGCTCGACGTACTCCGCGCCTTCCGGGGTGAATAACGTAATTTGTACATTAACTACAGCATCCTCGACCTCCAGAAAATATGCCAGCAAATTCCATTTCTCCGGACAAGCGCTTCAGATAATATTCGGGATCTTCCCGAAAAACAGTAATGCAATGCGGGCATCTACAAAAATACAGTTCCTTATCTCGAAAACTAATTGCCACAGTTTGATTGATTGGTTTTTCAGCCAAACAACTTGGGCACACAACGAGACTATTTGTTTCTTCCAGCAGGGTTTCGGCATTTTCTTGGAACGTAACGGCACACCCGTCGCAACAGAATGAATATTCCTTTCCTCGATATTCCTGTATAACAGCATTCTCTTTAGTAATGCCCAACCTTACTAAGGAGCAACCGCATGTGGGGCAAATCAGTGTTGTCATGTTCACACCTCCATTAATTCTCTGATATATAACGTCTGAATTTAGCGGAGCGCTTCTGTTACGTCTCTCGTTATATTAGTAAGGGGTATCCCATGTCGAAGTCGTCGGCAGAAAAGCGCACGGCGAGGGCACGCAAGGCATCGAACGTGGCGAACAGTGCCGGATTGCCGCAGGCATCAGTTCGGACGACTCGGCCACAGGCAGGAACAGGAGAGACAGGTGAGCACGACCCGCCCGCCCCACAGATAGCCGGTGAACGGCTTGCGTGTTTCGGTCGGCCCAGCGTTCGGGGCTATTCATGGCAAACTCTCCGCGTGCTGTGCTCGCTCGGCAGGGTGGCCAACTGCGCTTCCAGATCGGCCAACGCTTCGCGTCGGCGTTTGACGATCTGGCGCAGCGCGGTAAGCTGCGCGGCGGCCTGGTCGCCGTCCGACGTATCGAGTGCCCGGCACAACCGCGCCAGCGCATCGAGGCCGATGCCCGCTTCGAAGGCAGCCCGCACCAAGCACAGCCGTTGCAAGGCCGCCTCGTCGAACAGACCGTAGCCGCCTTGGGTACGCGCCACCGGCCGCAGCAGTCCGCGCAGCAAGTAGTCGCGCACGATATGCACGCTGACACCCGCGCCCTCAGCCAGCTTGGAAATTGTGTACCGATTCATGTTCATGTTCCTTTACGACTCGAAGCGCCCAGCAGCCGGATATACTCCGCGTGAGCCCACACCAGAGGTGTGGCCGAACCCGTGCCATGGCCCAGACGCGGTTCTGTATCCCACACTTGCTCGGGCAGCATGCCGTTTTCGTTGGCAAAGCACTCCAGCGCCTTGATGTAGGGCCGGGAGTCGCGTCCGGCGGCAACTTCATAGTGTCCGCGCTCGCCGGTGAGCAACGGCCACAAGCGTCCGCGCCCGGTACCATCGAATGGTGAACCGTCCTCGTGCTCACCGTAACCATCCCCGTTGTAGCGATACCACGCCGGTCCGCAAGGCGTCTCGCGTCGGCACAGTGCATCCCATACCGGCAGGGTCTTGAGAACGTGCAGGTCGGCGGCGGTGCGCAGACCCAGGCGTACCAACTCCAGGAAACCGCCGTCTACCACGCAACATTGGGACTGGTTGTACATTGCTTCCGCTGGTAGATTGCGAATTGGCAGAAATACTCGACACTCTGGCAGATGCTCACCGGTGTCGACCGACGGGATCAGGGCGATACGCTCGTAGTGCTCGGGATGGCCGAAGAGCAATCGACCGCAATCGGTGAAGGTCCAATCCTCGATGCGTTGTTCCCAGTCTTGCGCCACCTGTCGGTAAGTGACGGCCTGCGCCCCTTTTCCGGTCGCATCGGCCACCGCTGCCGCAGCGCGCAGCGCGGCAACCACTACCGCCAGGGTATGGGGACTGTAACCTCTGTTCTCCTCCCAGCGGTCCTGGGGGGTGACCGGCCCATGGTTCACCAGGAAATCGGCGGCACGCTGTACCACGGGATACGGGTCGAAGTCCAAGAGCCCTTCGTGGTGCAGGTGGTTGGCCAACAGCACCGAATAGCCGACTTCGTCGAGCTGCAGGCCTTGCCAGTAGGGCCTGCCATCCACCCAGAAATTCTGAAAGAAGCTTCCATCCTCGCGCTGTCGAGAGAACAAATAATGCAGAATCTGCGCTGGCCTCTCCCGGTCGCCGGCGGCGAGCAAGCCCATGGCCTGGTGGTAGAGATCGCGCGGCCAGACCAAGTGATAGCCGCCAATCGGCTGGTCCGCCGATGCCGATTCGCCCCAGGGAATGGACAACGAGGCCACGCCCGCGCCGCGATGAATCTTGTCGATATGCGTACGCAACACCGCGATGCTACGCCGGTAAAGCTGCCCGCCGTCGCCGCTCTGGGCCGACAGATCGAGCAATCCGCGCTGATAAGCGCGCCACCCTTCCATGTAGCGATTGAGAACCGACGCGAATCCGTTGCGGTCCAGGCAGCCGCTTGCAGCCTTGATGGCCGTCCGCTCGCTGTTGCCGAACCCGACACAAAGCATGAAATGACCGTCTGGCGGCAACTCCAGTTCTGCCGTCAGCGCAATATTGCCCGGTCCCGCTGTCGTGAAGTTCCATTCTAGGTGCCGGTGTCTGTTTATATCCTGCCAGCCGTCGGAATGACCCACATAGCCGGCTGACATGCGTGAGAAGGGTACCGTGGCGGTTACCGCAGCGTATCGAGACCCGCGCCAGGCGATGAGCCAGTCGCATTCGTTGGCGCCATATTCAACGCGACCGTGGTTATCCGACCCCTGGTTGTCGAGATGGGGCGCCCACAGCAGATACAGGCGGTAATGTCGGGCTGCTTCCACCAAAGGCTCGAAGTGGACTCGCTCAAGCACGCAGTCGGCATCGGGATCCGTGCAGACCGTCTTGATCAGTCGGTAGCGGCCTTGCGGATCTCGGCTGACAATCTGGAAGGCCGGAATGCCGTCTTCGATCCACTCGACGCTATGTTCCAGATCGCGTCGCTCTTCGTGAAATAGCTCACCACCATCGGTGATCAGGAACTGAAGATCGCGTTGATTCGGACAGTCGATCGTCGGATGATAAACCTCGGTTAACACACCGTCGGCGACGGTGAACCAGACGCGGGAACGTTCACTCAAGGCAGTGCCCACAGCCTGCTTGTGGGCACTGGCCCAAGTGCTGGGCAGGCCTGGCTGCCCGAACGGAAGTTCGCTCATGGTCTCCTTGGTCTTGCGACGTTCATGCCGCAACGGGACTCCTTTATCAATCCGTCTCAACCCGCACAGCAGGACAACTGCTTCACATCCCTGGTGAAGGTCTGGGCAGCAAGCTTCAGCCCTTCGACCATCGTCAGGTAGGGAAACAACTGGTCAGCCAGTTCCTGTACCGTCATCCGGTTACGAATCGCCAGCGCGGCAGTCTGGATCAGCTCGCCCGCTTCCGGGGCGACCACCTGCACGCCGATTAGGCGACCACTGCCCACTTCGGCTACCAGCTTGATGAAGCCGCGTGTATTGAAATTGGCGAGCGCCCGCGGCACGTTGTCGAGCGTCAGCGTGCGGCTGTCGGTTTCGATGCCGTCGCGATGCGCTTCCGCGCCGCTGTAACCCACAGTCGCCACTTGCGGATCGGTGAACACCACGGCTGGCATCGCCGTCAAGTCCAGGGCTGCACTACCGCCCATCATGTTGATGGCCGCACGGGTGCCGGCCGCTGCCGCCACGTAGACGAATTGCGGCTGGTCGGTGCAGTCGCCAGCGGCGTAAATGTTCGGGCTGTTCGTGCGCATACCCTGGTCGATGACGATGGCCCCTTGCGCATTGATGGCCACGCCCGCCGCTTCCAGATTCAGGCGGCGTGTGTTCGGTGCGCGACCAGTGGCGACCAGCAGCTTATCGGCGCGCAGTTCGCCGTGCCCGGTGGCTAGCACAAATTCGCCATCCGCATAAGCGACCTGGCTGGCCTGGGTGTGCTCCAGCACCTCGATGCCTTCGGCGCGAAACGCCGCCGTGATGGCCTCACCGATGGCCGGGTCTTCCCGGAGGAACAAGGTGCCGCGCGCCAGGATCGTCACATGGCTGCCGAGCCGGGCGAAGGCTTGCGCCAGTTCCAGCGCCACCACCGACGAGCCGATCACGGCCAGACGCTCGGGGATCGATTCGCTGACCAGCGCTTCGGTGGAGGTCCAATAAGGAGTGTCTTTCAAGCCGGGAATCGGCGGCACGGCCGGACTGGCGCCCGTGGCAACCAGGCAGCGGTCGAACATTACGACGCGCTCGCCACCATCGTTCAAATGGACGACAACACTCCGGCTGTCCTTGAAACGCGCTTCACCGCGCAGAACGGTGATGGCCGGGTTGCCGTCCAGGATGCCTTCGTACTTGGCGTGACGCAGTTCATCGACACGGGCCTGCTGTTGGACCAGCAGCGCTGTGCGCTGGATGGTCGGCGCGACCGCCTGGATGCCGCCATCGAATGGGCTTTCCCGGCGCAGGTGGGCGATATGGGCGGCGCGGATCATGATCTTGGACGGCACGCAACCGATGTTCACGCAGGTGCCGCCGATGGTGCTGCGTTCGATCAGCGTCACGCGCGCGCCCCGCTCGACAGCCTTCAATGCGCACGCCATCGCCGCTCCGCCGCTGCCGATCACAGCGATGTGTAGCTCCTGTCCATCGTTTGTGGAGGAGGCACCGTCGCTCCGTGGATGCACACCATAGCCACTTGCAACCACCGCCTTGATTAGCCGCTGCATCGGCACCTCGCCCTCCAGCACGACCCGGGCCGTGGCATCCGGGTAGGACACCTGCGCCTCGCGTACGCCGGGCACGCCTTCGAGTGCTTTGCGCACATGCGCGGCGCAACCGTCGCAGGTCATGCCAGTGATAGCGAGTTCGGTGGGCGCGTTCTCGGTCATAATATCCTCCAAAGTGTCTATGTGCTCAGCTACGCGGGGCGGGCGTTTCGCAGCCGTCGGTCGCGCAGCGGCGGTTCGCCGGATTGACCATGTCCCAGATGGAGACAAGGAACATCACCACCAATCCGGTATAAAAAATTACGCGCGCCAGGTCCTTGTCCAGAAAGTGATGCGTTAACCCAAACACCCCGACAAGCGCTAGCACCGGACCGATCGAGCCCAGCAGCGTGCGTTGCCATTGGCGGTGCGAGAACCAGCCCGCCAAGGTCGCCAATAATGCCACGCTGGCGAAAATCGGAATCAGCCACTGCACGAACAGGCCTTCCCACTGGCTGAGAAAGCCCAATCCGATTGCAGCGCCGAGGCTCGCTGCTGCGGGGAAACACATGGCGCAACTGAAACTACCGACGATGGTACCGACTATGCCAATTTTGTCGATGATGCGGGTTATGGCTGACATGGACAGATCCTCCTGGTCATCACGCTATGTCATCACGATATAAGCTTATTATAGGGGTTGGGTAGGCCCAACTTACTGCCGTACCAGGGTACGGAGTCAAGGGCCTGATGCCCGCAACGCCAGCGACAGCGACAGAAGGAACAAGTCGGTCAAACCGAGCGCCGCGATAACCCAAATGCTCACCGAGGAACGTGCCGGCGTCGTACCTGCCAGCACGACGGCAATGAAGAGGTGGCAGGGGCAGGTCAGCACAGCCAGTTCGCCCCACAGGTAGGCGGTGATGGACTGGCGCTCGGGGCCGTTTCATGCGGGACAGGCACTCTGTCGATCCAAATTTATAGACAAATTATATGTATTTTATATGGAATTTATAGATGGAACCTTGCTAGTCTTCGTGTATGTGGCGGGCAACGATTCACCGGAAGATAGAATCCTTACTGATGAACAGTGATCCGTGCTTATCCGGTTAGCGCCCAACCATACCAGACTAGATGTGGTGGGTAGTTATGGTATCCGATATATTAGTTATAGTGCCTTTAAGCACGCAGTGATCTATCAGCTTATTTTTGTGGTAGTTTTTGGTTTTATGGAGGCGCCGAGATGCTGGGACGAATGAGGAGGCACAAATGACCGCCTTCGGCTGGGTTGGTCTGAGATTGCGCGTCATCCTGTTCTTTTACTTGCTGTCGTTCTTGTCGTTCCCACCCAAAGCGGAGCAATCCTTATGACTTCTGCAATCATTCTCCTTGTTGCAGTTCTGGCATTGTCAGTTTTTCTGGCATTGCCGTTGGGCCACTATATGTATCGTGTTGTTGAAGGTCATCGATTCTGGGCCACCCGTTTCCTGGGACCGCTGGAAAAAAGAATATATCGTCTGACCGGAGTACCTGTCGACGATGAAATGGGATGGAAACGCTATTCCCTGTCCCTATTGCTTTTCAATATTCTCGGCGTTTTGTTTATGTATTTTATTTTTCAAGCACAAGGCGCCTTGCCGCTGAATCCACAGCATCTACCTGGAACGTCCATTGGCACGGCTTTCAATTCCGCCATTGCTGCGATAACCACCACCAACTGGCAAGATTATGGTGGTGAAACGACGCTGAGTTATCTGTCGCAGATGCTGCCCTATACAGATCTGAATTTTATCGGTGGAGCAAGCGGTATTGCTATCGTTCTGGCCATTATTCGTGGCGTAGTGCGAAAAAACACGCACCTTTTGGGTAATTTCTGGGTCGATATTACGCGCATTATCCTCTACGTTCTGATCCCCATGTCAATCATACTGGCGCTAATTTTCATTCAGCAGGGCGTTATCCAGACCTTTGGGCCTTATGTGCAGGTCCATTTGATTGCACCCTTCCAAAGCGGGGGGAAACAAATCACTCAACAGATGATCGCGATGGGACCGGTGGCCTCGCAAGCATCCATCGCAGTGCTGTGTAATAACGGTGAAGGGTTTTTCGATGCGAGTTTCGCCCATCCGTTTGAAAACCCAACCGCGCTGACTAATTTTTTGTATATGATTGGTATGATACTGATCCCGATTGCTATCGTGTTTATGTTTGGTCACATGGCCAAGGCTAAAGGCACTGCTTGGGCGCTATTAATCGCCATGTTGGTGATTTTTGTGCCCTTGGCTCTTTTGAGCGAACATGTCGACCTCGCGGGCAACCCACTATTCAATACACTCCATGTCACGCAGGCGCATACCGCTGTGCTGGCCGGTGGCGGCAATATGGAAGGGGTTGAGGATCGCTTTGGTGTGGCGGCTTCAGACCTGTTTTCAAGCCTCGCCACCACCACGTCATCCGGTCTTGCGGATTGCGCTTATGATTCGCTTATGCCCCTGTCCGGTGGTGTCAATCTCTTCTTTATGGATCTGGGAGAGTGCGTGATCGGCGGTGTGGGTACGGGATTAGCAACCATGCTCGCTTTTGCGATCTTCACGGTATTTCTGGGTGGCCTCCTGGTGGGACGTACGCCAGAGTTTCTCGGTAAAAAGATTGAGTCCTTTGAGATTAAAATGGCCTCACTGGCCATCCTCATCATGCCATTACTGGTTTTGATTGGTACGGCGATCGCCGTGAGTACGAGCGCCGGACGGGCCGGGGCCTTTAATCCGGGGACGCATGGTTTCAGCGAGATCCTCTATGCCATTACCAGTCCCGCCAACAATAATGGCAGCGCCTTTGGTGGATTGAGCAGTGATACGACCTTTTACAACATCATCACCGGGATCGTCATGCTCTTCGGCCGCTATTGGCCCTATCTGGCGCTGCTGGCACTGGCGGGTTCGCTGGCGGGCAAAAAGACGATCCCCGTTGGCGCCGGCACCTTGACGACCCATACCCCAATCTTCATCGGTCTGCTGGTAGGTGTTGTCATTCTGCTCGGCGCGCTCAATTTCTTTCCGGCACTGGCGCTGGGACCGATTGCAGAACAACTGGCACCCCTCAACACGCTGGCTCATTGAGGAATCATATGGATCCACCCCCGCTGTGTGCTCCGCAGCGGGGAGCGTCGGTGCGGTGAATCCAGCATTGGGCTGAACAATCACGAATTTATATACGTTTTATATAGGTTTTATATGGAATTTATAGATGGATGCTTGCTAGTGTTGCACACGGCTACATTATGATGGTGTGCGGGGTGTGGGCCTAGCGCACACCAAGGAGGCTACATGGAGCTTATATACCTATTGATTATTATCGGTTTTTTCCTGGCGTCCATAGGGGTTGTTGAGCTATTGGATCGCCTGAGGAGCATAAAATGAACGCTTTTGTGTGGATAGGCCTCGGATTGGGCGCCATGCTCTTCATCTATCTCTTGGTATTCCTGATTAGTCCGGAGCGCTTCCTATGATATCTACCATCATACTGACAGCCGCGGTTTTGCTGTTGACCATTCTGCTGGCCTTGCCGCTGGGGCGCTATATGCATCGCGTCTATGCGGGTGATCGATTCTGGGCGACACGCCTGATGGGTCCCGTGGAGCGGGGACTGTACCGCGTCATCGGTGTTTCGGCGAGCGAGGAAATGGATTGGAAGCGCTACGCCATCGCCCTGTTGATCTTTAACCTGATCGGTGGCGTTTTTCTCTATGCCTTGTTGTTGGCGCAAGGCGCGCTGCCCCTGAATCCTTTACACTTCGGCGGCGTCCCAAGTGCTTCCGCATTCAATACCGCAGTCAGTTTTATCACCAATACCAATTGGCAGGATTACTCCGGCGGCTCGACCATGAGTTATCTCTCGCAGATGCTGGGCCTGACCGTGCAGAATTTCCTCTCGGCGGCGACGGGCATCACTATCGTCCTGCCCATCATTCGCGCTCTCGCCCGTCATAAAACCAAGAATCTCGGAAATTTCTGGGTCGACATGACGCGCACCGTTCTCTACGTACTGCTCCCCCTGTCCGCGCTCTTTGCGCTGATTCTTATGGAACAGGGCGTGGTACAAACGTTGACAGGGGTAGTGCGCGCTGACCTCATCGCTCCATTTGTGTCCGGCGGCAAGACTATTCTTCATCAGATGATTCATGTGGGACCGGTAGCCTCTCAAGAGGCCATCATGATGCTGGGTAACAATGGGGGCGGGTT
>JAPTWR010000057.1 GCA_028065135.1 Acidithiobacillus sp.
CCAAGTATAGAAGCACAAAAAGTGTCACGACTATCCTGTTAATTCCTATACAAAGGAATTAACGATAATATCGAGGCATGCGAAGTGCCATACAAAGGGAGGGAAGTGGTGACTATTCCCACTCGATCGTAGCGGGCGGCTTTGATGAAATATCGTAGACCACGCGATTCACACCAGCAACTTCATTGATGATCCGGTTGGAAATGCGACCCAGCACTCCATAAGGTAGATGCGCCCAGTCGGCGGTCATCCCATCCGCCGACTCCACGGCACGCAAAGCAATGGTTTCATCATAGGTCCGTGCATCCCCCATCACGCCCACGCTACGTACCGGCAGCAATACCGCAAAGGCCTGCCAGAGGCGGTCGTACAATCCCGCCTCACGGATTTCTTCCATGACAATCCGGTCAGCACGACGCAAGACTTCCAGGCGCAGCTCGTCAATCGCTCCCAAACAACGAATCGCGAGGCCCGGTCCGGGGAACGGCTGACGACGAACAACATCTTCGGGCATGCCCAACTCACGGCCCAATTCCCGCACTTCGTCCTTGAACAGCTCACGTAAAGGCTCGACCAGTTGCAGGTGCATACGCTCCGGCAAGCCACCCACGTTATGGTGGGACTTAATGGTTGCGCTCGGGCCCTTAAAGGAAATGGACTCGATCACGTCGGGATACAGGGTACCCTGTGCCAAAAAGTCGACACCTTCCAACTGCTTCGCCTCTTCCTCAAAAATCTCGATGAACAAATTACCGATGGCTTTGCGCTTCTTTTCGGGATCGGTAACATCCGCAAGCACTTCCAGAAAACGTTGACGAGCGTCGACCACCTGCAGGGGAATCTGGAAATAATTGCGGAATACAGTAGCCACCTTCTCCGCTTCGCCAAAGCGCAGCAAACCGTTATCCACAAAAATACAGGTGATCTGCTCGCCGATAGCGCGATGAATGAGCACCGCAGCCACAGCCGAATCCACTCCGCCGGAAAGCGCGGCAATAACCCGACGCTTACCCACCTGGGCGCGGATCGTCGCCACTGCCGTATCCACGTAGGAGTGCATGGTCCACTCACCGGCGCATCCGCAAACGCCACGCACAAAGGCGGTGAGCATCTCCGCACCGCGAGGCGTATGGGCCACCTCCAGGTGGAACTGCACGCCGTAGAAGTGACGGACTGGATCACCGATCGCCGCCAGCGGCGAATTGGCACTGCTGGCCAGCACCCGGAAACCATCGGGCATGGATTCAATCCGGTCACCATGACTCATCCAAACCTCTTCGGCGTCACCGGCAGCACCAAAGGGTAGCAAAGGGCCAACCGCCTCTTTGATCTGGATATGCGCCCGACCATATTCCCGATGCTCCGCCTTACCCACCCGTCCACCCAGCAACTGCGCCATCAATTGCAGACCGTAACAAATACCCAGGATCGGCAGACCCAAGGCAAATAGGCCCAGTTCAACCGTCGGCGCATCAGCATCATGCACCGAGGACGGTCCGCCGGACAGAATAATCCCCTGAGGCGCCCAGGTCTGGATGTCTGCCAGTGGCATGTTATAGGGATGAATTTCACAATAGACGTGGGCCTCGCGCACCCGCCGCGCGATAAGCTGGGTAAACTGTGAACCAAAATCGAGAATCAGAATGCGTTCTTGCATGCTTCAATCCACCCGGTAATTAGGCGCTTCTTTGGTGATATTCACATCATGAACATGGCTCTCGCGCACACCCGCCTGGGTAATTTTGATGAAGCGGGCACGGCTGCGCAGGGCCGACAGATCCTCCGCGCCCAAGTAACCCATGCTGGAGCGCAAGCCACCGAGGAGTTGATGAATGACTTGTCCGGCCGGCCCCTTGTAGGGAACCCGGCCCTCCACCCCTTCCGGCACCAGCTTCGGCGCTTCCGGGCTGGCATCCTGAAAATAGCGGTCGGCAGAACCCTGTTGCATCGCGCCCAAAGACCCCATACCACGATAAGCCTTGTAGGAGCGGCCCTGGTAGAGTTCGATTTCCCCCGGTGCCTCATCGGTGCCCGCCAGCAAACCGCCCACCATAACCGTATGCGCCCCCGCTGCCAAAGCCTTGGCGAAGTCCCCGGAAAAGCGGATACCACCATCGGCAATGAGCGATACGCCGGTACCCTCCAGCGCGTCCGCCACATTACTGATAGCCGTGACCTGCGGCACACCGACACCGGCAACAATGCGGGTGGTACAGATGGAACCGGGCCCGATACCTACCTTGACGGCGTCAGCGCCCGCTTTCACCAATGCCAATGCCGCTTCCGCGGTAGCAATATTGCCGCCAATCACATCCACTTCCGGAAAATGATCTTTCACCCAGCGTACCCGGTCCAGCACTCCCTGACTGTGACCATGGGCGGTATCGACGATGATGACATCCACCCCTGCTTCAGCCAGTGCCTGTACCCGCGCGTCAGTACCTTCACCAACGCCCACCGCTGCGCCCACCAGTAGACGACCTTGTCCATCACGGCAGGCCAGGGGGTGTTCTATGGCCTTGCGGATGTCTTTGACCGTGATTAGCCCGCGCAACTCAAAGCGTTCATTAACCACCAGCATTTTTTCGATACGATACTGATGCAGCAAGGCCTTCGTCGCATCCAGACTGGTGCCTTCCGGTACTGTAACCAGACGCTCGCGCGGGGTCATGACACTGCTTACCGGAGCATCCATGCGTGTTTCAAAGCGCAGATCACGGTGGGTCACAATACCCTCCAGGCGCTCGCCATCCACCACCGGAACGCCGGAAATCCCATGCTCGGACATTATCCGCAATACCTCGCGGATACTCACATCGGCGCGGGTGGTAATGGGATCTTTGATGATCCCTGACTCGAACTTTTTGACCCGCCGCACGAGCGCTGCCTGCTGGTCCGGCGACATGTTTTTGTGAATGATGCCGATACCTCCCTCTTGCGCCATCCCAATGGCCATGGCGGCCTCGGTCACCGTATCCATCGCCGCCGAGAGCAGTGGAATATTCAGGCTGATGCGGCGACTGAGCTGGGTCGCAATTTGCACATTGCGGGGGAGCACTTCCGAATGGGCGGGGACGAGAAGAATATCGTCAAAAGTGAGGGCTTCACCAATCAATTGCATCGTGATTCACCTAAACAAGGAGGGGGCCGGCTGGGATCTACCAGCTCCATGGCTAAAGGCATCCCGCACTATACCCAAGCAAACACCTTTTTTCCAGCCTCGTTTGACGCGGCAGACCCAGTCTTGTAGCTTTCCGGTCTGGTCAACTCCGCGATAACTCGAATCTAAAACTGATATGACGGTTTCCATCATCATCCCCTGTCACAACGAATCCGGAAATCTAGGAACGCTCTATACACGCATCCGCGCGGTCATGGAACAAACTAGCGAGCCCTGGGAGATAATTTGTGTCAATGACGGCAGCAGCGATGACACACTACTACAATTAATCGCCCTGCACAGCCGGGATCAACGGATAAAAATTATTGACTTATCAAGGAATTTCGGAAAAGAGGCGGCGCTTACCGCGGGGCTCGACGCCACTCTGAGCGATGCCGCCATCCCGCTGGATGCTGACCTGCAAGACCCCCCCGAACTGATCCCCGAACTACTCGCTCAATGGCGGAAGGGGTTTGATGTGGTTAACGCCGTGCGCCTTTCCCGCAAAGGAGAATCGTGGTTAAAACGTGCCTCGGCCCATGTTTTTTATCGGGTTATCAATCGCATGAGCGAGGTGGAGATACCACCCGATACCGGTGATTTCCGACTGCTCTCCCGCTCGGTTCTGGACGCCCTGCAAGCGCTCCCCGAGCGTCGGCGCTTCATGAAGGGTTTGTTTGCCTGGGTTGGCTTTCGCAGCACGAACATTTATTACCATCGCGAGCCGCGCCATTCGGGAAGGACCACTTGGAATTATTGGCAACTATGGAATTTTGCCGTAGAAGGCATCACCTCTTTTAGCCAGGTGCCCCTGCAGCTCGCTGCCTATCTGGGCTTTCTGGTTTCGTTACTGGCCTTTCTTTATGCCATCTGGCTGATAATCAGCACTATTGCATATGGAAATCCGGTAAAAGGGTATCCATCCATAATGGTTACCTTATTATTCTTGAGTGGCGTACAGCTCATGGCCCTAGGTGTGATCGGTGAATACCTCGGCCGGATCTATGAGGAAAGCAAGCAAAGACCGGTGTATCTGGTCAAACAGGCTTGGGGAATAGTCAATACACCCAACACGATTCAAGCAGATGACCATAAATAGACTTTGCGTGACGCAATATTACATCCATTTTCCAAAATTACACCGCAACTAAATTACAGCGCAATAAATCGCGTCACTTTCCATAATCAAATCTTATGGTCGGCTCGGTAGTTTTTGTCCCTGGATATGGGACATTACCAGCTACATGCGCCTCCCGGCAAACGCTGCTTTTCCACAACTTTTCAGGTACACTGTCGCCCAGATTACGTTCCACCAACCCAGAGACAACCCTTGGTATCCATAAAAGACTTTATTACCAAGCAGTTAAACCTGCCAGATTCTGCCGTCGAAACGGTGGCGGCTCCCCCGCCGCTATCACCCGGCATCCCCGGTGCACGGGTAACGCCACGTAACGAGCACAACGTTTCGCGGCGGCAGATCAGCGAAGGCGCCTTGCAGGTCCTCAATGGCCTGCATCGCGCCGGCTTTCAGGCCTATCTGGTCGGCGGCAGTGTCCGTGATCTGCTGCTGGGACGGGAACCTAAGGATTTCGACGTCGCAACGGACGCGCACCCGGAGCAGGTCCGCAAACTGTTTCGGCGCAACGCCCGCCTCATTGGTCGACGCTTCATCTTGGTGCACGTACAGTTTGGTCACGAGATCATCGAGGTAGCCACTTTTCGCGGCGGCGCGAACGGCAAGGCAAACGAGGCCAGTGAGCGCAGCGAAACAGGGCGCATATTGGCAGATAACGTCTATGGTTCACTTGAGGAAGACGCCCGGCGCCGGGATTTCACCGCCAACGCACTCTATTACAACATCGCTGACCGCAGCATTCTGGATTTCTCCACAGGCATGGAAGATTTGCAAGCCGGTCGGCTGCGCGTCATTGGTGATCCAGAGCAGCGTTACCGGGAAGATCCGGTGCGGATGCTGCGGGCCGTTCGCTTTGCTGCCAAGCTGGGATTCATCATGGATACAGCCGCCCAGGCGCCCATAGCGGCCTGCCGCGAGCGCCTGCAGGAGGTGCCCTCGGCGCGGCTGTTTGAAGAAACACTAAAACTTTTTTTGAATGGTAACGCGCAGACCAGTTTCGAACACCTGCGCCAGCAGGGGCTATTTGCCGCCTTGTTTCCGCAGGTGGACGTGCTCCTCGACCATGCGGAATACAGCGCGGCACGTACGTTGTTGCAAGGCGCGCTGGGGGGTACCGATACGCGGGTACGTGACGGCAAGTCGGTAACCCCCGCATTTCTCTTTGCCGCATTGCTCTGGCCCGCCTTGCAAGAGCAATGCCGGTTGCTCGAACAACAGGGCAAACCTGCAACGGTCGCCCTGCAGCAAGCCGCCAGCGACGTGCTGCAGGAATGCGTTGGGCGTGTTTCTGTCCCTCGTCGCTTCGCTCTGCCTATGCGCGAAATATGGGATTTGCAGGCGCGTTTCATGCGGCGCGGTGGACGTCGCCCTCACGCGCTGCTCGCCCATCCGCGCTTTCGTGCAGCCTTTGATTTCCTGAGTCTGCGCAGTCAGAGCGGCGAAATATCGGCTACCTTGGTGGAATGGTGGGAACAATTCCAGACCGCAGATCATGATGGTCGACGTATCCTCATCGAACGGGCTCGCCTCGAAGAAACCGGACAGGAAGCGGCACTGGGGCCACTCCCAGCAACATCACGTCGCCGTCCCCGGCGACGGCGACGGCGCGGTAATCGTCCTGGTCAGGGCGGCGCGGATGACAGCCATGACGACGGACAGACCGACAGCGATTAATCCGGATCCCCGCATTTCCATGGGAGAAGGCTCTCTGGATGCACAGAGTACCACTCCAAGTGCAGGCCCATTACCCGCCACACAAATTCACCAGATGCTGCGACAGCAATGGGGAGACGCGCTGCTCCGGCGCCTGCACGGCATCGGCAGGATTGCCGCGAACCTCGGCACACCGGCCTATCTTGTCGGCGGCTGCGTCCGCGATTTTCTGCAAAACCACCCCATGCCAGATATCGATCTGGCCATTGAGGGGGATGTCCGCGCCGTCGCCGAGGCTTGTTCCGCGGAACTATCCGGCGCGCAATGCACCTATCATCCGTATTTTGGCACCGCTATTCTCCGGTACCCCGATGGCTTCCAGCTGGATCTGGCGCGTTGCCGGATAGAACATTATCCAGCGCCAGCCGCGCTGCCTGAGGTGCAACCTGCTGCCATCCAGGCAGACTTGATCCGCCGTGATTTCACCATCAACGCCATGGCCATCTCCCTGGATCCGGAAAAATTTGGCGAATTTCTGGATCCCTACGGAGGCCGTACAGATCTCCAGCGGCGTCTGCTGCGTGTGCTCCATCCCCATTCTTTTCTGGACGACCCCACTCGTATCCTGCGAGGACTCCGTTTCGCCGTGCGTTTCCAACTCCAACTGGAAGCCAGCACGCGTGGCCTGCTGGAGGAGGCATTAACCCAGAATATTTTCGCTCGACTCAGCGGCGCGCGATTATGGCGTGAGTTGAAGTATCTGCTCGAACTCACCGACCTCCCTGCGGCCTTGGAAGAGCTGGGTGCCTGGCAGTTATGGCCACTGTTGCGCCCGACTCCACTGGAAGTAGAGCCTCTCCTTGCCAAAATACGTCGTGGTCAACAGGAAATCCACTGGTTTCACCGCCACTTCCCTGACGAGAAACTTTGCGACGCGGCCGTTTTGCTGACTATACTCTGGCGGGATATCCCCTGGGCGGCGGAGAAACGCTTACACTATTGGCCGGTGACCGATGGGCGTTATATTCTGAACGATCTGCACCGGCTGTCAGAAATACCGGCAGCCCTGGCGAAGGCAAGTCACCCCAGTGCAGTGGCGCAGTTATGGGAATCGCTGTCGCTGCCAGGCATACTGGCGCTACTTGCAGAGTATCCGGAAACCGATACCATCACCAAAAGTGGTCGCTACTACTTGCTGAAACAACGTGGCCTGACATCACCGCTCAATGGCAAGGATCTGCAAGCCATGGGCTTGGCGCCCGGCCCACAGCTTGGTAAGGTACTGCGCCACCTGCATGATGCCCGCCTGGATGGCGCGATTAAAGACAAGGAAACCGCCCGACAATGGCTTATCAGACAAGGCATCCTGCCGTCCATCCAACCGTAATTGCCTGGATCAGTATTGGCAGCAACCTGGACCTGCCCGTGGCACAAGTGCGACATGCGCTGGAGGCCCTGGCCGCCGTACCGGAAAGTACCCTCCTGTGGCAGTCCCGTCTCTACCAGACAGCACCTGTGGGCGGCATCACCCAGCCTGCGTTCGTCAATGCGGTCGCCCGCCTGCAAACTGCTTTGCAACCCCGCGCCCTCCTCAGCCATCTGCAAACTCTGGAGGCAACCGCTGGACGCCGTCGCGCCGATGAAATTTACTGGGGTCCACGAGTGCTGGACCTCGACCTGCTGAGTTACGGGACCACCCATTCTACGGATCCGGAGCTCACCCTGCCCCATCCCCGTCTGCACGAGCGGGCCTTCGTGCTTATCCCCCTTGCCGAGTTTGATCCGGAATTGATCATTTCCGGCTGCGGATGCATCGCCGATCATCTGCCTGCCGTAGCCGGGCAATCCATTACCTGTATTCCTGACAGCGTTTGGGAAACGTCCGCGTGCAACGCTCGTTCTGCCCAAGCATGACCAATCCCCGTATCATCAGTATTGAAGGTCCGATGGGCGCTGGCAAGACCAGTCTGGCACGGCAACTGGGCCATGCCTTGGGTGGACGACTCATTCTCGAAACACCCGCCCAGAACCCCTTTCTCTGCCGTTTCTACCAGGGCCCGGGCGCAGCACTGGCAACAGAGTTGCAGTTTTTAATGCAACGCCGGACACAGTGGCAGCATCTCGGCAATCAGCATTGGGTCATCAGCGATCACAGTGCGCGCAAAGACGAAATTTTTACCCCCTTTACCCTGGATACAGAAGAACTTCGTCTTTTCCACGCCTTGCGCGTGGCTCTGGACTACCATCCCGCACCGGCAGACCTGATGATCTTCCTGGAGGCACCACTACCGATCCTGCTGGAGCGCATCCGGGCCCGTGGAGACGCCTACGAACAGGCACTAACGGCGGATTATCTGGCGCGAGTGCAGACGGCTTACCATGCGTGGCAGGCGGACTATTCCTGGCCCTGCCTGAATATCGACTCGGCGCAGGTGGATTTTGTCCACAATCCGCGGCACACTGAGCAGTTGATCGACACAGTCAGGTATCGCTTGAAAGAGGCTGAGGAGCGAGATGCATAAGAAAATTGCCCGCTGGGTGCAGGACAAGCAAAACGGCATCAAACGCGCCGTGGTTACGGCCTATGACTATCCTCTCGCCTGTTGCGCGGCGGCAGCGGGGGTGCATGGCGTACTGGTAGGTGATTCTCTCGGCATGGTGGTCACCGGTGCCGACGACACCCTCGGCGTTACGTTGGAGCAGATGGCCTATCACACCCGGATGGTGGTGCGGGGAGCTGGGGACTGCCTGGTATTTGCCGACCTGCCCTTCGGGACTTACGAAAAGGGTCCGGAACAGGCCTGGGATGCGGCGGCAACCCTGCTGCGCGCCGGTGCCGACGTCATCAAACTGGAAGGTGGTGCGGAGATGGCGCCTACGGTGGCCTTCTGCGCGGAGCGGGGCGTCAATATCTGCGCCCATATCGGCCTGACTCCCCAGCGGGTGCGGCAGTGGGGCAGTTTTCAACAGCAGGGTACCGACGCGGATAGTGCGCGCCGCTTACAGGCTGATGCCGGGGCACTGGCGGAGGCGGGCGCCCGCTTCGTCGTTTTGGAAGCGGTCCCCGATGCGCTGGCGGCGGATATCACCCGCGATATCGCCATACCCACAATCGGCATCGGGGCCGGGCCGGATACCGATGCCCAGGTGCTGGTGATGCACGATCTGCTGGGGATCAGCGCGAAAAGCCCACCCTTTGCACGGCGTTATATTGAAGGCAGCCAGATCATGCGTGATGCCCTCGCCGAGTATGTGCGGGACGTGGGCAACAACGGGTTCCCGCCGCGTCGTAAGTGCTGACATGGCGATATTCAAGGATATTGCCGGCCTGCGCCAATGGCGCCAAAATCTGCGTGGCACCCTGGCCCTGGTGCCCACCATGGGCAATCTGCACGATGGACATCTCGCGCTGGTGAAACTCGCCGCCACCCGGGCCGAACAGGTGCTGGTCAGTATCTACGTCAATCCGTTGCAGTTCGGACCCCAGGAGGACTTTGCGAATTATCCGCGCACCCTGGATCAGGATTTGCAGCGCCTGCAAGAAGCGGGTTGCCAGACCGTATTTACCCCTGATGACGGATTGATGTATCCGCGGGGGCGTCAGGATATCAGCGTCGTTATGCCGCCGCGCAGCTTGAGCACGGTGCTTTGCGGGGCCAGCCGTCCCGGTCACTTCGTCGGGGTCTGCACCGTACTCAACAAGCTGCTGCATATGGCCTCACCAGAAATACTCGTTCTTGGCGAGAAAGACTATCAACAACTGCGTATCGTTCAGCAGATGCTGTCTGACTTGAACCTCAATGTGCAGGTCTTGCCGGGGCCCCTACAGAGAGAACCCGACGGGCTCGCCTACAGTTCGCGCAACACCTTTCTGAGTCTGGCAGAGCGGCAGGTTGCGCCGCTGCTCGCGGCGACACTCTTCGACCTTGCCCGCCGCAGCATCAGCGGCGCAGATGTGCCTGGTCTTGCGGCGGCAGGCTGGGAAAGGTTGGAGCAGGCCGGTTTTTTGCCGGACTATCTGGAGTTGCGCGATGGCCAGTCTTTGCGGGCACTTACCACTCCGCAACCTGATGCACGCTGGTTCGCGGCTGCACGGCTGGGGCAGACCCGGCTCATCGACAATGTTATAATTTCCGGATGAGCACTCGCCTGCGCGAAATTCCTTACAACTACACCTCATTTTCAGACGCCGAGATCGTCCGCCGCCTGATCGGGATGGATGCTTGGCGGCTGCTGGAAGATCTGCGCGAACAACGGATCACCGGACGTTCGGCACGGATGCTCTTTGAAGTGCTGGGCGATCTCTGGGTGGTGCAACGCAATCCTTACATCCAGGATGATTTGGCACAGGATCGGCATCGCCGCCAAGCCCTCTGGGATGCTCTGGCACATCGCTTGAACGATATCGCCGATCGCGCTGAAGGCAATCCGCTGGTGATCCGTTTGCTGGAGAGCGCTCGCCTCGCGGTGCGCAACTTTACCCAGCAATTTGATGAAGATCTGGCGCTGCGCAAGAAGGCGGAGCGCCGTCTGCTCAAAATCACCAGCAAAGATAATGTCAACTTCAGCGCCTATGCCCGCGTCGCCCACGTCACTGACGCCTCCGACTGGCGTGTGGAACTACCCTTCGTCGTCCTTTATCCCGCCGACGAGTCCGAGGTGCAGCGCATGGTCGCCGTTTGCCGCGAAATTGGGCTATCCATCATCCCGCGCGGTGGTGGCACCGGCTATACCGGCGGTGCCATTCCACTGCGCCGCCACTGCGCTGTCATCAATACCGAAAAGCTGGAACAAATGTCGGTGATCGAGATGGTCACGCCGCAGGGCCTGAGCAGCCCTGTCCCCAGCATCTTTGCGGGTGCAGGTGTGGTCACCAAGATCGTGGCCGATGCGGCCGATGCGGCAGGCCTCGTTTTTGCCGTCGATCCCACATCCATGGACGCCTCTACCATCGGCGGGAATATCGCCATGAATGCGGGGGGCAAGAAGGCTGTGCTCTGGGGTACGGCCCTCGACAACCTGCTCTCCTGGCGCATGGTGACCCCCGATGGGAATTGGCTGGAAGTGGAGCGCCTGGACCATAATCTCGGCAAAATTCACGATCAGCCGGTGGTCCGTTTTCGCCTGAATCGCTTTGCCGCCGATGGACATACAACGCTCGGAGAGCCGGAAGTACTCACCCTGCCCGGTGCCAGCTTCCGCAAGGCCGGGTTGGGCAAGGATGTCACCGACAAGTTTCTCGGCGGTCTGCCAGGCATCCAGAAAGAAGGCTGCGACGGCATTATCACCTCCGGACGCTTCCTGCTCCATCAGATGCCAGCCCATGTGCGCACGGTCTGCCTGGAGTTTTATGGCACCGATCTGGATGCCGCGGTACCAGCCATCATCGAAGTGAAATCCTACGTGGAGGGGTTGGAACATGTCCTGCTCACCGGGCTGGAGCACCTGGACGAGCGCTATCTCAAAGCCATCAAGTACAGCAACAAGGCCCCCCGCCACGAACGCCCGAAGATGCTGTTGCTCACGGATATCGCCAGCGATGACCCTGATGCAGCGGGTGCGGCAGCGGCGGCGGTGGTACGTATTGCCAACGCCCGAGGCGGTGAGGGCTTTGTCGCCACTACGCCCGAGTCAAGACGCCGATTCTGGGCCGACCGCAGCCGCACCGCCGCCATTTCCGCCCATACCAATGCGTTCAAAATCAATGAAGATGTGGTCATTCCTCTGGAGAGGCTGGCGGAGTATAGCCGCGCGGTCGAGCGTATCAATATCGAGCAGTCCATCAGCAGTAAACTGGCCAGCCTCAGCGCACTGGAGGAATATGTCTCCGGTGATCTCGCAGAAATCCGCAAAGCCAAGGATTATGAAGAAAGCAGTGAAGATCAGGCCATCGTCGACGCCAAAAAGTCCGCCGCCAAGGCACTGATCAGCGATACGCGTCAGCGCTGGCGATCGCTGCTGGAGAAGCTGGACATGCTGGCCATGGAGCATCCGGAACTACTGGATGCGCACATGCTGTCCGCCGTGCATCCCGATGATACCCTGGCCGGTCTCCTGCTGCGCGGTGCCCTGCGCGTCAGTTACCGGGAGCACGTCGGCAAGCCGCTGGAGGCGCTGTTCGCCGGCGATGCATTTGCTGCCGTGCGGTCGCGTATCCGCGAAATCCACGCAGAAGTACGCCGTGCCCGTCTTTTTGTTGCCCTGCACATGCACGCCGGCGATGGCAACATTCACACCAACATCCCGGTGTTCTCCAGCGACTACGCCATGCTCCACGAGGCCGACCGGGTGGTGGACCGGATTATGGCCATCGCCCAGAAACTGGGCGGCGTCATCTCAGGCGAACACGGCATCGGCATCACCAAGATGCGCTGGCTGGAACCGGAAAAGATTGCCGCTTTCGCGGCTTATAAGGCCAAAGTGGACCCGGACGGCCTCTTCAATCCGGGCAAGCTGCTGGCGGGCTCCGGGCTGGAAACTGCCTATACGCCCTCTTTACAACTGGTGGAACAGGAAGCGCTGTTGCTGGAAGCCAGCGAGCTGGGTGCCCTCAATCGTGAGATCAAGGACTGTCTGCGCTGCGGCAAATGCAAGCCGGTCTGCATGACCCATATCCCCCGCGCCAATCTGCTCTACTCACCGCGCGACAAGATCCTTGCCACCGGCCTGCTCATCGAGGCCTTTCTCTATGAGGAGCAGACCCGGCGCGGCGTTTCTCAGCAACATTTTGCCGCCCTCAACGATGTGGCCGACCATTGCACCACCTGCCACAAGTGCGAGACACCCTGCCCGGTGGATATTGACTTCGGCAAGGTCTCCATTCACATGCGTAACATTCTCCGGGCACGCGGTGAAAAGTCCTTCAACCTCGGCACCCGGCTGGCCATGAGCTATCTCAATGCCGCCGAACCCGGCAAAGTCCACTTTCTGCGGCGGGTCGTCCTGCAAACCGCGTACAAGGCACAAGCCCTGGCCCACAAAATCGCCAGACCGCTGTTGCCCAAGGGGCCACCACCGGCCACCACCGGTAAAGCGCCGATACGCGCCGAAGTCATCCACTTCCTGCGCAAACCTCTGCCCACCAAGATGGGTGCGCAGACCATGCGTCAACTCCTCGCCATTGTCGACGACAAGACGGTCCCTATCATCCGCGACAGCGCCAAGGTCACGGACGGCAGCGATGCGGTGTTCTATTTCCCCGGTTGCGGCAGTGAGCGGCTCTTCAGCGAGATCGGCTTGGCGACGCTGGCCATGTTGCATCATGTTGGCGCGCAGACCGTGCTGCCGCCCGGCTATCTCTGCTGCGGCTATCCGCAGACGGCGGGCGGGCAGGAAGACAAAGGTCAGGAAATTTCGATACGCAACCAGGTGCTCTTTCACCGGGTCGCCAATACCCTGAATTATCTGGATATCAAAACGGTCATCCTGTCCTGCGGCACCTGCATGGACCAACTGCTGCAATACCAGTTCCAGCAGATTTTTCCCGGCTGCCGCCTGCTGGATATCCATGAATATCTGATGGAACGGGGTGTCGCGCTGGACGGTGTAAAGGGCGTGCAGTATCTCTATCATGATCCCTGCCACAGCCCCATGAAGACGTACAAACCCCAGGCCGTGGCGTCACAGTTGCTCGGGCAACAGGTGCTGGACTCCGCCCGCTGCTGCGGCGAAGCCGGCACCTTGGCCAGCAGCCGCCCGGACGTCGCGACCCAGTTGCGCTTCCGCAAGGAGGAGGTACTCAAGGAGGGCATCCTCCAACTCACCGGTAAAGAGCGCGCGGAGAACGGCAACGTCAAACTACTCACGAGTTGCCCGGCCTGCCAGCAGGGCCTGGAACGTTATCGCGAAGACACGGGTCTCGACACCGACTACATCGTCGTCGAACTGGCGCGTACGATACTTGGAGCGCAATGGCAGCAGAGTTTCATTGATGCCACCCACCAGGGGGGTATTGAGCGGGTTTTACTCTGATGGCCCCGAACCCTTCGCCCAACATTAAGGCAGCACCCGTACTGACCGCGATCGATGGTATTCTCGACCTGCACGCGTTCCGCCCCAAAGAAGTGCCCGACCTGATCCGCGAATACCTCCGCAGTTGCCGCGCTGCTCACGTCACGGAAATTCGTATCATCCACGGTAAAGGCAAGGGCATACTCCGCGAAACCGTCCACACGCTGCTCCGCCGCGAGCCCATGGTCCGGAATTTTCGTCTGGCCAATGACCGCAGCGGTTGGGGTGCAACCCTGGTCGATATTTATCCGCCGGGCGTTCCCTTACCACCCCGCAGTGCACCGGCTTCAAAGGCACAGATGCTGGAATCGGCACCCGGCTGGTATCGTCTGCTGCAACGTATTTTCGTTAAACGCTAAGGATAAACATGGCTCAGGAGGGCGTCAGCAAATTTCACCTGGACTGGCAGGCGGGTCCTGTCATTGACTGTCCAGACCGGTGCCTGCTCAGCCATTGGCGCGATGTACTACATGCCCACGGCCTGATTGGTGCTGATCCCGCCCGTTACGGCGGCATCGGTTTTGGTAACGTGAGTTGTCGTTGCGACGGCGGTTTTCTGATCACTGCCACCCAAACAGGTCACCTCGCCACTTTAACACCCGACCATTTCTGTCAGGTCACCCGCTGGGATATTGTCCACAACCAACTCGGGGCCGAGGGACCACAGCCACCCTCCTCAGAAGCCCTCAGCCATGCGGCCTGCTATGACGCCCATCCGGAAATTCTCTGGGTCTTCCACATTCACGATCCGCTGCTCTGGCAACAAGCCGCGGTTCTGGGGTTGCCAGCCACCCCTCCGGCTGCAGAATACGGCACCCCCGCCATGGCCCTGGCCGTATCTCACCTCGCCGGACAGGGTCGGTTACCCCTGCTCATCCGGATGGCCGGCCACGAAGACGGGCTCATCGCCGCGGGCCATGACGCCGGAGAGATCGGCGCCGTGCTGTTAAACGCCGTTGCCGAAGCTCAGGCCTCCAGCGCCTTGCGCAGGTAGAAGTCCATATCGGTGAGATTATTGAGGGCCCAGCGTCGGTAATCATCGGGCAGATCGGCAATTTTCACACCCTTGTGCTTGCCGAAAGGCATCGTCTCGGGAATCCGTGCGCGCTCGCTGAACTCCCATAAATCTTCCCAGGAATGGGGTCGCACCGAGAGAATGACCTTGTTCAACAGAATCCGGCAAAACTTCACGTCCGCCAGTGCGGAGTGGGCGTTTTTGAGGTTATCCCGGGTCTTGTGCTTATCCTTGCTGAAGTGATACATCAATGCCGACTGGGAATGGCTATCCACCTCTGGCCAGAGCTTGCGGGTCATGGCATAAGTGCAGATGCGCTTGACGTCGGGCTTACCGATCACCCCCCAGTCGTAATCTATGCTATGACCAACCAGATACCCTGTGTCTTCAGGCAACTGAAAGCTGCTCGCGGGTGGGCTTTCCAACAGATCTTCCTCGAGAATATGGTGTACCGCCATCGCTCCCATCTCAATGGGCTTGGCCGGTCGGTAACGCTGCACAAACTGTTCCTCCACCGCCAGCGTCTTCAGATCGCTCACCGCCAGCCAGGCCGCCTCAATCAGATCAGGCTCCACCCGGCCCGTCGTTTCGGTATCAAAAATCAATGCGCGCATACAAAACCTCATCCCGGATCCGGCGAAAAAATGCAGGGTAAATGCCTGCTTCGCAATGGGCAAGCGCCCATGCCCGATGGAACCCTGCGAAAAACACAACAGCTCATTGTTTACACTACCGCTTTATCCAGACATTGCTTTTTTCATCTGGCAACCCCATTCATACAAGGGAGAGTAAAAATACGTAATTTACGTTATCATGTCGACGTGTTAGTTCACAGGAGTCAAAACATGAACCAGGACCAGAACCCGTACCAGTTTCCAGACAGCATGAATCCGGCAGGAGTTGGCCGTGGCACATCCATTGGCGCACTCATGGGCAAAACCTATGCACTGCTCGCCGCCACCCTCGTGGTGTCTGCCGTTGCCTCGGTGTATGGCATGCACTCGGCATTCGCCTACCAGCATCCCTTCATCCTGATGATCGGTTCCTTTGCCCTGCTCTTTGCGGTGCAGTACACCGGTGCGCACCGCAGTCCCCTTGCGGTTCCCCTGGTTTTCCTGTTCGCCGGCGGCATGGGCATGATGATGGGCCCGGCCATTGAGACGTATCTGCGAATGCCGGGTGGCGCCTCGATCATTGCCGAGGCCTTGGGTACTACCGCGGCCATGTTTGTTGGACTGTCCGCGTATGCCCTGACCACCCGACGGGATTTCAGCAACATCGGCGGCTTCCTGATCACCGGCCTGGTGCTGGCCATCGTGGTCTCTCTGCTGAACATCTTCCTGCTCCATATCCCCGCATTGCAACTGGCCATTGCCGGCGTACTGGTACTGGTCTTCAGCGGCCTGATCCTTTTTGACACCCAGCGTATGATTCGCGGCGGCATTCAAGAGCCTGTCCTGCTTGTTGTCGGCCTCTACCTGGATATCATCAATCTCTTCATGGCATTGCTCGAAATCTTCGGGGGCAACCGCAATTAATCACCGCGTCCTTCCTGCATCGCTGGGAGGGACGATTTTTCTGAACGCATGGCACGCAAGTGTTTGCCATATCGCCATCGGGGATGTCAGACATCGCCTTTTCCCGTTTGATAAACCATGACTGATCCTACTCCTCTGCAAAACCACACCCCCATGATGCGCCAGTATTTCGGGCTGAAGGAACAATGCCCGGATGCGCTGCTTTTCTATCGCATGGGGGATTTCTATGAGCTATTCTTTGACGATGCTGAAAAAGCCGCCCGCCTCCTCGGCATCACCCTCACCAGCCGTGGACAAAGCGCAGGACAGGCTATTCCCATGGCGGGGGTACCCGTCCAGAGCGTAGATGGCTATCTCGCGAAACTGGTGCGTCTGGGCGAACGGGTGGCCATCGGTGAGCAGATTGGCGATCCGGCCACCGCCAAAGGTCCCGTGGAACGCGCCATCGTGCGGGTCATCACCCCCGGTACCATCATTGACGGTGCCTTATTGGATGCCGGCCAGGAGCCTCTGCTCCTGGCCCTCTGTCCGGACGGTCCGCGTTGTGGCCTGGCCTGGCTGGATGCCGCCGGAGGACGCCTCATGGTGAGTGAGGTAGCCGACACCGCCATCGCAGATGCCATAGCGCGGCGTCCCGTCGCAGAAATCATCGCCCCGGAAGATACGTCGCTTCCAGTCGGAATCGACCCGCAAAAATTGCAACTCCTGGAGAAAACCGGCTTTCAAACTCGGCGCACCGAGGCAGTACTTGAACGCTATTTTGGGGAACGACTGGCGAGTTTCGGGTGCAACGACTGGCCCCTCGCCCTACGCGCCGCCGCCGCGCTCCTGAGTTATGCCGAGACCCAACTGCGCAGCAATCTGACCCAAATTCAGCGAATTCACCCGGAGCGCACTGAAGAAGAGCTCTATCTGGACGCGACCGCCTTGCGGGCATTGGAAGTGGTGGAAAGCCTGCAAGGAAATGGTCCCACTTTGCTCACTTTGTTGCAAAAAACCCAGACGGCCATGGGCGCCCGCTTGCTCCGTCGCTGGCTTCTGCGACCACTACGCCAAGGACCCGTGCTTGCGGCCCGTCAGGAAGTCGTCGCAGCGCTCACCCAAGGCAGCGGGCCAATCACCATCCAGAAGGCCTTGCACGGTATCGCGGACGCGGAACGCATTCTCACCCGCGTCGCCCTGAATAGGGCGAGCCCCCGTGATCTCGCCCAACTTCGCAGCACCTTGCAGGCGCTACCCACGCTGCGCACCGCCGTCGAAGAAACAGGGCATCCTGCATTGACTGTTTATCAGGAGCGCATAGCGCTCTTTGCCGCCCTCCGCACGCTGCTGGAAGAGTCCTTAGTGGATGCCCCGCCCATGACCCAGCGGGATGGTGGTTACATTCGTGCCGGTTACGATGCCGAGTTAGATCGACTGCAGCAACTCAGCCAGAATTTGCAGGAGGTGCTGCGTGATCTGGAGCAGCAGGAACGCCAGCGCACCGGCATCGCCCAACTCAAAATCCAGTTCAACCGGGTGCATGGCTTTTACATAGAAATCAGCCGCAGCTACCAAGGACCCATTCCCGACGACTATCGCCGCCGCCAAACCACCAAGAACGCGGAACGCTACATCAATGACGCCCTGAAAGTAATCGAAGATCAGGCCCTCTCGGCAGAGAGTCTGGCCCTGAGCCGGGAGCGCCTGCTCTTCATGCGAATCCTGGAAGCGGCAGCCCCCGAAGTACCGGCCCTGCAAGACGCCATGACCGCCGTCGCCGAACTGGACGGTCTCAGCACGCTGGCTGAACGCGCCATCACCCTGCACTGGTATGCCCCGCATTTCGTCACAGAATCGCTTTTACACGTCCGCGACGGCCGCCATCCCGTCGTAGAAGCCCAGATCGGCAGTAATTTCGTGCCCAACGATCTCGATTTTGATAAAGAGCAGCGGATGCTGCTTATCACCGGTCCCAATATGGGCGGCAAATCCACCTACATGCGGCAAACAGCGCTCATCGTCCTGCTCGCCCACATCGGCAGCTGGGTGCCTGCCCGCGAAGCCATCATTGGCCCCATCGACCAGATTTTCACCCGCATCGGCGCTGCCGACGATCTGGCCGGTGGTCGCTCCACCTTCATGGTGGAAATGAGCGAAACAGCGCGCATCCTCCATCTCGCCACGGCCCAAAGCCTGGTGATTCTGGATGAAATCGGGCGAGGCACCGCCACTTATGATGGCCTCTCCATCGCCTGGGCCACGGCCGAGGCACTGGTGGAACGGGGTGCCTGCACGCTCTTCGCCACCCACTATTTTGAACTGACGGAACTGGATCTTCCCGGCCTGCGTAACGCCCATCTCGACGCTTTGACGCAAGGGGATCAGGTCGTATTCCTGCATCGGGTGGAGAGTGGTCCGGCCACCCAGAGCTACGGACTGGCGGTTGCCAAGCTTGCCGGAGTTCCAGATTCAGTCGTGCGGCGCGCTCGCCAACGACTCATTCAACTGGAAGACATCGCCCAGCAATCGGTCAGCAATACAGTACCCGCCCAGTTGCCCCTCTTCCAGGTCGCTCCACATCCGGCGGTGCATCGATTAAGTCAGCTGGAACCGGACCAACTCAGCCCCAGGCAGGCTCTGGATCTGCTCTATACACTCAAAGAATTGGCACAATAAAACAGGCTGAGGCACGCACAGAAACCTGATCGTCCACTATCACAAAACAGGGGGAAACCAGATATGCTCATTGTTATTGAAGGCGTAATGCTCCAAGACAGGTGGAAATTCCGACCATCGGACCGGGCGAAATTGCTACGCTTCGCCACTCAAAATAATCTAAGTATCGGTATGAAGGAAGGGTCCATTCCGCATGTTGACGGGCTTGCCTCCGGCATAACTGAAGAAGTTCGGCGCGACGCAGTGGCTTATGATGCACTGGTTCATTAGCACTTTCACCTATCTGATTACCACGGCAACGCCCATGCTCCACACTTATGGGCTGTGGGCCCTGGTTGGCATCCTGTTCATCGAAAACCTGGGCATTGTTTTCGCACCCGGGGAGGCCGTCATCGTAACCGCCGGGTTTCTGGCCGCCAAAGGCGTATTTCCGATCTGGCTGGTCATTCCGCTGGGCATTCTAGCCGCCGTCTTGGGTGGCTACCTTGCCTACGCTTTGGGTGCGCGTTACGGGCACAAGGGGCTTTTGCGGTATGGTCACCACGTCTGGATCAAACCGTCCATGGTGGACAGAGTCCATCATTTTTTTCATCGTTTCGGTGCACCAGTCGTAGCCATCGGCCGCTTTATCGTGCCACTGCGCCAGTTACAGGGCTACATCGCCGGCAGTGCGGAAATGGGATTTCCGGTCTTTGCGATCTGGAGCGCGGTCGGCGGCATATTGTGGGTGTGCGCATGGAGCGGTGGAGCCTATATGCTGGCGGCACAGATTCCCGCCTAGCAGCCTTATGTCGGTCTTGGCTCACGACCTGGCACGTATGGTGGACCCTGCCGGGGACGCGGCGTCTATTTTCTGAATCATCGTTGGGACGACCACCTGCATGTCCTCCACCAACTGAAACCCGCAGGTGCTTTGAGCAGTGCCGAAAAGGGAGATCATGAGAATCTATAGGATGTACCGCAAAGACACTGATATTGTTGCTGTCAAGGACGGATTCTCCTACCCAGGATTCTTCTTCACCTGGTTTTGGGCGTTCGCCAAAAGATTGTGGGGTGTTGGAATATTCTTTTTTCTCCTGAATATCGTGGCCTTTTCATTTTTCGCGTGGATGCCTTACAAGAACTTCCCCGCTATCCATCATCTGCCATCCTTATGGATGGCCGTCAATTTTTCCGCCTGGATGGCCAAAGCTCTACTGGGTTATTTCGGGAACCGCTTGAAAGGAAACCAGCTAATACGACAAGGATATACACGTCTGCCCGGCATGATTCGCGCAAAAAATATTCATGAAGCAACCATCATTGGCATGTCGTTGCCGGCAGACCACCAAAACAATCTTCGCGATGGTCGCCATGCGACTCGATGGATAGGTGGAACGATTTTGGTTTTATGGTCATTTTTCCTGTATGTGTCGCCATTGCCCAATATGGCCATCTACCCCGCCGTCCATGATGGCGCCTCAAAAAACAATAACTCACTTGGCGTGGGCCGCATGCTGGAAGTTGGAAACCGCACCTTTCCATTATTTGGCACGCAACAGCCAGAAGCATTGGAGGTTTCATTGAAAAGCTCCACGGGATTCTTTCCAGTCCGTGTTTGTTTGTATTCTGGCCAACAGCGCAACAAGAGCGACCACCATGGTGGGATTTGGGGAGCGGGGACTAACGTCCGAATTCAGGGATGCGTCACCGATAGGCAGAGCCCCCTTGGAATGAAGTGTCAGGGCTTCCCGTGCCATACAATTTGTACCTGACGATGCTGGGTAACACAGTCTCACGCAGGTAGCGCGCGCGGAGGTTCACGCGGGCGAAGCCGCTTGCGCTCGGATAACACCTTTTTGTCACTGAACAGTCATGATTTCCGCATTTTGGCCGAACCAGCTATCCCAATCGAGGACAGTTATCTTCATGAGCCAAAAGTACATTTTTGCTACACAAATGCAAGGTGGGTAGATATGCCAACCGGATCCTCTCGGCGGCGGGTATGCCTGTCAAAGTTGGCTTTAGGGGAGGATTGTCCTATCTCAAAAGAGGTGATGTACTGCTGGCTTCAGTCAAGACCTGGGGAACCGGACAGGCCGCCCAACCCAAGCCAATACAGACAGGATTGGTCTATAGTCTGAACTGGTAGTTATAATGAGCCCGGCAGTTTGTACATTCGTGTGTTTACTTTGGCCTTGCCCTGGATTACAGTACACACATAGTACATACTTATTGGAGACTGCCATGCACACCACTCGCGTTTTCAAAAACGGCAATTCGCAAGCAGTGCGAATCCCTGCCGATCTAGCCTATGAGCGCTCCGACATAGAAGTGGAAATCGAGCGGGAAGGCGACGAAATCCGCATTCGCCCCGCCCACCGCCCGCTAGCCGGCGTGCTGTCGAAGTTTGCCCGGTTCTCCCCCAATTTTATGGCGGATGGTCGTGGCGACCAGGAACAAACCGAGAGAGACACGCTGTGATGCCGCGTTACATGCTCGATACCAATATGTGTATTTACTTGATAAAGCATCAGCCTGAGAAAGTCGCTCAACGTTTCGCTCAGTGCTATGTAGGTGACGTAGTGATGTCGGCTATTACCTACGCGGAACTGGAATATGGCGTTGCCGTTTCCGCAGATCCTGATCGCGAACGGGCTAACCTTGCGGCGCTGACAGAAGACATCCCGGTGATCGCTTTCGATGCACCGGCTGGCGTTGCCTATGGCCCGATCCGGCAGGCAACCAGCGAAAGCAAGAGAGATACGCTGGATAAGCTCATTGCCGCCCATGCCGTCGCGCTAGGCGTGACGATCGTTACCAACAACACAAGGGATTTTGCCAAATATCCCGGCGTCATGATCGAGAACTGGCTGTCATCCGGTGCGCAATAGCCCTTTCAACGAAATCCTGTCTCCCTGTCGAGTTTGTCCAAGTGGTCTTGTTGATCCTCGGCATCCGGATCAACTACGTTCTCGATCTAATGATTCAATCATCCACGTAGGAAAATCGACATTAACGCGCTTTTGCTCCTGCAACACGCGTTTCGCCTTGGATAACTCCAGAGCAGCGGTAATATCAACACCCTCATCAAACTGTTTATCGAACGTTTTAGCTTTCATATAGTGCTGCCTCCCCAGTTCGTGGTCGACGAACAGAAACAAGTCGAATAGTTGCATCCCTGTAGGTGACGACGACTGCGGGAACTGATTGTCGTGAATCAGCATGTCGCGAATATGTCCACAAGATTCAGGGTGTCTCACTTGCCATGAGCCCCTTCAGCGTGTACTGTATGTTTATACAGTACACGCTGAAGGAGGTATCACATGGCACCCCATCGTTCTGCATCGCAGTTGTGGCCCAAGACGGCGGGCATTCTGGTCTTTGGCACACTGGTTGGCCTCTGGCTTGGGCATCAGGACAAAGGTTATCAGCCCTGCCCCACCACGTCCGCTATGGAGTCTGTGGTACTTCAACAGTCGCAGCAAACGGCCACCTTACGGCGCGCCGCACAAAATCGACCCGCCACGGAGCCTTTCACCGTGCGACCGTGATAAACTGCCTTAGACAAAAATGGCTTTAGGACCGACCACACACAAATCAGGGAGTTACTTTGGAACTGGATCACAAGGCCCGCGCGGCCATAGAAGACATCATCAATCGCCGGGAGGGCATCAACTCCATACAGACGCAACTGAAGGAAGACATCAAGGCAATAGCCGAGTACCTCGCGGTAAAACCCGCACAGGTGGCCCGGATCATCAGTCTGGTAGAGCGGGAACGTGCCAAGGGAGATGTGCTGGAGGCCGAGCGTGGGGTAATAGACGCGGCGGAGTCCATGATCCCCGTAACCGCGTCGACGGAAGAAGTGCAGGACGCTTAACGCGGCAATGCGGCTGCAGTGTCTGAAGTATGCACTGCATCCGCATCCAGAAATTGCAGAAATGCCTGAATGGTATGGGACTGGTAAATGGGCTGCGGTCTGGCCATATACAGCGTCCATTGAATGCCGTGCGGTGCCGGTAAGCGGCGTGCATTGACGCGCCAGTCTTTTCGGCGGCGCAAGGCTGCGGCAGTCACAAAACCGATGCCCAATCCTGCATCCACGGCGGCGCCGACCGCCTCGACACCGGTCACTTCGATGGATTGTTTGGGCATCAAGTGCGCATCACGAAACACCTGCTCCACGGAGCGCCGAATGCCCGAGGCACGTTCCCGCCAGATTATAGGGTAAGACATGAGGCTCTCCAGGCTGAGATCGTCTTGTGCCAGCAGCGGGTGCCCCTCCGGGAAAATCGTCATTATTTCATCGTGTAACCATGGCGTCACCATATAGTAGGAGGGCAACTCTTCCAGATCCGCTTCGCCTTCCAGAAAAAACAAATCCCAGTCGGACAACGAAATGTCTGAC
This sequence comes from Acidithiobacillus sp., assembly GCA_028065135.1. Next base: position 23,560 of record JAPTWR010000057.1, read on the forward strand.
CAGTCGATGATGCCGCCGCGCAGTTGGAGTTCCACATCGGGGAACTGGCGCTGAAAGGCCACCAAACATTGCGGCAGAAAATAATTGGCCACCGTATTGGTCGCGGCAATGCGCAACACCCCGTTTTGCAAGCGCTGTCGGCGCAACACGATGTCGTCAAATTCGTCGACCACATCGCGCAGCCGCTGCGCGGTGGCAAGCAACGCCTCCCCGGCCGGCGTAAGGCGAATACCGCGGCCACTGCGCATGGTGAGAGGTTCCCCCACGTGCTGGGTGAGTTTCTGTAAACGTTCCGTCACCGTCGGCTGACTGCGATGCAGTGCCCTGGCCGCAGCACTGATCCCCCCGGAGCGGGCCACCATCAGAAAAGTCAGCAAAAGTTCAGTATCCATATATCTGATATTCCCTATAGGTTAGTTATAAATTTCCAATTTGACCTATATTTTAACGGGCCGTATTATCACGGTGTCTTCCGGAAAATAGCAAATGCAAGCACCCATGACATCTTCCCTCCATATGACCGCCCCGATACCAGCGCTCACCGCCACACCAGATCGAGGATACCAAACTGCTATATACGATAAGGAGTTACGGCATTCCCGCAACACGCCACCGCCATCCTTCGCGATAGAACGCGTGGGTCGGCGCTGACGCACGCCAAACTTGACCGAAGTCAAGGAATGCGCACAGGCAACCGGCTAAACTCGCAAAACGAATGGCGTTTTACTAAAGTTAAATCCATGGTTCAACCAGAAGGAGCAACAACAGATGGCTATCAATATCCAACTCATCAAATCCAGCGGCGCGGCGGTTAAGGACTTAGGCGTTCCGGTTGCCGCGCATTTTTATAACTATATGTTCACCCACTACCCTGAAGTGCGGAAAATGTTTCCGGGGGACATGACGGAGCAACGGATACGTCTATTCAATTCTGTCATTCTGATCGCCACCAATATCGACACCATGGAAGTGTTGGTCCCCTATCTGAAGGAACTCGGTATCGGGCACATTAAATACGACACTCGCCCGGAACATTACCCCATCGTCGGCAAAAGCCTGCTCAATACCCTGAAGCATTTCCTGGGTGCGGCCTGGACGCAGGAAATGGCGGAATCCTGGATTGAAGCTTATAACCTGGCCGCCGGCGTTTGCATTGAGGCGGCCTACGAGGCCATGGCCCCTTCCCGCTTCATCCCGGTAAACATCGACGACGTACCTGCCGCCGTCTGATCGACACCTTGCCATTGGCGTACCAGTTGCTCAGGTACGCCATTATTTTGAGGTATGCCTGTTATGGAATATGAAATCTGTCTGGAACCATCCGGCATCCGCTTTATGGCGGATGCCGGCCAAAATATTGTCGAAGCGGCGAAACAGCACGGAATTCCCATTAAACATGGTTGCGCCAGTGGTTCCTGTGGAGATTGCAAAGGCACCATTTTGTCCGGCGACAGCGAACAAGGGCCTTTTATGCCACTGCTGCTCCTACCTACGGAACGCGCCGCCGGCATGGCCATTCTCTGTAAACTGTATCCACGCAGTGACCTGCATTTGCGTGCCGAGGTGGTTCCGAAAGACACTTGGACGGCCGCGATTACCCGGCTCACACCGCTGGCCTGGAATGTACTGGAGTTACGGCTGCAACCAGAACGGCCTTATCCCTACCGAACCGGGCAATATGCCCGTATCGCGATACCGGGGCATCCGGATCAGTGGCGTTCTTATTCCATGGCAACGCCACCAGATGCCACCGGAACACTGGTATTTCATATCCGTGAATTACCCGGCGGCATATTTAGTCAGTGGCTTTTTCACGAGGCACAAATCGGCGATCAATTAATGCTAGGTAGTGCACAAGGCGAATTTACCCTGCATTCCGATAATGACCGAGATATGCTTTGCATTGCCGCCGGAACCGGTCTGTCCCCCATTGAGGCCATTATTCATGAAAGCATCGCTTTAGGCCGAACCCGGCCAATCCATCTTTTTTACGGAGCCAGGAAACAGGCCGATTTTTATCATCTGGAAGAACTGGCCAAATGGTCACAACAATATCCGCATATCACCATCACACCGACACTTTCTGATACGCAAGACACTTCCTGGACCGGCGCCCACCGACTCCTGCCCACTGTTGCCGCCAGCGGTCACTGGAAGGATCATGAAGTATATCTCTGCGGTGGCCCTGGCATGATAGAAGCCGCCATCGATCTGCTACTCTCCCATGAAGTGCAGCATGACCATATTCACTTCGATGCTTTTGCGCCTAATGGATAGTGTTCTACGATACCGCGTTTATGATGCGCCGAGCATCTTCAGCACTTCGCCCAAAGGCTGCGCACCTACCGTTTTCAGGACGCCATCCACCACGATGGCCGGAACGGTCTTAATACGCAGGTTGCTGACTATTTCGCGCCCTTCACGATCAGCGACATCCAGCACCTCCAGCTCCATAGGCATTTTCTGGGATGCTTCTTTCCAAACCTTTTCTGCCTGGGGGCAAACAGGACACCACTTTGAAACCAGTATTTGTACTTTCATATTTCGCCTTATCTAAGGATACTAGTCTAGCATTATGGGTACACGTCCAAATATTAGCATAGCTCACGCCGCCCAACATCATTTCCCACACCATGGAGAACGTTATGGCCGATATAGACCAGATTATGCAACACGACCATGAACACCTGGATCAGCTATTGGAACAGAGCGCGCACGCTGTTTCGGCTGGGGCATGGCGGGAGGCGGCCCATTTACTGGAGGTATTCCGCCACGGGCTTGTCGATGGCCATATGATGGTGGAAGAAAGCACACTTTTCCCAGCCTTCGAGCGTAAGGAGGGGGATGACGATCACCCACTGACCACGTTGCTACGTAAGGGCCATCAGGATCTGCGGATATTTTTTGAGGAAATGGCTGAAGCCATCCAGGATCAGGACGCGGAAAGCTTCGACGATCTGCTGAGCACTGTGCAAACCATCCTCAAACAACACGATGCCAAGGAAGAGACGGAACTCTATCCCTATCTCGCAGCCGCCTTACCGGATCGCGGTGAAGCAGCGGGCAAACGCATTCTGGCCTGTGAAGCGGAGACGCCATCATGAGTGAATATCACGGCTGTGAATTGCCTGAGGATCTGTTTTACGATCTCGACTATGTATGGCTGCGCCCAGAAGATGATGGCACCCTGACTATTGGGATCACGGATCCCGCCCAAACCATGTCGGGGCGTTTACAAAAGGCCAGAATTAAAAAAATCGGCACCCATCTGGATGCCGGACGGCATGTAGCCACACTGGAAAGTGGTAAATGGGCTGGCGGCGTACCAGTACCATTTGCCGGTGAAGTCATAGCCCGCAATGAAGCGCTGCTAGAAGATCCGCACTTGATTAATGTTGCCCCCTATAGCGACGCCTGGATCGCCCGGATAAAACCCGATGATCCGCAACATGCATTGGATAATGTTAAAACCGGACCCGAAGCTATTGAAGCACTGGAAGCCTGGATAAAGCGTTACGATGTGCAGTGTATGCGCTGCTCTGAGTGAGGGCATTAAAGTATACGGGGCTGGATTATTTTCATCTTCTGCGCTCCGCCTGCAAAAGGACGATAACCTAAATAAGCGAGCAAGGACATAAAATGACTTCGGACCGCTCTCAGCGCATTGAAATCACGACGTGGCGCGTATATGTACGTCCCCTTCCCATGGGCTACCACGTACTGGCTGAGCGCCTCTGGCCTCGTGGCGTGCGCAAGGCCGACCTCTCGCTGGACGCCTGGCCCAAAGACCTCACCCCCAGCACCGCCCTGCGCCAGTGGTTCGCCCACGATCCCGAGCGCTGGAACGAATTCCGCAGCCGCTACCTGGCGGAACTGGCCACACGAAAAGAAGCCGCTCTGACGCTGCTGGCCGAAGCCACCGGGGCACCTGTTATCCTGCTTTACGCTGCCCACGACCAAGAGCACAACGGTGCGTTGGTGCTCCGCGATTTTTTACGGGCATTCGCGGGATCAGATTCCGGCAGTGCCTAAGCGGCCAGCTCGCCCAAAGGCTGCACACCCACACTTTTCGGCTGTTTGCTGCAAACGACCCTAACCAAGTCGCACGATTATTGTAAAAGCGTGCAGCAGCCCAGCCCTTGACGCGGATCGCGCGGATCAATGCCCTTCGGCCCAGCGCCGTAGGGCAGGCGGGTCGGGGACAATAATCATCCGGCGTTCCACTTCTATGAGTCCGGCCTTACGTATGCGGGTCAACACCCGCGACAGGGTTTCCGGCGCCAGGCCCAAACGCGCCGCCACCGCCGCTTTCCTGGCAGGGAGTTCGAAGGCCGCGGGACCATTTAGCATCGGGCACAGATCCAGCAGATAACTCACTAGCCGCTGCTCCGCCGATTCCACACTCAGATGACGCAGTTCCTTGACCAGAAAATGTAGGCGCATGCTGAGGCGTGCCAGCATCTGGCGCATCAACAATGGCCGTTGCTCCAGGCTCTCGACGAAGAGGTCCAGTGGAATCTCCAGCACCGTGGTCGCAACATCGGCCTGCGCCGTCACCGGATAACGGCCACCGAGAAAGGCCACCGCCTCGGCGAAAAGGTCATCGGGCTGGATGATTTCGACAATTTTCTCCTGCCCGGTCGCCGCCGCCGCAATCAGATCAATTCGCCCCGATGCCAGGAAATAGAAGGATCGGGCTGACGATCCCTCGGCAAAGAGGATATCCCCTGACTCCAGAGTCAGCGGTCGGGACTGCGCCAGCAGCGGCGCGATGGCATCCTCTGGCCAGGCGGCAAAGAGCGGGGTTTGCCGTAGGCGGGGGAGCAACGCCTCCTTGTTATTCTCCATGGGCAGCACTTTCTCCAGAATATGGGACGGGCAGAAAGATCAGCATCTCTTGCCACTTGCTCGACGTCAACCACCATGACCGATGTCAGGAACTACGCAGATGAAATTCCAGATGGCGGCGCGAGTGAAACGGTTGGCGTATTTATTGCTTTGACTCAAACGTTCTGGACAACGACGTCCTCGCCACCTGATTCTAGGCCGCGAGGATTTTTTGTAGGTGCCGCTTATTTTGGAGAATCTATCATGGCGCATGAACACTCTCTCAGCATTGGCTATGTAGCTCTGGTCGATAGCGCACCGTTGATTGTAGCCCGCGAGGGCGGCTTCTTTGCCGAACAGGGTCTGCAGGTGGACTTACAGCGGGAACCGTCCTGGGCGAGTTTGCGTGACCATCTACTTTTCGGTGATCTGGTGGCAGCGCATGCCCTGGCACCGCTGCCGCTGGCGGCGACACTGGGCATCGCCTCACCGCGAATACCGGTGATAACGGCATTGACACTGTCCTTGAACGGCAATGCGATCACTGTGAGCAGCGCGCTGCACCAACGTTTGACGGATGCAGGTCTGACAGGCGGAGATCAGCCCCTGTTGGCGGCCACCGCTTTGCACCGGGTCATTCAGGCATATCCTGCCACCAAACTATGCTTCGCGGTGGTATCGCCGGTATCCAACCATCATTATCAACTGCGCCACTGGCTACAGGCGGCGGGCATTGATCCGGCGACGCAGGTGCAGATCAGCGTGGTGCCACCGCGCTACATGGTGGAGGCGCTGCGCGCCGGCGAGATCGATGGCTACTGTGTTGGTGAGCCCTGGGGAACTCTGGCCGCGGTGGAGGGGGTGGGAATGCCCATCGTCAGCAGTTACGCTCTCTGGAACAACATGATGGAAAAGGTACTCGCCGTGCGCGAGGACTGGGCCTTGGCGCAGCCTGGGGTACATCAGGCCCTGATTCGCGCGGTTCTGGCGGCAGGGCACTGGCTGGATGATCCACAGCATCGGCTGGAGGCAGCACCTTGGGTGGCGGCGGCCATTGATGTACCTGCTGAAGTCGTCGCACTGGCACTGACCGGCTCGGTGCCGGGCTTACCGCAGCGGGAGGATTTCCATGTGTTTACGCGCTATTCAGCGAATTTTCCCTGGCATTCCCATGCGCACTGGCTGGTGCGGCAGATGCAGGCAGCAGGTCAATGGCCGGAGGGTGCGGATGCCGCGATACTCATTCCGCGGGTGTATCGCAGCGCCGAATACCGGCAGGCGGCGCATGCCCTGCGGATTCCCGTGCCGAAAGAGGACTTCGTCGCCTGGGGCGGCGAAGCGCAGCCCTGGTTGCTGGCGGATGATCAGGGGGGCACGATCCGCATGGGTGCCAGCCGCATTTTTGATGGGAGCGGCGTGTTGCCGTAAAGCCGCTTGCACCATGATAACGCGAAATTTTGGTGCATCCGCACTGGTATTGCCCATCGCACGCGCTTCCCGGAGAGGTTTCGCACCCCCGCATTCTTGTGGTCCTTTGGCAGAAAAGCCTATGAATATGCCGCACGACGGCACGGCGTCGGCACATTCGGCGGCACTACACAAATAATGGCATGATAACTGCTTAAAGACCCACAAGCACTGTTCACCGACGGACAGCGTTTTGGAACGAAGGCGTTCCTGGCCCACCAGCCAGGAGCGCCTTTTTTCATGTCCAGCACTCTGCCTTCAAGGAGGCCATGATGAAAGAACTTTTGACGCTGCTGCGCACCGGCAACTGGCGGGCGCTGGTTGCCAGCTTTCTCTATTTCGATACTGGTTTTACGGTTTGGCTGCTCTACGGCCCCCTCGCGCCGTACATGATCAAGACCTTGGGACTCACCCCTGCGGAACAGGGTTTTCTAGTCGCCGTCCCGGTACTGGCGGCAGCGATTCTACGCGTCGCCATGGGTAATCTCTATCAGACCATGGACGGGCGCTGGCTAGCACTGGGCGGCATTGCCCTATCGGCCATTCCGCCGCTTTTCCTGCTTTTTTATCCGTTGGCACCCAGCTTTTCCCTGCTGATTGTCCTCGGCATTCTGCTCGGTGTGGGAGGTGCCAGTTTTGCGGTGGCGCTGCCGATGGCGGGGAGCAATTATCCCGCCAAAGTACAGGGGACGGTCCTGGGGATCGCGGCGGCCGGTAACATTGGCGCGGTACTGGATGGCTTTCTGTTTCCGCCGCTGGCCGCCCAGTTCGGCTGGGCGCACGCTACGGCCGCCGCTCTGCCCCTGCTGGCACTGGCCGGAGTAATGATGTTCTTCTGGGGTAAGGACAACGCGCCGAAAAGCGGGCACGTCGGACAGGCGCTGGCCAGTTTTGCAGCAACACTGGCCGGACTGGCCTTTCTGGCGGTGGCGACACCGCTGGGTTGGCTCGGACTACACGGCAAGGCTGCGCTGCTGATGCTGCCAGTCTTCGGAGTGCTGCTCGCGGGTTCGGTGCTACCGCAGCGTTACCGCCTAGCCCTCCGAGAGCGCGACACCTGGGTCATCATCCTCATCTACAGCATCACGTTCGGCGGTTTCGTGGGCATGTCCTCCTACATCAGTCTGTTGCTGGTATCTTTGTATCATTTGCCAAAAATCGAGGCGGGTATGTTGATGGCGCTATTTGCCTTCACCGGCGCCATGTTGCGGCCCTTGGGCGGGATGCTAGCCGACCGGGTTTCCGGGGTTATCGCCCTGCGCTGGTTTCTCGGCGGCATCGCGCTGACGGACGCCGCTTTTGCCCTGTGGACGCCGTCGCCAACCGTGGCCGTGGCCCTGCTGCTCTTCCTTTATGCCTGCTTCGGGCTGGGCAATGGCGCGACCTTTCAACTGGTACCCCTGCGCTGGCCGCTGAAGACCGGAATCATGACGGGCATCATTGGCGCGGCGGGCGGGATTGGTGGCTTCTATCTGCCGGTAATCCTTGGCATCGCCAAGGAAGAAACAGGGACCTATCACCTTGGCTTCGCCTGCTTCGCCCTCCTCGCGACGACGGCGCTGGGACTGGTGCTGGCCATGCGCCGCCACTGGCTACCCTGGGCACGACATGAAGTCGCCGCTGCGGACGCCGTCAGCCCCCCCGCTTTGCAAAACGCGGCGGCCATAAGCGAATAACCCTAAAATACTGGAGAAACCCATGTCGCAGTCATTTTTACATCGACGTCGTCATTACGCCGCCGCCCTCTTCGCCCTGCTGGCCAGCACCGCTCAGGCAGACACCCTGACCAATGCCATCAGCGGTGGCCAGGTCAACCTCGACTTTCGTCCGCGCTATGAATTCATGTCTCAGGCGAACAAAAACGACGCCAATGCCTTCACGGTGCAAACCCTGCTTGGTCTGGCGAGCAAGCCCGTCGCCGGGATCAGCGCCGATCTGCAGTTCATCAATGTGGCCGGGATCGTCGATCAATACAACAGCCTGAAAAACGGTAAAGCAGCCTATTCACTGATTCCCGATCCAGAGGAAACCAACGTCAACCAGGCCTATCTCCAGTATGCGGGCATTCCCGGTCTGCGCCTGCGCGCCGGCCGTCAGGAAATCAATCTCGATGACGAACGCTTTGTTGGTGCGGTGGGTTTTCGGCAGACGCCGCAGAGTTTCGATGCCGTTTCGGCGCAGGACGAAGCACTGCCCGATCTGACACTTTACGGGGCTTATATATGGCGGATCAAAAACATCCTCAATGAAAATGTGCCATCGCGAACCTTTCTCAGTGAGATGAGCTGGACACCATCCCCCTTACTGCATGCGCAAGCCTTCGGCTATGGCTATGGGAATCAGGCGCATAGCGCCATTCCCGGAGCGGCGGCATGTTTTCTGGCGGGTAATGCGCAGGTTTGTAACAGCGCTACGCTGGGCGTACGGGTGCAGGGCGCCATTCCTCTGGGGGACGCTCTGCACCTGCCCTACGACCTGAGCTATGCCAAACAGTTGCCTTATGACAGCGGGGGTGCGGCGGTGAATGCCCAGTATTATCACGTTGGTGCCGGTCTGGCGCTGCCGGAGATCTGGCTGCATGCCGACTACATGGTCATGGGGACAAATAGTCAGGGCAGTTACGGCTTTCAAACGCCGCTCGCCACCAAACATGCCTTTAATGGCTGGGCAGAAGTTTTTCTGGTTACGCCGCCCAAAGGTTTGCGTAGCCTGTACTGCACCCTCGGCGGTAAGCTCATGGGCACCCAACTGGCGGCCATTTATTATGATTTTCAGGCCGACCGCGGGGGTGCGCAATACGGGTACGAGCTGGATTTGTCGGCCACCCGCAGTTTTTCCAAACACTGGGGTGCCGGAGTACAGTACGCGAATTACCGGCGCACCAGTTACGGAGTGAATACCGAGGGCGCTTGGATTTTCGTGACGGCGAAATTCTAGCCGCAGCGTCGCCCAATTGCGCCATTTTGATGCAACTGCACCAGCGGTCGCACCATAATACGTCATGGCACAGCAGCGTATACCATAATTATCTGTTTTTATTTGCCATGAAATCAGGCACGACTATTGCTTTAATAATTCACAACGCGATCCCCAATGATCGTTATAGTGCAAAACGGCAAAGGCGTCGTCAGCAATTCGGCTGACGACGCCTTTTTTCTATTTCAGGAGCCTTAAAATGATGAACCCCGTAGCTGTACAACATCGCAAAGCGCGTCTGGTGGTGGTCGGCAACGGCATGGCGGGTATTCGCGCCGTCGAAGAACTGCTGAAAATGGCGCCGGAACTCTACGAGATTACCATTTTTGGGGATGAGCCCCATCCCAATTACAACAGGATTCTCCTCACTCCGGTGCTCGCCGGGGAGATGGCCTTGGAAGAAACCATTCTCAACCCGCTGGGTTGGTATGCGGAACACGGAATTACTCTACATACCGGAAGCCGAGTGACAGCCATAGATCGGGTGAAGCGACAAGTGCTGACCGAAGACGGATGCTCCGCGCCTTACGATCGTCTGTTGTTAGCCATCGGAGCGGCAGCGGCTATTGCACCCATTCCCGGCAACCACCTGCCCGGAGTATTCAGCTACCGGGATATGTCCGATGTAGAAGAACTCACCCGTAGCAGCGAGCTGGGTGGTGAAGCGGTGGTTATCGGTGGCGGCCTGCTGGGACTGGAAGTGGCCCACGGGCTACGCGCGCGGGGCATGGGAGTGACCGTGGTGCATCGTCGTGCCTGGCCATTGGACAAGCAACTGGATGCCCGTGGCGGTGCCCTGCTGCAGAAGGCCATGGAGGACCGTGGGGTGCGTTTTCTGCTCGACAAGGAAAGTGCCGAGATACTCGGTGATACCCACGTCACCGGCCTGCGTTTTACCGATGACAGCGAAATTTCGGCGGACGTGCTGGTGATGACTATCGGCATCAAACCACGCATTGCCATCGCCCAGGCTGCCGGTTTGCAATGCGAGACCGGCATTCTGGTCAATGATACCCTGCAAACATACGACCCTCGCATTTATGCCGTCGGCGAATGTGTGCAGCACCGCGGTCAGACTTACGGGCTGGTAGCGCCGCTGTTTGAACAGGCCAAGGTGGCCGCCAATCATCTCGCCGAGTACGGGCGGATGCGTTATCAGGGCTCGGTCACCAGTACCAAACTCAAGGTCACGGGAATTGAACTGTTTTCTGCCGGGGACTTTATGGGGGGCGAAGGGTTTGAGGAGGTTACCCTGTTGGATGGCAATCAGGGTATCTATAAGAAAGTTATTTTACAGGACAACAAGGTGGTCGGCGGTTTGCTTTATGGGGATACCAGCATCGGTCCATGGCTGTTTCAGCTCATGCGCGATGGCACGGACGTCTCCGCCTTCCGCGACAATATTGTTTTCGGCGAAACCCATCTGGGCAATTCTGGTCATGCCGGTGAAAACCAGGCTTCGCGGCTGGCCGACGGGGCCGAGATCTGCGGCTGTAATGGCGTAGCCAAGGGCAGTATCGTCAGAGCCATCCGCGAGCAAGGCCTGTTTACACTGGAGGAGGTGCGCAAATGCACCAAGGCCAGCGCCTCCTGCGGTTCCTGCACCGGATTGGTGGAACAGTTGCTAGCCAGCACCCTTGGCGGTTTTTATGACAGCAGCCCGAAAAAAAAGGCGCTCTGCGGCTGTACCGATTTCACCCATCAAGAGATCCGCGATGCCATTATCCAGCAAAAGCTCCTCTCCGTACGGCAGACTTTCGCCCGTCTGGGCTGGCGGCACCCCGGCGGTTGCGCCACCTGTCGGCCGGCGGTGAATTACTACGTGCGCACCGCCTGGCCAGCAGAGGGTCTGGACGATGCCCAGTCTCGCTTCATCAACGAGCGTGCCCATGCCAACATTCAGAAAGATGGCACCTATTCAGTGATTCCCCGTATTTACGGCGGAGTAACCAGTCCTGCGGAGCTCAAGCGCATCGCCGAAGTGGCGGAACGCCATAACGTGCCGATGGTGAAGTTTACCGGCGGCCAGCGTCTCGACCTGCTCGGCGTGAAAAAGGAAGACTTGCCGCAAATCTGGGCGGAACTGGGCATGCCTTCGGGGCACGCCTACGGTAAGGCTCTGCGTACCGTAAAATCTTGTGTGGGTACTGAATTCTGCCGCTTCGGGGTGCAGGACAGCACCCACCTGGCCATCGAACTGGAGAAGGGGCTAGAGCGCATGTGGGCACCACACAAGGTAAAGCTCGCTGTCTCCGGCTGTCCGCGCAATTGTTCTGAGAGCACCATCAAGGACTTTGGCATCATCGGCGTCGATTCGGGCTGGGAACTTTATGTGGGCGGCAACGGCGGTATGAAGGTGCGTGCCGCTGAACTCCTCTGCAAGGTCAAAACCCATGATGAAGTGCTGGAAATGGCTAAGGCCTTTCTGCAAATGTACCGGGAAGATGCCCAATATCTGGAGCGTACCGCGCCCTGGGTGGAACGGGTCGGCCTGGACCACATAAAAGCCGTTGTGGTGATGGATGTGGCGTCCCGCCAACAGCTCGCCGCACGCCTGGATTTCGCCCTGTCCCAGGAAAAAGATCCTTGGGCGGAAGCGGTTTCCGGTTGCCTGAACATTCACGCCGCGCCCTTGCGCCGCATCCCTGCTTGAGGTGATCCCCATGGAATGGTTAGCACTTGGCAGCATAGAAGAAATCCCCGCCCTTGGTGGTCGTTATGTGGATACCCCCCAAGGACAAATCGCCATCCTGCGCAACGAAAATGACAAGATTTTCGCCGTCAGCAATCGCTGCCCACACCGTGGCGGGCCATTGTCTGAAGGCTTCATTTCTGGAAAAATCGTGTTCTGTCCGCTGCATAACTGGCAGATTGATCTGGAAAAAGGCGAGGCGATGGCGCCAGACCATGGTTGCGTAAAGACTTTTCCGGTGAAAATCGAAGGCCGACAGGTCTGGCTGGGATTGGAGGGGGTGACACCATGACCTTGATCCGCCCGCAGAGCGGGCAACCATTGCGCCGTCTAGAGAGCAAATCGGCTTGCCCCTACTGCGGGACTGGCTGTGGCGTCATCATTGAGCATGATGGCCAGCACATTACCGGCGTGCGCGGCGACCCGGATCACCCTGCCAATTTTGGGCAACTATGCAGCAAGGGCAGCAACCTGCATTTGACCAGCCGGGGGGATGATCGCGCCCGCGAACCCCTGCAACACCAGCGCGGCAGCGAAAACTGGTCGCCCCTGCGCTGGCCGGAGGCGCTGATGCAGGTGGCGAAGGTCTGGGCGGAAATTATCCATACGCAAGGCCCCCAGGCCGTGGCTTTTTATGTCTCCGGGCAATTATCGACGGAGGACTATTATGTCGTCAACAAACTGGCCAAAGGCTTTATCGGCACCAATCATATCGACACCAACTCGCGGCTCTGCATGGCGTCTGCGGTAACGGGCTACAAATCCAGCCTCGGCATGGACTCTGTGCCTTGCGGTTATGAGGACTTCGACAGCGCTGATTGCCTGTTTATTGTTGGTGCTAATGTCGCCTACGCCCATCCGATACTGTTCCGCCGGATCGAGGCCGCGAAGTTACACCGCCCGGAACTGCAGATTATCGTTGTCGATCCGCGGCGCACACCGACCGCCGCCATCGCTGATATTTTTCTGCCCATTCAGCCGGGCACCGATGTGGCGCTGTTTCACGGCATGTTGCACATTCTGATCTGGGAAGGGTTCCTGAACAGGGCCTTTATTGAGACCCATACTGAGGGCTGGGAAGAACTCAAGGCGCGGGTGCAGAACTATACCCCGCAATGGGTAGCGGAAACCTGCGCCATTCCGGTTGCCGACCTGCGTGCCGCGGCAATAGCCTTCGGCCAGGCGCCCGCCGCCCTTTCCCTCTGGTGTCAGGGCTTGAATCAATCCAGTCATGGCACTGATAAAAACGTTGCTCTCATCAACCTGCATCTGGCCACCGGACAAATCGGCCGACCGGGCGCCGGTCCTTTCAGTCTGACCGGACAACCCAATGCCATGGGCGGACGTGAAACCGGTGGTATGCCCGCACTCCTCCCCGGTCATCGCGAAATTGCCAACCCCGAGCACCGGGCAGAAATCGCCGCACTCTGGGGGGTGGAAAGCCTGCATCCACAGCCCGGCTACACCGCAGTACCCCTATTCCAGGCGCTGGAACGCGGGGAGATTGAAACTGTCTGGATCACCTGCACTAACCCGGTACTGTCCATGCCGGACCAGACACAAGTGCAGCGCGCTCTCGAAAAAGCCCGTCTCGTCGTCTTGCAGGACAGTTTTCTGGGCACCGAAACTGCCGCCTATGCGGACCTCCTGCTTCCCGCTGCCAGTTGGGGTGAACGCGAAGCTTTGGTGACCAACTCTGAACGGCGCATTACCCATCTGCGAACCGCAGTTCCCGCACCGGGCAGCGCCCTGCCCGACTGGATGATCTTCCGCGATTTCGCCTTTATTCTCGGTGACGCCCTGGATGCCCTCAACCATCCACTGCCAAGCGCAAAAGATGCCTCTTGGGCTGCACGTGCCCAGCGCATGTTCAACTTTGCCGATTCCACCAGTATTTTTCTGGAATACCGGGAATGCACCCGGGGCCGGGATTTGGACATCACTGGTCTCGACTTCTCCGTATTGGACAATCAGGGACCGCAGCAGTGGCCCTATCCAGAAGGCGCCGTAGCCGGGCAAGCGCGCCTGTACGCCGACGGCGTTTTCCCCACACCAAGTGGCCGCGCCCGTTTCCGTGATCCCGAATATCTGGGGGTTGCCGAAGAAATCGACGCACGTTATCCCTTACGCCTGACCACCGGCCGCCTGCGGGATCATTGGCACAGCATGAGCCGCACTGGCAAAGTGGCCGCCCTCTTCGCCAGCGATGCAGAAGCCTTTCTCGAAATACAGCCGGACGATGCGCGACGCCTGAATCTCGATAACGACATGCTGGCCAAAGTCAGCAGCCGACGCGGCAATAATATCCTCAGGGTGAGGGTCAACGCCGATCTGCAGCCGGGGCTCCTTTTCGCCCCTATGCATTTCGGGCGCCGCTACGCCCCCGCCGCCCTCTGCAATCAACTGACTCTCGCAGCCATTGATCCCATTTCCGGCGAGCCGGAATTCAAACATACGGCTGTACGGGTAGAGCCGGTGTTATTCCCCTGGCAAGGTACGATTCTGCGCTTGCTGGACAAAGACGCGTATTTCCATGCCGCCCAACAGATCGCCCGCCAGTTCCCCTACGCCAGCCTCGCTCGCATGCGCCGGGGCGAACGCGAGGGCTTCATTCTTCGCATCGCCGGTGAACAGGCCCCGGCGGCCAGTGATATCCAGGCCTGGGATCAGGCCCTGGGCATGGACAGCCTTGACATCATCGACTATGACGATGGCCGCCGGGGCATACGCAAACGCCTCTGCATTCGGCAGGATCAGCTTTATGCCGCGCGGCTCTTCGGGGAAGACGTCACCCGTGACTGGTTGCGCGAACTATTACTCAGTGCCGCCGATGTGCATTCTTACCGGCATGCCCTTTTTGCTCCCAAAGTCCCCACCGACATGGGCACCTGGGTGCGTTCACGGGGAGTGTGTGCCTGCACCGGGGTGGATGAACGCATTCTGCAGCAACACGTTGCCGCGGGCGCCGTTACCCTTGGCCAGATCGCCCAAGCTTGCGGTGCGGGCGGCGAATGCGGCTCCTGCAAACCGGAAATCCTCGACATCATCCGCCTTATGCGCCGGGAGGCCTCATGCGCGCCCCGACTCTGAATCTGCCCCAGCTCGTCGGCCGTGTGGCGCGGGGCCGCGAACATGCTGAGGACTTATCTCTGGAAGAAGCCCAGACCCTCTTTGCCGCTTGGCTGGCGGGCACACTTCCTGATCTTAGCGTCGGTGCGCTGTGGACGGCGTATCGTATCAAGGGCGAATCCGTGGACGAGTTGCGCGGCTTCGTTCGCGCCAGCGAGGCCAGCCTGCGGCCCATTGTCCTCGACAGTGCTTGTCAGCCGGTCATTTTACCCAGCTACAATGGGACTCGGCGTGGGGCCAATTTGCTGCCTTTGCTGGCATGCATCCTCGCCCGTTGCGGCGTACCAGTATTGCTGCATGGCCTGCATGCCAGCAGCATGGAAAGTGCCATGACACTGAGCGACCATGACCCTTCCGGGCGGGTCGGCACGGCACGGATTTTTACTGCATTTGGCCTACCCATCGCCCAGGACAATGTGCAGGCGGGCACCCAATTGCGGCAGCAAGGGCTCAGCTACCTGCCTGTGGAACAGCTCTGTCCAGGCCTCGGGCGAATGCTTCGACTCCGTCAGCAACTCGGCGTTCGCTCCAGCGTACATACGGTCGTCAAACTCATGAATCCCTTCCGGACGCCTGCGGTACATTGCGCCGGGGTTACCCATCCACCCTATCTGGCGCTTCTGCAGGCTTTTTTTACCGCAACAGGGCGTAGCGCTCTTTGTCTGCGCGGCACCGAAGGCGAACCTTTCGCCAACCCCAAACGCCGCCCCGATCTGCATACCTGCCTAGCGGGAGAATGCACTCTGTGGGTGGCTAAAGACGATAAGCCACTGCTCCAGATCCCGGCCTTGCCTGATGATCAGGGCGTCAGTGCTACCTGCCGATTCATGGCACAGGTGCTCGCCGGACACGCTCCCTTGCCCCCGGCGCTAGCCGATCAGGCAATTTGCTTGCTTTGCCTCAGCGGCCGCTGCGCCGATGTGGACAGCGCCCGCGCCCACCTTTCTCAAACCCTTTCCCACGATGCGGCATAACCGGAGAAGCCCCATGCACCAACCCTCCTTCCCTCCGGTCTCCATTGTCGGCGCAGGTCCCGGCGACCCCGAACTGCTCACCCTCAAAGCGGCGCGACGTATTGCCGAGGCCGAGATCATTTTCTATGACGCCCTCGCCAACCCGCGTATCCTCGACATGGCGGCGGACCATTGCCGCAAGGTCGAAGTGGGCAAGCGCGGTGGCCAAAACTCGACGCCACAACTGTTCATTCACGAGCAGCTCATCCGTGCCGCACGGCAGGGGCTGAGGATTGTACGCTTGAAGGGCGGTGACCCCTTCCTCTTCGGTCGCGGCGGTGAAGAATGCCTGGCCCTGCGCGCTGCCAACGTCGAGTACGAAATCATTCCCGGCATCACCAGTGGCATGGCTGCGGCAGCTTACGCCGGAGTGCCCCTCACCCACCGCCATCGCAGCCAGTCCGTACTCTTCCTCACCGGCCATGAAGCGCGCGGTGGCAAGGCTCCAGACTGGTCGCGCCACGCCCAGGCGGCTGATACTCTGGTGATCTATATGGGCATCGAACGGGCGGCCGGCATCTGTACAAATCTTATGGCAGGCGGTCTTGCGGCGGGAACCCCGTGTCTTGCCGTACAATGGGCCACCTTAGAGCAAAAACAAGTGCAGGCGCCCTTGGCACGACTGAGCGCGGAAATTGCCCGTGCCGGACTCGGCAGCCCGGCCATACTGATTATCGGCGCGGTCGTGGAGCTTGCCGAGCTCTGCGCCTGGCTACCGAAAACAGAAGATGCTGCGCGCCACTTAATGCAACAACCTTAAGGAGTTTTCGTGTCTCAAGTACAGTTCCTGCTGGCCCACGGTTCACGCAATCCGCAATGGCGACTACCCTTCGAGGTTATTGCCATGCGCCTGCAAGCCAGCCAGCCACAGCGAAAGATCATACTCTGTTATCTGGAAATATGGACGCCCAGCCTCGCTGAGGCGATGCGCAAGGCCTACGCTTCCGGTTTGCGCCGGTACCGGGTTTCGCCAATTTTCTGGAGCAGCGGCAGGCACCTGCAGGAGGATTTACCCGCGCTTGTCACCCAACTTCAGCTTGAATTATCTGGCTGCGAAATCACCATCGATAACCCTCTCGGCGAATCAGAGATCATCGTCCGCGCTGCACTGCAAGCCCTGCAATGAGCCTATGCACCGCATCGTCCTGATCGACAACAATACGGAGCGCGCGGAAATGCTTCGTGACGCCCTCCATCTAGAAGGCCATCAAGTCGCCGACATTTTTGTTTGGACAGAACTCTCGTGGCAACGGTTGGAAAAACTGCAACCCGACGTCATCATCGCCGAAGCCGGCACGCCGGAGCGCGATGTCCTCGAACACATTGTCTTTCTCAGCGAAACCTTAGAACTTCCGGTTGTCGTTCTCGGCGCTCCCGAGGATGAAGACACCATGCGCCGCGCCATCCGTGCAGGGGTCGCTGCCTATGTCGCCCACGGCATCTCCGCCCGCGATATCGCCCCTATTCTCAAGGTCGCCGCCTTGCGCTATGCCGACTACCGCTTGCTACGCAAAGAACTCAAAGACACCAAAGATGCCCTCTCCGAACGCAAGCTGGTGGAAAAAGCCAAGGGTATTCTCATGCGTGATCTGCAGATTGACGAAGCCGAAGCCTACCGCCGCCTGCGCCGCCTGGCGATGGATAAGGGCAAAAAATTGGCGGAGATCGCCGAAATGGTGATTACCATCAGCTCGTAACCACGCTCCAACAGATCGGCATTCGTACCCTGGTATGAAATCGACACACCATGGCCGCCATTTATGGCAGGTCAAACAGCAACAACTCCGCCGCTTGTGTCGCTGTCACCGACAAGCCCGCGGAGCCGGAGATTGCATCTCCAGCACCGAGCAGAAGGTCTCCGACTTGCACTACACCATGCACCACATGTAAATACAGACGCCGCGCGGATGTCGGCTGATAACCAAGCTCTGCGCCCTGATCCAGTACGCTGGCATACAACCGAAAATTCTGATGCACCACTAACGCATCCTCGTGATCAGGGGCTGCCAAAAGGCACCAGCGATTCAGCTTCGCGATGTCGGCAAAATGCCGCTGATCATAACTGGGTGGTAGAGCGTTTTGTGGCGGCAATACCCATATCTGCAGCAAATGCACCGGCGTATCTACCGAGGGATTCCATTCGCTATGCCGCACGCCCGTTCCTGCACACATATACTGAACATCACCGGCGCGGATAACGCTGCCGTTACCCATACTGTCTCGATGCTCCAGAGCGCCACTGAGGATATAGGTGATGATTTCCATATCCTTATGGGGATGCATAGGAAAACCAGACTGGGGAGCAACCACATCCTCGTTGATCACCCGCAATGGCCCGCAACGGACTGCTTCCGGATTATAATATTCGCCAAAAGAAAAACTATGCGCGCTTTTCAGCCACTTTGCCCCGGTTCTGCCGCGCTCTTCGGCGCGATGTAATTGCCACATAACGTCAAGCTCCTGCTTCTATCCCGGGTTGCCCATGATGTTCAGCGCATCCAGTAAACCGCATGAAGTTCTTTATGTAAAGTAGGTACGATTGGGTAACCATTGCGTCCTGCAAGCCCGCGACACTCTTCTCACGCAAAGGGGACATTACTGCTTTGGGCTAACAACCTCGTTCAAAAAGTTGCCATACCAGATAAAGGGGTCATTCCAATCCCTGCAGTTACCTACGCAAAACAGGTGATGGCGCTGGCTGCCTGATATAATTGAGCTGAATCACGCGATCAACGTGTCTCTCGTACATACTGGGCGATGCCTTGTCGAGCCATCATTTTGCCGATCAAAAGGTTCAACGCGCCACCCTGCCCCGCCCTCCCCGTCGACCACGGCAAGCTT
>JAPTWR010000029.1 GCA_028065135.1 Acidithiobacillus sp.
CACGCCAGGAGTGGCGGCCCCGGTGCGGGAGATCGTCGCCGACCCGGATAAGGCTTACGACTATACGGCCAAGGGTAACCTGGTGGCCGTTATCAGCAACGGTACGGCGGTGCTCGGCCTGGGTAACGTCGGGCCGTTGGCGGGTAAGCCCGTCATGGAAGGCAAGGCGCTGCTTTTCAAGCGCTTCGCGGATATTGACGCGTTTGATATCGAAGTGCAGGCGCGCGACGCCGAGCATCTCATCGACGTAGTGGCGGCCATCGCCCCGGGTTTTGGCGGCATCAACCTGGAGGATATCGGTGCGCCCGTATGTTTTCAGGTGGAAGAAGCCTTGCAGGCCATGCTGGATATTCCCGTATTTCACGATGATCAGCATGGTACGGCAGTGATCGTGGCGGCGGCGCTGCAAAATGCACTGGAATTGCAGGGTAAGGAGTTGGGCCGCGCCAAGGTCGCTATTGTTGGTGCCGGTGCCGCCGGAATTGCCATTGCGCGTATGTTGCGGGCACTGGGGGTAGCGGATATCTTCCTGAGCGATTTGCATGGCGTGCTGCACAGCAAGCGTACGGACCTCACCCAATGGCATAAACCTTTTGCCGTGGCACCCCAGAACTGGGATCTGGCGGCGATGTTGCGCGGTGCCGATGTGGTCATCGGCGTCTCTGTGCGCGGCGCCATTCCGGAAGCGGCGCTGTCGACGCTGGCGCCCAAGCCGGTAATTTTTGCGCTCGCCAATCCCGATCCTGAGGTGGACCCCGCCCTGGCGCGGCACCTGCGTCCTGATGCCATCATCGCCACGGGTCGATCGGATATGCCCAATCAGGTCAACAATGTGTTGGGCTTTCCCTTCCTCTTCCGCGGCGCACTGGATTGCCGGGCTCGGCAGATCAACCAGCCCATGCTGCTGGCGGCCGTGGATGCTTTGGCGAAGCTGGCGCGGGAGCCGGTGCCGGACGCTGTGCAGACCGTTTACGGGCTGACTGCCCCGCAAGGTCTGACCTTCGGCCCCGAGTACATTATCCCCAAACCTCTGGACCCCCGCCTACGGCCATGGGTCTCTGGCGCGGTAACCGCTGCCGCCCGGGAAAGCGGCGTCGCGCGGCGCTGAATCGCGATGCGTCTCGCGGATCTGACGGTTCGCGATCTGCGATTCGCCTTCGGCCAACTGCTCGCCGCCGTTCTGTTTTTTGCCCTTGTCTGGAAAATTCTTTCCCCCTTTTTGCCAGCCCTTGGCTGGGCCGCCATTCTCGTTTATGCGACCTGGCCGCTGGCTGGTCCCATGCGCCGACATTGGCCGCCGGTGCCGGCGGCAGCAGGCGCCACGCTCATGTTGGCGCTGATTTTTATTCTTCCCGTAATTTTCCTGAGCATCAGCCTGGGGACGGAGTTGCACCACGTACTGACCGATCTCGGTAGCGTGGATGCACACACGACCCTGGAAGCAAGTCTGAATCGGATACCTTGGCTGCATGAACTGCTCGCGCAGATTCCTGCAGCCTGGAAGACGAAACTGATGCCCGGTGCCCTGACCCCCGACCTGTCCGCCTGGGCGGGGCGGCTGGGTAGTGTTGCGGGTGGAATCGGTCGTTTCGGTACTTTGCTTATACTTGTTCTCATCACCGCCTTTTTCTTCTACCGGCATGGTGAAGTGCTGGTGGACCAGTTGCGCCGTTTTGTCGGCCAGGTGCTGGGACAGCGCGGCGATGCTTATCTGCGGACGGTGGCCAGCACCATCCGTGCGGTGATTTATGGCATTCTGGCGACCGCGGTGGCGCAGGGGGCGCTGGCGGGATTGGGTTACTGGGTGGCGGGACTGCCTGCACCCGTACTGTTGGCCATCGTCACCCTGCTGTTTTCCTTTATCCCCTTCGGTACCCCGCTGGTCTGGGGGGCAGCGAGCATCTGGTTGCTATCTCAGGGCGAGATTTGGGCGGGAGTGGGCCTGGCCCTGTGGGGTGCGCTGGTGGTGAGCTGGATCGATAACCTGATCCGCCCGCTGGTGATTTCCAATGCGGTACGGATTCCATTTCTGCTGGTTCTATTCGGGGTATTGGGCGGCATTCTTGCCTTCGGTTTCCTGGGATTGTTCCTGGGACCGGTGCTGCTGGCCGTATTGCTGGCGATATGGGATGAGTGGTTGCGGCCAGCGACGCCTGCTGCGCCGCCGGGTTGAATGTCCGCTCCATGCAGGCAGGCAGTTGTCGGCACAGATAACTGTATGAGCATGTGCCCTAAAAACCCTTTGATCTGCCACCGGAGGAAAATACTCGGCGGATTTGCAGCCCGGCGAGTGTCTACTTCTTGGCCTGTCTCACGCTAGGCCCTATACTGCGGATACTAACCAGACGGTCAGTGTGCTTTTACTCGGCACACGGCCACGCTGCCATCGTGGGTGGCATCCACGCGATGCATCCCCTTGCCGAACTTGCCACGAGGATCTCATGCGCTCCGATATGATCAAAAAAGGCTTTGAACGCACCCCCCATCGCGCCCTGCTCAAGGCCTGCGGTGTCACCGACCAGGATATGGATAAGCCCTTCATCGGAGTGGCCAACTCGTTCATCGACATTATTCCCGGCCATGTGCATTTGCAGGAGTTCGGACGCATCGTCAAGGAGAACATCCGTGCGGCAGGGGGTGTGCCCTTCGAGTTCAATACCATCGGTGTGGATGACGGTATCATCATGGGGCACGACGGTATGCGTTACTCGCTCCCGAGCCGCGAGCTGATTGCGGACTCCATCGAGACGGTGGTGCAGGCCCATCATCTGGACGCGCTCATCTGTATCCCCAACTGCGACAAGATCGTGCCCGGTATGATCATGGGCGCGCTGCGCTGTGACGTCCCCACGGTGTTCGTCTCCGGCGGCCCTATGGAGGCCGGTCATCTGTCTGACGGAACGGCGATCGATCTGGTGACGGCCTTTGAGGCGGTCGGCCAGTTCAAGCGCGGGCAGATCACCCAAATCCGTCTCAAAGAGATCGAGGACAAGGCCTGTCCGACTTGCGGCTCCTGCTCCGGCATGTTCACGGCCAACAGTATGAACTGCCTGATGGAGGTCCTCGGTATCGCGCTGCCGGGCAACGGTACCATCCTGGCGACGGCGGCGGCGCGCCGCGACCTGGTGCGGCAGGCCGCGGATCGCGTGGTGACCCTGGCCATGGCGGGTGCCCCGACCATGCGGCAACTGGTGGATTTCGATGCCATCGATAACGCATTTATACTGGACATGGCCATGGGCGGTTCCACCAACACGGTGCTGCACACCCTGGCCATCGCCCGGGAGGCCGGTCTGGATTATCCCCTGGCGCGGCTGAACGATCTGGCGCAGAAGGTGGCCTACCTTGCCAAGATATCGCCCGCCCTGTCCACGGTGCATATCGAGGACATCGGCCGCGCCGGTGGTATCCCGGCCATCCTCCATGAGGTCCACAAGCGCAACCCCGATGTGCTGCATCTGGATAAGCCGACAGTGAGCGGCCAGAGCCTGCGCGAGATCGTATCGGCGGCGGCGGTCAAGGACAGCAGGATCATCCATCTGGCCAGCGATCCCATTTCACCCACCGGTGGCCTGCGGGTGGTCTTTGGCAATCTCGCGCCGGAAGGCGGTATCGTCAAAATCGGTGCGGTATTGCCCGCGATGCGCAAGTTCTCTGGACCAGCGAAGATTTTTGAGAGTATGGAAACGGCGGCAGACGGTATTCTTGCCGGTGAAGTCAAGGCCGGTGATGTGGTGGTGATCCGTTACGAAGGCCCGAAGGGTGGCCCCGGAATGCCGGAGATGCTGACGCCTACCGCCAACATCATGGGTATGGGTCTCGGCGAAAGTGTGGCATTGATTACCGACGGCCGTTTCAGTGGAGCAACCCGCGGGGCCTGTATCGGCCACATCTCCCCGGAGGCGGCGGAGGGCGGCCCCATCGGTCTGTTGAAAGATGGTGACATGATTTCTCTTGACCTCGACAACGGCAAAATTCATGTCGACCTGAGTGACGAGGAATTGGCCGAACGCCGCAAACATTGGGTACCGATAGAAAAGCCCCTGAAGTCACCGTGGTTGCGCCGTTATCGTAAGCTGGTGACTAACGCCGCCAACGGCGCGATCCTGGAGTCCTGAGCGTTCATGAGTAATGGTGAGCTGCATATCGGTGTCTATGTGGATGCCGAAAATATTCGTTACAACGGTGGTTATGCCATGCGTTATGACGTACTGCGACGTTTCGCCGGGCGGGAAGAGGAGGCGCGACTACTGCGCCTGAATACCTACATGGCGGTGGATGGCGAGCGCATGAAGCGTGACCGCGAGTACCGGGAACGGATTCGCGGTTATCAGCAGGCGGTGCGCGATCTCGGTTGGAAAATCATCGAAAAGCCGGTGCGCTGGTTCGTGGACGAAGAAGGCAACAGCATGTCCAAGGCCAATGCCGATCTGGATCTGGCGGTGGATGTGATGCTGCAATCCGAGCGCCTGGATCAGGTGTTGCTGGTTACGGGAGACGGGGATTTCCTGCAGGTGGTTCGCGCGTTGCAGAATAAGGGATGCCGGGTCGAGGTGCTGGCGTTCAGGAATGTTTCCAGAGAACTGCAGTATGAAGCGGACGCTTTCTACCCCGGTTATCTGGTGCCCGGGCTGATTCCCACCCGCGGCGACATGCGGGTGCCGTGGGGGGAGATGGGATCACGCATCCGCGGTATCTGCATCCGCTGGGAGGCGGACCGCGGCTTCGGCTTCGTCCGTTTTTTGACGGGTATTTCCGCACGGTTGTGGGTGACCGATACCCGGCAGGACGACTCTCCCTACGAGTCAGCCTTTGTCCACATTTCTGACCTGCCGCGCGAACTGGATACGGATGATCTCCCGAGCCGGGATATCATTCTGGAGTTTGATCTCGAGCCCAGTGGGACGGAAAAGGGCGGCTTCATCGCTCGCCGCTGCACAGTGGTCAATCGCTATGATGGCCGCACTGGGGGCTTGTCGAAGCCGCCCGACCGCATCTCCACCACGGAACGGGGGGAGGATGCGGGGTTCGTCCAGCAGGACGAAGCCGAGGAGCATGAGGCGGTCGCCGAACCCTCCTGACGCCGCTTCGGTCTCTACAGGTTGCGAAAAAATACCTGACTGCGGCGCTGGAAGTTGTAGAGGTGCTGCCGCGGCACCGGTAAATCCTCCAGGGCGCCGTGGCGAAAGTCGCGCTCCAGAAACCAGTGGGTCGTCTGGGTGCTGAGCACAAAGATGCGCTCCAGCGCCTGCTCCCGAGCGCGTTCCTGACAGTAGTCGAGCAGCCGCTCACCGCGCCCCTGACGACGATAGCGGCTGTCTACGGCGAGACAGGCGACTTCGGCCATTCCCTGATCAGGGTAGGGATATATGGCCGCGCAGCCGATGATCTTGCCGTCCCGTTCCATGACCACGAAGTGATCGGCTTCGATTTCGAGGCGTTCCCGGCTGCGCCGTACCAGCACGCCGCGTTCTTCCAAGGGGCGAATCAGATCGAGGATGCCGGGAATATCGGCGACCGTGGCCGTCCGCAGATGCTCGAAGGGGTCCCGGGAAATGAGGGTACCGAGGCCATCGCGGGTGAAGAGTTCGCGTAGCAGGGCGCCATCCACATGCCGGGATATCAGATGGACGCGGTCTACGTTTCCCGTGCAGGCAATTGCCGCACTGTGCAGATGCTCGCGCAGCCCGCCCTGGATATCCTCCCGCGCCAGTAATTGCGGTAGTTCGGAGAGGGTGATCTGGCGTATCAGTTGCCCCTGGGCATCGGTCACACCATCCTCATCCATGAAAAATACCAGTTTGGCGGCGTGCAAGGCCAAGGCCGCCGCTACCGCCACTTCCTCTGCACGGATGTTGAACAGGGTACCCGTCGGCGAGACGCCGATGGGGGAGAGCAGGACGATTTCGTCGGCGGCAAGATGGCGTTGGATGGCCTCTGTCGCCACCCTCCGTACCTGCCCGGTATACTGGTAATCCACCCCCTCCAGCACCCCAAGGGGCTGGGCGATGATGAAGTTGCCGCTGACCACCTGCAATCCCGCATGAGCCATGGGCGAGCCCATTTGTCCTTCGGACAATGCCGCCTCCACTACCAGACGGGCCCCGCCCACCGCTTCACGGAGTACCTGCATGGCCGCCAGGTCGGTGATGCGCTTGCCGTTGACCCGTTCGGTGCGGAGTTGGTGGGCCAGCAGGGCTGCGTCGATCTGCGGCCCGGCCCCGTGCACCAGGACGACATTGATGCCCAGGCTGTTGAGCAGGGCGATG
Organism: Acidithiobacillus sp.; assembly: GCA_028065135.1. The sequence continues at coordinate 6,270 of JAPTWR010000029.1, forward strand.
TCATGGGCGAGGCTGCGGATGCTGCCATCCGCCAGAGCGTCGCCACCGAAATTGATGACGAAAGTCTGCCCGCGAAAGCGATGAATGTAGGGCGAAGACTCGCGGAAGCTGCGGACGAAGCTATCGGCTGGCATCTGAGCACACCGCCCCTAAAGGACGTTCAGGGCGATGGCTGGACGCTGTGTTTTGGACTGGTTTTGGGCGGCAAACTCCTCCGGGCTATAGGCCTTGATCGTCAGTGCGTGTATCTCCTGACGCAGCGGGTCGGTGACCGTATTGACCAGACGGTGACGTGCCAACGGGGGCAAGCCCGCGAACCGACTGCTGACAATGCGTACCTCGTAATGCCCGCCACCGCCGGACAACGCGTGACCACTGTGGGATTTCGTCCGGTCATTGATTTCCAGGAATTCCGGATTCAGGGCGTCACGCAATAAATTACCAAGGATTTCTTTATTCATGGCAAAAATACTCCTTTATAAGGGCGAACGCTGACATCTGCGTAAACACCGGCACTGAGATAAGGTTCGGCGGCAGCCCAGGTATGGGCATCTTCCAACGAGTCAAAACGGGCAATGATCAGGCTGCCGGTAAACCCTGCCTCGCCCGGTTCTTCACTGTCTATGGCGGGAAATGGGCCCGCAGTCAGTAAGCGCCCCTCGGATTGCAACTGATGCAGGCGCGCCAGATGATCGCCCCGCGCCGCCTGGCGTTTGCCCAGAGAGCCGGCATTGTCCGTACCAATAATGCAGTAATACATGAACCTTTTCCTGTTGGTGAGATGCATGCCCTAAAGCTGCCCCATTTGCGGCAAGTTGGCAACCGTCTCCGCTGATCAGAGGCTATGCCGACGAATCGCCATCTTTAGCCTCTTGCGGCAAAGCACGCGAGATCACCACCGCCTGAAAGAGTACGAAAATGACAGTGATGGCGAGCATGCCGAAAAGCTTGAAATCCACCCAGATACTCGTCGAAAACGCATAGGCCACGATCAGGTTCAGGACCGCGCCGAAGAGAAAGAAGGCAATCCAGTAGCCGTTGAGGCGCTGCCAGAAAGACAAGGGCAGTGCAGCCGGCAGTTGTCCGCCCATCAGGCGTTGCAGGAGCGGTTCCTCGCGCCAGTGGGTAAAGAGCAGTGCCGCCGCGAACAGCACATAGAGAATGCTGGGTTTGATCTTGATGAAGGTGTCGTTATGAAAATACAGGGTCAGGCCGCCAAAGGTCAGGATCAGCAGGGTGGAGACCCAGGTCATGGTCTCCACCCGGCCTCGCCGCCACCACTGCCAGGCCATCAGCAGGATGGCGGCAACGATGAGCACTTCGGTGGCCGTATAGATCCCGTGAATCCTGTAGGCCACGAAAAAGAGAATGATGGGGAGGAAATCGGTAAGCAGTTTCATGACGCGCCACGGTAAATGGGGTTAAGCTACCCTATCTAATCACAGAAAGGAGTTCGTGGACAGTGGAACGTCAACAGGTGATTCAGGGTTTAGCCGCCCTTTTGGGGAACAGCAGCAGCCATCCTCTGCCCGATTTTGCCGGGGTAAAGGCCGCGCGCTGGCGCCATCTGCCCCTCGGTGGCCGTCTGGAAGGGGTGGCGCGCGTGGATTTGCCGGAGATGGACGAACTGCTCGGCATCGAGGATACCAAGGCCGCACTGGACCTGAATACCCGCCAGTTTGTCGCCGGTTTTCCCGCCAATGACGCCTTGCTCTGGGGTGGGCGGGGCACAGGCAAGTCTTCGCTGGTCAAGGCACTCCTGCGCCGTTATGCGGATCAGGGTCTGCGGGTGATTGAAATCGACCCGGACGGCATCCTCGACCTTCCGGAGATTCTGGCGGCGCTGCAGGCGGCCGATCCGCAGCAGGCCTATTACTTTGTGCTCTTCTGCGATGACCTGTCTTTCGGTGCCGATGACCCCGGCTACAAGGCCCTCAAGTCCCTGCTGGACGGTGGGGTGGAGGCGCGTCCGGACAACGTGCTGCTCTACGCCACCAGCAACCGGCGGCATCTGATGCCGCGCCATTTCGCCGACAACGAGGAATATCACCGCCACGGTGAGGAGATCATCCCCGGCGAGACGGCGGAAGAAAAAATCAGCCTCTCCGAGCGCTTCGGCTTATGGCTGGGCTTTTATCCCTTCGATCAGGCCATGTATCTGGATATTTGCATCATCCATCTGCAGCGTCTGGGGGTGCGGACGCCACCGGTGGAATGGCGGGAGGAGGCCCTGCGCTGGGCCTTGCAGCGCGGCTCGCGCAGTGGCCGGGTGGCGCGGCAGTTCGCCCGTCACTGGGCCGGATCCAGGGCACTGGCGGCACGATAGCAGCCTATCTGTCCGATCGTGGGCCTGGTTCACATAGAGCCCGGCCATCAGTGCGGTGGCCAGATCATAGCGGAAATCCTCGTTTCAACGGGCTGATTGCGGCTGGTTGATCTCCTGGCTGATGATATGCAGCATCTGGGCGTGGATGCGCAGGTTGCCGGCGACGATATCGCCGTTTTGCAGGTAACCCTGATCACCCTTGAAGTCGGTGGCGACACCGCCCGCCTCCTGCACCAGTAGCGCGCCGGCAGCGAGATCCCAGGGCTTGAGGTTGAACTCCCAGAAGCCATCGTAGCGGCCTGCAGCGACGTAGGCCAGGTCCAGCGCCGCAGAGCCGGGCCGGCGGACGCCCGCAGTCTTCAGCATGAAAGCCTTGAGGGTGGCGAGGTAGGTGTCCAGGTGGGAAAAGTCGCGGAAGGGAAAGCCGGTGCCGAGCAGGGCACCGTCCAGGTCCTTGCGCTGGGCAATGCGCAGGCGGCGATCGTTGAGGTGTGCTCCACTGCCGCGACTGGCGGTAAACAGCTCGTTATGCACCGGATCGTAGACTACCGCGTGCTCCAGGCGGTCGAAATGGCGGACGGCAATGGAGACGCCGACCTGCGGCATGCCGTGGATGAAGTTGGTGGTGCCATCGAGGGGGTCAATGATCCATTCGAAGTCTTTATCGGAGATGCGGCTGCCTTCCTCGGCGAGGATGCCGTGCTCGGGGTAGGCGCGGCGGATAATCTCCACGATGGCGGCTTCGGCGCGCTGATCGACGTCCGTGACAAAGTCATTGTGCGCCTTGCTGGTGATGCTGATTTCATTGACCCGGTCGAAGCTGCGGTTGATGATATCGCCAGCTTTGCGGGCCGCACGAATGGCGGTA
>JAPTWR010000015.1 GCA_028065135.1 Acidithiobacillus sp.
CCATGGGCGACGATGCCCTGAAAATGATCGCCAAGGAAGTGGCCGATACCGTGCGCCAGAACACCCGCATCGACTGGTCCATCCGGGAACAGGCGCGGGCGCATTTGCGAAGGATGGTGAAGCGGGTACTGAAACGGCATGGATATCCACCAGACATGCAGGAAGGGGCGGTGAATATGGTTATTGAACAGGCTGAGGGGTTGGTGGCATAGTTACCACATGTGGGTGCCAAACGAGGAGATGAAGATCACAAAATAACACGACAAATCCAATAACATATATTGCAAAAGTTAGCCAGTAGAGAGGATTGTTTTTTAACATTGGCCAAAATCCAAAATACTTTCTCTCAAAATTCCTTTTGATTTCCATTGTATATCTATTGTCGTCTTGACTTGCGATCTCTCGAATAGCTGTTATTATCTTTGGAAACTTACCCCCTCCATATCGGGGGCCGCGGTTGTCTTGCACACCCGGTAAAAATTCGGATGTTATAACACTGCAATGGAGGGGTGGATGCCTGGTTTTGTTTATCCTGAATCGTTTGTGGAAAATTTAGGCGACGTAGACGACCTAGCCTGTCTGACGTCTAAATTATATTAGGCCTCATATGGACGTCCTCGGAACGCACAAGGTATCTTGGGATTTTGTTCGCAGGCTTGCAGTCGAGTGCCATGCGCTTGATTCTTCTGCGTTTCCGTTGCTGTCGGACTCTATCCTTGATGACAAGGTAGGCAAAAATCGATCTGCATACGAAGAGCTATTTACCGAGAGACTTTTAGCGCTCGCCATCGCACTCAGAACCAAGTTCTATCAGGGGGTTAATTCAGCGGAGACCGCGCGCTATTCTCTTGACTGTGGCCTCTTGTATCGGCTGGAAGGAGAGGTCGAGCAAGGGCCTGTCGAGTTCACCCTCAAGGATGTCTGCGACAAGATCATTCATGCCGATTCAATCCATAAGTCCGTCGAGTCTGCATACGAGGCTGAAATCACCACTCTGCAAGGCACAGAACAGCACCGAGGTAAAAAGGTTACGTGGCGGCTAGTCTTGTCAGTTACCCTTTTCACCGAATGCGTTCTTAACTGGGTAGTGAAAAATGAGGTCTAACCTTACGGTCAAGAGGCGCTGCGCGAATACACCATCGCGCAGCGCCTTACCTCACGTCATGTATCAACAGAGGAAGCACTTTGGCAGACCAACATAAAAATATGTTTGACGTGTCTAAGTTAGCGGAAATAGACAAAAATGACCTTTATCGTGAATCAGATCGCGGATGTGTTCTTGTCCTTTCATCCGATGTTGAAAATCAACTCGAAGATATCCTAAAGTCTTGGTTTGGTAAGTCTAGTGATTTGTCCAAAAAAGAATACAAGAATATATTTGACTTTGCGGGACCGCTAGGAAGCTTTTCTTCAAAAATATATATTTGCAAGGCAATTGGCATTATTAACCCAGCATTACACTCGGACCTGCATAAAGTTCGCTCAATACGAAATGAAGCTGCCCATTCTAAAGAATCTTTTTCGTTATCCGGAGATAAAATAAAGCAACTTATTTTGTCGATGGAGCATAATCATCTAAAAGAGAAACGATTAAAAAGATATTCATTTTGTGATCAGCATGGTAAAAAAATTGAAAACGAAGAGGAACCACACGAAGCACTAATGAAGGCCCGTGGTTTTTTGCGTGTTGACAAAGTAAATTTCATTTTAACGGTTAAAAACATACAGCTAAAATTATTCTTTATTAAGAGTTATTCTTCCGATATTGGTGAACACATTAATAACATGCGAAATAAATATGAAGATATATTTACGGACTTTATTGTAAAAAATAAAAACCCTAAAACGGATGTACAAAATTAATAAATCAATCCAGCCCCCAGAACCGCATTGGCCCCCAACGATTTGGCATGCTCGGCCAGTTGTTCCAGGGCATCATCCCGGGTCTGGGCAATCATTTTGAGGTAACCGGCCTGCTTCCCACCAAAGATGGCGCGGACGCCACCCAGGAAATTGCCGACGATATTGCGGGATCGGACACCCGTGCCGTAGGCCGGCCCAATGACACGGACCACACGCATGCCGGGGCAGTCGTTGATGGTGAGGATGAGGACGGGACTAGCTTCAGTTGACGCGGACATGCCTGTATCTTCCATTTATTCCAAGACTATCAATGCCGCACCTCATCATCCGGCCGCAAATCCTCGCTGATCCCGGTCTCGTCATCCTCGGCGTCGTTCAGCAGGATAGCAACGATCCCCGCATCCCTCATTACGTCATAGACCATCATAAATGCCTCCGATCTGGACCAGCCTGCCTCGCCGTAATCAACCCGGATAGTCCAGTAGTCCTCCGGCGATTCGCACAGATCAATCACCAGGCTTATCTCGTCCGGCTCATGAATGAAGGCATCCAGGTCCGATGTGCCTAATTCGGTGATGGCCTCCATCAAAGCTTCCGAAAACTCCTTTTCCAAATCTATCGCGTCCTCACTATCTATCAGATCGCTGGTGATGACATTCGCCGTGTTCTGCTGCTTGCGCGGCTTTTGATGTGCCGATAGGCCATTGATGGCGTTTTCCCTTCCTTGAACAGACGGAAGTATGGTGGAGAGGTGTGCGGATGACAACCCGAGTTATTGACGGCCTGGCGTATGCGGTAGATCGGTAGATATATTCTTTTCGCGCCTGCCCATAAACCTCCATCAGGTTCCCACGCTCCCTATACCCGGTAGGACTCACTACCGGAAACGGGGGAACCATGCCCACCCAATACACCACCGTCCTTCGCCTCCGCATGTTGCCGGAGGACTATGCCGCCGTAAAAGCCAAGGCTGAGGCATACCGCCAGCCGTTATCCGCCTTCGCCCGGAATGCGATATGCGGCATTCCCATGGTCTGCCACCTGGATGAGGATGCCGTGGAGATGCTGGTCCGGCTGGGCGGTTTACTGTTGAAGCACAGCAAGGACAGCGACAAAGCAGGCTGGACTGCCGCCGCGCGCGATGAGTTTCTGGATCTGTCGCATCGGCTTCTGGGCATTGCCAGCCGGATTGAGGAAACCCTTCCGACCGATGGGGTTGCACCCGGCAGGGTTGTACCCGGCGATAGGGAGGATGTCCCATGATCGGCAAGGTCGGCAAGTCCCGTGTTGGAGCTAAAAGTGTCGGCAAGAGCCCGTTCGCGGACCTGGTGAACTACGTCGCCCGCGAGGCGGACGGCAAGGGTCGCGAGGTGGACAAGGAGGAAATGGGCGTCCTCAATCTGGACGCCGACGTGGAGGATCTGGATCTGGTCATCAGGCAAATGGACATGGCCGCCGCCAAGACCGCCAAAAACGGCAAGTTCAAGGGCGATCCAGTTTACCACCTGATCTTGTCCTGGCAGGAAGGCGACAAGCCTACGCCGAAGCAGGTGAAGGATTGCGTCCAGCACACTCTGAAGGCTCTGGGCATGGAGGAATGCCAGGCGGTCTGGGCGATTCACCATGACACCGACAATGACCATGTGCATATCGCCGTCAACCGGGTCCACCCGGAGAAAGGTATTGTCATGGGACCGCCGCGCAGGGATTACCATGTCATCGACAAGGCGATGCGCGAACTGGAACTCATTCATGGTTTCCGGCGGGACAATGGTCCTTATGTGACGCTGGATACCGATAACGGGCCGCAGATCATCCGCATGTCCCGCAAGGAACGGGCCGAGAAAGGTTTGCTCAAACATGGTGATGAAGTAGGCCCGCGCACCACGCCAGCCGCCAAGGCCGCCGAACGGAGTCAGGGCGCACCGAGTTTTCAGGAATGGGCGCAATGGGGACCCACCAATGCCATGCACGATGCTCTGGAAAAGCCGGATGCCACATGGCGGGACTTGTACGAGGCACTGGCCCCATACGGGATTCAGATACAGACCAAGGGCACCGGCATGGTGGTCACCACCGAACTGGAGAAAGGCCGCGTGCTGTCCTGCCCGATCTCCAATCTGGACCGGAACTTTACGAAAATGCGGCTGGAGCAGCGGCTGGGAGGTTTCGTCCCGCCCTCCCCTTCTTCTTCCCAAAACCCCGCCATCACCGCTATCCGCATGGCCACCTATGAGGAGTTCCTGCATAAAGCGCAATCCGGCCACGAGCAGGACGGACCCATCCCGCACGATGGTGGAGACGGCCAACGCGCCAAGCGCCGCGCCGAACGGCAAAAGGCCCGCGAGGATCTGCATACCCGGTACCAGGCTGATCAACAGCGTATCAAGGACACCCGGCGGGATGCCCGCAAGGCGCTACTGGCACGGCAGAAAGTGGAACGTGAGGCCCAGCGGCAGGACCACAAGGGCCGCAAGTCGCTGTTCATCATGCGCAAAGTCGCCACCGGAATGGGTCGGCAGGCTGCAACTTCCTTGTGGGCGTATACAGCGGCCAGCGAGAAGGAAGCCTTACAGAAGCAGCACCTCAAAGAGCGCCATGCCTTGCCGCGTACCATGGTCTGGCGGGACTGGCTGGAACAGCAGGCCGCTTCGCCGATAGAGGATGAGGCCGCCAAGGCCGCCCTGCGGGGTATCCGGTATCGGGAGCGGCGGAATGACAACCAGAAGAAGAATGGCATTGAGGGCGAGGAACTGGAAGCCCTCAAGCCGGTCTTGTCCGGGCTGCGCCATGAAATAGACCACCGCCGTCAGTTGATCCATTACCGCGACGCGCAGGGCCGTGATCTGTTCACCGATACCGGCCCGCGTATCGATGTCCATGATCGGGCCGAATCCACCGTGGAGGCCGCCTTGCGGATTGCCGCGCAGAAGTATGGCGCGGTGGATATTACCGGTTCATCAGCCTTTCGGGAGCAAGCCGCCCGCGCCGCCGCCCGTCTGGGCATCGAGGTCCGGGATGCCGATCTGCAAAAGGTTTGGCAACAGGAACGGGAAGCGATGCAGCCGAAACAGCAGAGGAATCAGCCGGGGCGCGGGGATGAGACGCGGAGGCCGGAAAGGACAAACCGCCCTGCCCCACGTCAAGAGAAGCCTGACAAGGAGCGTTGACAATGGAATAGGGTTGCACCCTGCAAGGGGTTTCGCCAAGCGGGCAAGTGGCCTCGTAACACCCGCGGCCGGGCATGGATGCCTTTTCATCGTTTTCCCATCCAGGGCCTGGCCGACTCGCCGCCGCAAGCGGCCTTTTCTTTTCCCGCCACCCCCTCACCACAAACCGCCATTCCAAATCGCAAACAGGTTGTCCATAGCCCCTACAGATGACAGGACCACTCATCGGAGACCTGCCATGTCGTTCAATTCAAATTCAGCCATCGATACCGACACCCTGACCCGTATTCCCTTACCCGCCATTCTGGCCGACCACGGTTACGGCATCCAGCAGACCGGCCCCGGACGCTTCCAGGCGGAAAGTCCTGATCATTCCGAGCGGCTCAGCATCTCACGTTTGCCGGACGGCAAGTGGCTCTACCGCGACCAGAATCACGCCGCGAACAAGGGCAACACCATCAACTTCCTGCAGGCGCACGGGGTTGATGGCTTCCGTGAAGCCGCCAATGCCCTTTCGTTGTACACGCAGCCGGAGAAATCCGCCGCAGCCACCGCGCTATTGAATGACCTGGATCACCGCTACCAGGATGCCGGGCGCGATGAGCTGCAACGGTTTAACGCCGAGATTCCGCTGAACCGCTTCGTGGAGGCCCACGGCTGGACACTGGACGATAAGGAATCGACGCTCACCTGGGAGAAGTATCGCGGCCCGGCGGGAGATGCCATTGTCATCAGTCCCGACAAGAATTTCTACTTTCACCAGCAGAACAAGGACCAGGATAAGGGCGGGGTCATTCAATTTACGCAAGCCCATGTGTTGAACAACGGCTCCCTGGGCGATGCTCGCAAGTACCTTCGGGATTTTTCCGGAGACAATCGGCCTGAATGGAAAGTGCAGGCGCAACAGCGCAGCGCCGACGTGGTGAAGCTCCCGCAAATCGAGGACCGCAAGACGGAATGGAAGGAGTTATCCCCGCTCTCTCCCAAGTCCATCCACTACCTGACCGCACAGCGCGGGCTGGAACCGGAGACGTTGGCGGCTTACGGGAAAAGCATCCGCACCGATATTCATCAGACCGAGAAAGGCGGCGAGCTGCACAACGTGGCGTTCGCCCACGTGGCCATCGACAAGAACGACCAACCGGTCATCGCGGGATGGGAGAAGAAAGGTCCTGGTAAGGAGAAAGCCTTTAACGGCTTCCACGGCAACCGGGGCATCGCAGTGTTCAAGCATAAGGACTTTGACAATGCCGATGAACGCGGCCCGGACGACATTGGATTTTGCCAGAAGATGATCCTCTGTGAGTCGTCCATTGACGCGCTCTCGAAGGCGCAGATGGACGGGCGCCATCCCGGAGATGTCTATGTCTCCATCGGGGGCACCCCGTCAGCCGCCGCCGAAAAGTCCTTGTCCGCGCTGATCCGCAAGAATGAACCGCAGGAGGTGGTGCTGGCCTTCGACAATGACGATGCCGGGCGCGGATTCGCTGTTCACATGGGGCGTTATCTGGCGAGTGAGAACCAGAAGTTCCACATGCCGCTGATCCGCACCCGTACCGAATTTCCTATCAACGGGAAAGACTGGAACGACATGCTTAAACCAAAAGCGTCGGCGCAGACTCATGACCATGCCCGCGAGGCTGGTCTCGGGATGGAAGTTTGAGCATGCCAGTACCGCGCTCTCTTTCGAGTTTTCGCAACACCACACCGTTTCCATGGCTTGGCGGCAAGAGCCGTATGGTCCCGACCATCCTTCCTCTCCTGCCGCCTCACGTCACCTATGTTGAGCCGTTCGAGGGCGCAGCGAATATCCTGCTGGCGAAAAAGCCCGCGCAGGTCGATGTCTATAACGACGCCAGCGGATTGCTGGTGAATTTCTTCCGGGTCTTGCAGGACCCGGTCCAGAGGGCCGCACTACTAAACCGCCTGCAATGGACCCCATACGCGCGGATGGAATACTCCCGCGCGCTGGAGCATCTAGGCGATCCCGATCCGGTGATGAAAGCCTGGGCGTTCTTCACGGCTCAGTGCCAAGGCATATCCGGTGGCGGCTCCATGGGCAGGCGGAACGCGAACAACTGGGGCTACTCCCGCGTCTCTGACCAAGCGGGCGCTTTCCGTACCCACGTCGAGAAACTCCCCGCCATCGCCGAGCGGCTGTTGAAGGTGCAAATTGAGCATAGCGATGGCGTTGAAGTCATCCAGCGATGGGACGCGCCGGATACGCTTTTCTATATTGATCCGCCTTACGCCGACGCCACGCGGACTAACAAATCCGGGCGCGCGGCTTATCACTGCGAGATCGACGACGGCGGACACCAGACGCTGGTGGATGCCCTGCTGCAACTCCACGGCATGGCCGTTCTTTCCGGTTATCGCTCACCACTCTATCAGCCTTTGGAGGATGCCGGTTGGGAGTGCCGGGAGTTCGCAGTGGATCTCTCCGCCGCCGCGCGGGTCAGGACCTTTGACCCCATGAGCGCCACCGGTAAGGGGAAGCGCAAACGCATCGAATGCCTCTGGCTGTCACCGGATGTGGCTGCTGCTGCAAAAAACGAACAGCAATGCGGTCTGTTTGAGGCATTTTCCGGAGAAATGGTCGGCGCGCCATGAAAAAGACCACGCTCATCCTTCTCCTGGTTTCTCTCTTGTCCGGTTGTGCCGGATACGATGCCCAATATCCGCTGTGTTCCGTCCTGCCTGCCAGATCGGCGGGGTGCCCACCATCCCAAAAAGGCGCCTGATATGCTCATTCTCGTTCGCCCGCATGTTTCATTGCTCGACGGGCCAGCCGTGGCAAGGTTTTTGCCAAAAGCGGGGATTTATCAGGCCATTTTCGCTGTGGACCCGGATTACGCCCGGCACCCCGTGTGGTCCCGTCTACTGAAAGCCTATGGCTGGCTGATGGGTGGACACACGATGCTGCCGCTCGATGCAACACGCCCGTTTGCTATGCGGGAACTGTCGCGGATACTGCAATCAGGGCGCGACGTGGTGATCTTTCCTCAAGGCACGGGTATTGGCGATCCCTTTCGTCCGGACGCTCGGAGTTGTGACTGGCTGCTGGAGAAAACCAGCCGACGGGGCATGGAGATTACGCTATCCCACGAGGCGCGCTGGCCGGGCATTCAGCGTTTTGATGAATTATTGCCGTACCGGATGCCAGAGGCGACGGGAAATAACGTGTCGCTTCCAAATTCCTGCCAAGCATGATCAAGTGGTGATGGGGTGGCGGGAGAATCAAAGCATCCGCCCTTGCAGGGTGCAACCCGCCCTTTTTCTTTTCCCATCACCCGTCACCACACGCATCAGGCCAATCGCGATCAGGTCCGCCCCGTCCGAATACACCATAGGAACCACTCTATGGAGGCCAGGGCTCTGGCAAGAACCAATCTAACCTCATGATGCAGTAATACAAAGGGCCCCTATGGACACCAGGGCCGCGATGCGGTAAAAATACCGCATGGAAGTCCCGACACTCACCTCGAACCAGCAAGCCGCTCTGCACCGCATTCAGGTGCGCCTCATCCTGCCCACAGAGCGGGAACGCTGGAACATCCTGATGCAAGCGCATCATTATCGCGGCTTTCGCACGATGGCGGGAGTACCCTGCGCTATATGGCCACTCTGGATGACCGCTGGGTAGCGCTCCTCGGGTGGAAAACATCGCCAAGGCGGGCCGTGACTTCGCCGCCAGCGCTCGCAAAACACTCCGCCAGTTCGGGTACTGAGTCGCCACCACAAGATTTGCCCATCCGGGAAGGTCGCCGGAGGGAGGGGTACGCCCCCGATCACCGAATTCGCCATTCTTCACCGGAAACGACCTGAAAATGCAGCATTTCCGCCATCGCCGCGCCTTAAGCCGTCACCAAAATGAGCGGCAGAAAGCGTCTGCTGTCATATCAGGCGACTTTGACGGGACCCTGTACTGCATGCTAATAATAGCAGGACAATATGACAGCATATTACGATTAAATGCGCTGGGGTGTTCCAAGATCCAGATTGGCTGCTGGGAAGAAGATAGAAAGAGATAATTTTAACTGAGGTGATTGCGTTGCCAATGTATGTATCTCCCGCGACTGCGGCGTCGCTCCTACGCCAGCGGATCTCCGAATCGATACCCAACCCCCTTTTCGGTCATCAGATATTGTGGCATTCCTGGATCATCCTCAATCTTTTCTCGCAGTCGTTTGATGTATAACCGTACATAGTGGGCCTGATCGCCACTATGTTCTCCCCACACCGCACTGAGGATGCGTCGATATGACAATACCCGTCCCTGATTCATCACAAAAAGGTGAAACAGTTGATATTCCTTGGGCGTCATTGGAACGGGCACCCCGCCCTTGCGCACTGTATGGGTGAGATCATCCAGTTCCAAAACGCCAATGACCCAATG
>JAPTWR010000175.1 GCA_028065135.1 Acidithiobacillus sp.
CCGGAATGCACCATACTGGTGCGCGAGACGCACTGTTTCAGCGCGCGAAGGGCGCAGACAGAGGTATTGGAAAGCCCAACCGCATGGCACAGGAAATGCTTGATTATTGGTGAACCCGGAACGGCACTACCCGGTCCAAGCCGTTAAGGGTACATTAGTCTCACATGCCATAGATTGAACGCGGCAGTGCCGCAAGGAGTGGCAAATGGCCTTATTCGACCGTTACCAAGCGCGTTTTCTGCAGCGGCAGGAAGTCACCCTTTCCATTGACGCGTATCTTGATCTCTGCGCGAACGAGCCCATGGCGTACGCCACCGCCGCCGAACGGATGCTAGCCGCCATCGGCGAGCCGCAGGTTCTGGACACCCAGACAGATCCCCGACTCTCGCGCATCTTCATGAATCGCAAACTGCTGACCTACCCCGCCTTCAAAGACTTCTACGGTATTGAAGATGCGGTGGAAAATCTTGTTGCTTATTTCCGTCACGCGGCGCAGGGACTGGAAGAGCGCAAACAGATTCTCTATCTGCTCGGCCCGGTAGGAGCCGCCAAGTCTTCTTTGGCGGAGCGCCTGAAGAGCCTGATGGAACAATATCCCATCTACTGCCTGGCCGCACACGGCCAAGTGTCGCCGCTCTTCGAATCCCCGCTGGGACTTTTCGACCCCGACGAAGACGGTCCGGTGCTGGAGGATCGCTTCGGCATCCCGCGCCGCGCCCTCAGTGGCGTCATGTCTCCCTGGGCCGCCAAACGGCTGCGCGAGTTCGGCGGCGATATCCGCAAATTCACCATTCACCGCCTGATACCTTCCCAACTGCACCAAATCGGCATCACCAAAGTGGAGCCGGGCGATGAAAACAATCAGGATATTTCCAGTCTGGTGGGCAAGGTGGATATCCGCAAGCTGGAGGATTTCTCCCAGGACGATCCGGATGCTTATTCCTACGCTGGCGGCCTCAACGTCGCCACCCAGGGCGTTCTGGAGTTCGTCGAGATGTTCAAGGCGCCGATCAAGATGCTGCATCCCTTGCTGACGGCGACCCAGGAAGGTACCTACAATGGCACCGAGGGCTTTGGCGCCATGCCGTTCCAGGGCATCGTCCTCGCCCACAGCAATGAGTCTGAATGGTCCGCCTTCCGCAACAACAAGCGTAACGAGGCCTTCCTCGACCGCGTTTATATCGTCAAAGTGCCCTATTGCCTGCGGGTAACGGAAGAAACGCACATCTACCACAAGCTCCTCGAAAAGAGTGCGCTCAACACCGCGCCCTGCGCCCCCGATACCATGGACATGCTGGCGCGCTTCTCCGTGCTGAGCCGCCTCAAGGAAACAGGCAACAGCAGCTTGTGGTCCAAGATGGAGGTTTACGACGGCAAATCCCTCAAGGACAAGGATCCCAAGGCCAAAAGCTTGCAGGAATACCGTGACGCCGCCGGGGTGGACGAAGGCATGGACGGCATTTCCACCCGTTTCGCCTACAAAATCCTATCGCGCACCTTCAACTACGACAGTGACGAGGTGGCGGCCAACCCGGTGCATCTCCTGCACGTGCTGGAGACGCAAATCCGCGCCGAGCAATTCCCGGCGGAGATCGAGTCCCGCTATCTCGCCTTTCTGAAGACCGAACTGGCGCCCCGCTATGCCGAGTTCCTGGGTCTGGAGATCCAGAAGGCCTACCTGGAAAGCTACGGCGATTACGGTCAGAACCTCTTCGACCGCTATATCCAATATGCCGACTTCTGGTTGCAGGACACGGAGTTCCGGGATCCCGACACGGGGCAGCTCATGGATCGCGGGCTTCTCAACGAAGAGCTGGAAAAGATTGAAAAACCGGCGGGTATCGCCAACCCCAAGGATTTCCGCAACGAGGTGGTGAACTTCGTCCTGCGCGCCAAGGCGGCCAACGACGGCCTCAGTCCGGCATGGACGAGCTACGAGAAGCTGCGTGCCGTCATCGAGAAGAAAATGTTCGCCAACACGGAGGATCTGCTACCGGTAATTTCCTTTGGCAAGAAGAGTTCCTCCGACGATGAACGCAAGCATCAGGATTTCGTCGCTCGAATGACCGCCAAGGGCTACACGGAAAAGCAGGTGCGCCTGCTGGTGGATTGGTACATGCGATACCGCAAACACCACTGAAAGTCACCCTCGTGGTGCGTATCCTCCAGTGCCCGCGTCCGCGGGCACGCCTTTAGCGCCAGACTGAATGCACCATTTTGGTGCAACACCATCTCCCAACACCCCACCCTCCTCCAGATCTCCACAACGCCCCTTGTGCGGATCAGGTTTGCACGGTTATTGCTTACCCCATCTCGAAGTAACGAAGCGAGGCAAACCACCCCGTGATTTCATCGAGAAAAAGGAGTAACGAGATGCAGAAGGGAGCGATACACCCATTTTCCGCGGGGGCACCGTGGATCGGCATACTGTCCCTGCTGGCCAGTCCGCTGGCCCAGGCCGGCACCACCCCCTCTTTCAATGGCGGTGATACGGCGTGGATGCTGACCTCCACCGCCCTGGTCCTGCTCATGACCGTGCCAGGATTGGCCCTTTTTTATGCGGGCATGGTACGCAAAAAAAACGTCCTCGCCACGGCGGCGCAGAGTTTCAGCATCACGGCATTGATTTCCGTACTGTGGATGATCCTCGGCTATTCCATCACCTTCACCCCAGGTAATGCCTTCATGGGCGGATGGAGCCGTCTTTTCCTCAACGGCATGGGCCTGGACTCCGCCAACGGTCTGGCCCCCACCATCCCGGAATCGGTCTATATGACTTTCCAGATGACTTTTGCCATCATCACCCCGGCATTGATCGTCGGCGCCTTTGCCGAACGGATGAAGTTCTCCGCCCTGCTCTGGTTCACCGGTCTCTGGTCGTTGCTGGTCTATGCGCCCATCGCCCACATGGTCTGGGGTCCCGGTGGCTGGTTGAGCGTCGATGGCGTCCTCGACTATGCGGGTGGCACGGTGGTGCATATCGATGCCGGCATCGCCGGTCTGGTCGCGGCGCTGGTCATGGGCAAGCGAACCGGTTACCCCCACGATGCCATGCACCCCAACAATCTGATGTATACCCTCATCGGCGCTTCCCTGCTGTGGGTCGGCTGGTTCGGTTTCAATGCGGGTTCGGCGGTGGCGGCCAGCGACCGGGCCGGAATGGCTATGGCCACCACCCAGATCGCCACCGCGGTGGCGGCACTCTCGTGGATGTTCGTGGAGTGGATGACGCGCGGCAAACCAACCGTGTTGGGCATGACCTCCGGCGCTGTGGCGGGCCTCGTCGCCATCACTCCCGCCTCGGGTTTTGTCGACCCCATGGGCGCCCTGTGGATTGGTATGGCGGCGGGGGTCCTCTGTTTCTGGGCGTCGATCCATCTGAAAAACCGGATGGGCTATGATGATTCCCTGGATGCCTTCGGTGTGCATGCCATTGGCGGCATCATCGGGGCGCTGCTTACCGGCGTCTTCGCGGTGCGGGCCATCGGCGGCACGGCGGGCGTACTGGAGGGCAACACCGGACAGTTCTTGACTCAAGCCACCGGTGTGGGGGTCACGATTCTCTACGATGCCATCGTCAGCTTTATCCTCCTCAAAGCCATCGACTGGACCCTGGGTCTGCGTGTCAAGGAAGAGCAGGAACAGGAAGGACTCGATATCACCCAACATGGAGAGCAGGTGTACGAGTAAGCAATCCGCACGCATCGCAACCCTTCCTGCCATTATGGGTCATAATGGGGGAAGGCGTTGTCACTTTGGGGGAGTCTGCCATGAGCACGATCATCGACCGGCGCAGTTCCGGAACCCGCTCCACGGCCAATCAGGACCGTCTGCAAAGACGCGTGCGCGCCCGGCTCAGGGTCGCTGTCGAAAAGATGGCACGCTCCGGCTCCATCGAGGACCTGGCCAACGCCGACCAACCCATTTCCATCCCTACCCGCGATCTGCATGAACCCAGTTTTCGCCGTGACCTCAGCGATGCCCCCTGGGAACGGGTATTGCCGGGAAACAAGGAATATCACCGGGGCGACAGCATCAACAAGCCCGAGGGGGGAGGTTCCGGCAAAGGCCGGGAGGGCTCCCCCGACGGGTTGGGAGATGACGAGGTCGCCATCGTCCTCTCCGCTGACGAATTTCTCGATCTGCTTTTCGACGGACTGGCGTTGCCCAATCTACGCAAAACCGCGCAGGGGGACATCCACGCGGAGCAGTGGCGCCGGGCCGGTTTTATCAAGGATGGCAGCCCCTCCCGGATGCATGTCGGGCGCACCATGCGGGCCGCGCGCGCGCGTCGCCTCGCCCTGCGGGCCGGCAAGCGCCGTGAATTGCAGGACCTGCTGGATGCCCGCGGCATCTTGCAGGAGGAAATTCAGGACCGCATGGCGCGGGGACAGGATGTCTCCGTGGAACAGGGGCGGATCGACGAACTGGATCGCCAGATCGCCGCCCTGGAGCGCAAGATCAAGGCCATCCCCTTCATCGACGAGGCCGACTTGCGTTTTGCCCATATCGACCAGCAGCCCCATCCCATCACCAACGCGGTCATGTTCTGCGTCATGGACGTGTCGGGCAGCATGGGCGAGAAGGAGAAGGATCTGGCCAAACGCTTCTTCCTGCTGCTCTATCTCTTCCTGCGTCGCCACTATCAAGCCGTGCAGATCGTTTTCATCAAACACCACAGCACCGCCTCGGAATGCAGCGAACAGGCCTTTTTTGGGGCCAGGGAGGGGGGAGGTACACTGGTCTCCCCCGCCATCGTCCTGACGGAAGAGATCATGCAGCAACGTTTTCCGCCGGATCGCTGGAATATCTATCTGGCGCAGGTTTCCGACGGGGACAATTATTTCGCCGACAACGCGGTGGTGGGAGAGCATCTCACGAATCTGTTGCCGCAGTTGCGCAACCTCTTCTACCTGGAGGTCAACCGCGACAGCGAAAGTGACCTGCTGCAACTCTATGAGGCCATCGCCCAGAATTTTCCGGAACTGATCACCGCCCGCGCCAGCGAGCGGGAAGATATCTATCCGCTCTTTCGTGCCCTCTTTGCCACCGAGGAGATACCGAGCCATGTCTAAGTTTCTCTTTACCGACAACGACTGGACCTTCGCACGGATCGACGCGGTCACCGAGGAAATCGCCACCATCGCCGCCGAGGAGTTGCAGTTGGATACCTATCCCAACCAACTGGAGATCATCAGCGCCGAGCAGATGCTCGACGCCTACGCCTCCATCGGTTTACCGGTCTATTACGCCCACTGGTCTTTCGGCAAGCAGCGCGCCATCGAATCCGGTCAATACCGGCGCGGCGAGATGGGTCTGGCCTACGAACTGGTCATTAACAGCAATCCCTGCATCAGCTACCTCATGGAAGAAAACACCATGACCATGCAGACCCTGGTGATCGCCCATGCCGCCTATGGGCACAATGCGTTTTTCAAGAATAATGTCTTCTTTCAGCAGTGGACCGATGCCGAAGGGATTCTCGACTATCTGGCGTTCGCCCAGCGCTACATCGCCCAGTGCGAGGAACGCTACGGCATCGACACCGTCACCGACGTGCTGGATGCCGCCCACGCCATCAGCCGCAACGGGATCGATCGCGCCCGTCGTCCGCGTCACCTCTCCGCCCGCGAAGAAGAGCAACGCCGCGAAGAGCGCGAGCGCTACCTGCAGCAGCAACTTTCGGAAATCTGGCGCACCCTCCCCCCGCACAGCGCCGAACGGCCTCCGGAATCCACGGGTTTCCCGCCCGATCCACAGGAAAACCTGCTGTATTTCATCGAAAAAAACGCCCCTCATCTGGCGGGCTGGAAACGGGAAATCCTCCGCATCGTCCGCAAGATCGCCCAGTACCTCTACCCCCAGGGGCAAACGAAGATCATGAATGAGGGCTTCGCCTGCTTTGTGCATTACCATATCCTGCACAGTCTGCATGCCAAGGGGCTGGTGACCGATGGCACCCTGCTGGAGTTTTACGCCAGTCATACCGCCGTCACCCTTCAGCCCGATTTCGATGACCCACGCTATACCGGCATCAATCCATACGCCCTCGGTTTCGCGATGTTTCAGGACATCAAACGGATCTGTCTGGCCCCCACGGAGGAGGACCGCAACTGGTTTGCCTTTGCCGGGGATCCCGACTGGCGCAAACAAATCCTCTTCGCCATGCGCGAATTCCGCGATGAGAGCTTTGTGTTGCAGTATCTCTCACCCAAGGTCATGCGCGACCTGCGCCTGTTCGCCCTGAGCAATGATCCCAACGTAACGACCTACCGGGTGAGCGCCATCCACGACGACTCCGGCTACCAATATTTACGCCAGGCGCTCGCCCTGCAGATCGCCGAAAGCACCCGCCCTCCGGACATCCAGGTAGTATCGGTGGATCGCTGGGGAGATCGCCATCTGCGTTTGCGGGAGATGGGCGCCCAGCCCCTGGATCAAAGCGAAGCCCAGAAGACCCTCAGTTTCGTACACGACCTCTGGGGATACGATGTCCACCTGGATTTGGCCGATATTTCCCTGAGTGAACCATCGGCTTCCTGACGGCCGCGTTCTACCATACCGACCTATCGCACCATAATAGTGCATCATGCATCAATATGGTGCAAATCCGTACCCAATGCCCCGATGGCCTTCATAAGCGTGTTGATTTTTAATCGATCATCACTTGGCACCAAGTTTGCTATGTGCTTCTTGTCACTGATAGACAGGGAGCGACCAAACCCATGTGCACCTTCAAAAAAACAACTTCTCATCGGCACGATCGGTATACCATCATCTCGCTGGTGATGCTCACCGCATCTCCTTTGGCGATCGAGGCCAGCCACGCATCACCACTGGCGCTACCCAGCCCTCTGGTCTTTGAGGCCGGCCCTTTGGGCACACTCCATGCACAGGGCGTGGCGAGTGGCTACGGCATCTGGCAAGACAACAAATTCGCGGGATCAGGCAATCCCGGCAACAAATATGCGTCCACCGACATCAGCAATGGCATGCTCATCATTCAGAAGAATTCCGGGCTTCTGCAGTTTTATCTGCAAGCGGGGGCTTACAACATCACGACCCTGGGCGCCAATTATGCCTCCACCACCACCTTCACCCAGCACACCTTCGGAGCCCTGCCCGTCGGTTATGTGGAGATCGCGCCGACCGACAGCTTCAATATCCAGATCGGCAAGCTTTATACCCTGATCGGCGCCGAATACACCTATAGCTACCAGAACTGGAACATTGAACGCGGGTTGCTCTGGGGTCAGGAGAACGCGGTCAATAAAGGCATCCAAGCCAATTACACCACGGGTCCGGTCACGGCGTCGCTCTCCTGGAACGACGGCTTCTACTCGAATCGCTTCAACTGGGTGACCGGCTTGTTGACCTGGGCGGTCAACAAGCAGAACAGTGTGTTTTTCCAGGGCGGCGGGAACCTGGGACAGACCGACTATGCCTACGCCACCCTTGCCACCACGCCGTTGCAAAATAACGAAAGCATCTTCGACATCGGCTACACTTACAGTGGCGGCTCCCTTTCGGTCACCCCTTATGTGCAGTATACGCGCGTACCGGCCAGCGCCATTCAGGCGCTGGGCGCCGGCACTAAAACCACCCGCACTTTCGGTGCCGCCCTGCTCGCCAACTACAGCCTGACCGACCAGTTTTCCCTCGCCGGCCGGGTGGAGTATATCAGCAACTCCGGCACAGTTACGGATGGGGCCGCCAACCTCACCGGCTTTGGCCCCGGCTCCCATGCCTGGTCGCTGACGGCCACGCCGACTTACCAGAACGGCGGTTTTTTTGCCCGGGCCGAACTATCCTATGTCACCGCGTCCAGCCCGTCTGGGTACGGTTTTTCCGGTCAGACCATAGACCCCGCCAGCGGAAGCGCCCTGGGCCGCACCCAACTCCGCGGCATGGTCGAAACCGGCTTCATGTTTTAACCTCGGGGGCTTCTGCCCCTGGGCTGTTCCAACCCTGTGCAAGAGGTGTCGTCATGAAACTGATTACTGCCATTGTCAAACCCTTCAAGCTCGACGATGTCCGTGAGGCATTATCGGCTGTGGGTATCCAGGGCCTAACGGTTACCGAGGTCAAAGGCTTCGGGCGCCAGAAAGGTCACACCGAACTCTACCGCGGCGCTGAATACGTGGTGGATTTTCTCCCCAAGGTCAAAATCGAAGCGGTGATCAGCGATGACGCCCTGGATCAGGCCGTCGAAGCCATCGAAAAAGGGGCCCGCACCGGAAAAATTGGTGATGGGAAAATTTTTGTCTCTGAAATCGCAGAAGCGATCCGTATTCGTACCGGCGAAACGGGTAACGATGCCCTATAACTCTGTTTTACCTCTTCAACCGCTCCTAAAACCCTATAAGGGAGGATTTTCCTCATGTCAGTAGCTTGGCTGAATACCGGCGACAATGCGTGGCAGCTTACCGCTGCAACGGTCGTCGGCTTGCAAAGTGTTCCTGGGCTCGTCGTCCTGTACGCGGGCATCGTCAAAAAGAAATGGGCCATCAACTCCGCTTTTATGGCTTTTTACGCCTTCGCCGCCGTATTGATCTCCTGGGTACTCTGGGCTTACAACATGGGTTTCGGCAAAGAATGGTTCCCCTTCGTCGGTCTGCCGCACCCCATCCTCACCATGCAGGATGAACTCACCCAGGCGCTCATTCCGGCATCGAACACCACCGCCGCTTTCCCCATGTCCACCATGGTGTACTTTCAGTTCGTTTTCGCCGCCATCACCCTGATCATCATGGCCGGCGCATTCCTCGGACGCATGAGCTTCAAGGCATGGATGATTTTCGTGCCGCTCTGGCTGACCTTTTCCTATACGGTGGGCGCATTCAGCCTCTGGGGCGGCGGCTTTCTCTCCAGCCTCGGCGTCATCGACTACTCCGGTGGTTACGTCATCCACCTCTCCGCGGGTATCGCCGGCTTCGTGGGCGCGGCGGTCATCGGTCCCCGTCTGGCGCGGGATCGCGAAAACTTCCAGCCCAATAACGTACTGCTGATGCTGGTCGGTGCCGGTATTCTCTGGCTCGGCTGGAACGGTTTCAACGGCGGCGACCCCTACGCGGCGAGTCGCGATGCCGGGGCCGCGGTTCTGAACACCAACATCGCCACCGCCGTCAGCGTGATCGTCTGGACCATCATGGACATCTTCTACTTCAAGAAGCCTTCGGTCATCGGCGCGGTGCAAGGCATGATCACCGGGCTGGTGGCGATCACTCCGGCGGCCGGTGTGGTAGATGGCTGGGGCGCGATTGCCATCGGTATCAGCTCCGGCATCATCCCCTGGCTCAGCATGAACCTGCTCGGCAAAACGGCGATCTTCCGCAAGGTGGATGACACCCTGGGGGTCTTCCACACCCACGCGGTGGCGGGTGTGCTGGG
>JAPTWR010000027.1:0-37945 GCA_028065135.1 Acidithiobacillus sp.
GCCAATAAAACAGAGATATTCAGCTGCTTAAGAAACCTCAGTAATTACGTACAAAACCATCAACCCGGCTAAGCACAACGCTCGCTCTACAATAAACCTCTGCGCTCAACCAAGCTGGCAGAAAATAAAAGCGCCAGTATCACGCCGGGAGCAACAGTGGCACCAATTGCCTGAAGGACTGGGACTCCGGAGAAGGCCAGCGGCGCAAAACCGATAACCGTGGCCATATTGGCAACAACCAAGGATAATAAAGTACGTGACGAGCCTTCCCTATTCATCTGCCCACCACGATCAAAGAATAGTGCGTAGTTAGACCCTACGGCAACTATCAACATCAGTCCAATGAGATTCATAATATTCAACTCGACACCCATCACCACAAATGCAGCCACCACCACAAGTACCGCAGCAATTAATGGTAACATGATTCGAACAACACGTGTCACGGATCGGAAGACCGCTAACAATAAAATGATAATACCTAAAACACCGGCCAAAGAAAGCTTGAGCGCATTCCTGATATACCCCGAATAAAGCGTATTGGTGGCGCCAGAAATATCAACAAAAATAGCATCACCAACATGATGATGCATCATTGCGGCTTGCACTGCCGTAGAGTCAATCTTACCGGATGATGGCGCCATAATTGGTAACAACACGCTCCACTCCTGGCCATGATGCACAAGCATACTGTCGACAATCTGCTGAACACCTGCTGGCAGCTCAGCATAAGTCAGTAGCGGCAGCTTCCGCTCCCGCTCCACCGCTTGGACAAATGGGGAGAGCCGTGATGCTGACACCGGCAATCCGCGCACCGCCGCTTCCAAACGTGTGGTCAGAACAGGTTCCGAAGGCAAAGCCGATCTCCGCTCCACCTGGGATTCCATGCCCGGCAAAAAACGAGTAGGTGTTTCAAAGCCGCCAATAATTCCAGAGACCTGGAGCCGTTCTAATAGCGGGTCAATTTTACTGGCATTTTCCAGAGCCAGGTTACGGGTTGCTCCGGAGACAAGCAGCAGATATCCCTCATCAGGTATCCCCATATCCTTACGCAACTTCGCATAGAGTAACTGATCGGCTTTAGGAACTGGACTAAGCGCCGACAGTTCGTGACTCCAGATATGATCGCGATGGACAAGCAAAATGCCACTCGCAATGACCGTCAATGAAATAACGACCCATCTTGCGGACGACAGTATACGCATAACGTCGAGAAGAATATCACCCACCCGCTCGAAATCGCGCCGTTTAAAATGATGCGCAGGCAATCTTGACAATACCAAGCGGGTAACACCTGCGGCGGTGAGTAGGCCAGTAATGGCATAGAGGCCAAGCTGGGCGAGCCCTGGCAGATTAGAAAACAGCAGACTGGCAAAACCGGCCACTGAGGTAAAAACACCCAGCCTGATGATGGGCCAATAATTTTTTTTCCATAATTCAGCGCCGGTAGCCATTTCCCCGGTCTGCACGAAGAAATAGATTGAATAATCTACCGCTTCCCCGATCAGTGCCGTGCCGAATCCCAAAGTGATATCATAAACCATCCCAAAACCTAAAGACACCGCCGCGATACCAACGATAACGCCAGACATCACGGGCACAAGGCTGTATACGAGCACCACCAGAGACCGGTATACAAACAAAAGCAGCATAATAATTAATGTGCCACTTATCAGCGACATCGACTCTGCGGCATGGACGATCGTATTGCGTGCCGCCACAGAAATCACACCCACACCAGTCAACTGTAATCTGGTACTTTGGCCAGAACTCCCCATATCCCTTTGCGCTAACTTGAATATCTTTTTTATAGTAGCTATCGCCTGTTGTTGTGCGTCGCTATCCGATCCTGGGAATCGCGTCTGCAACAAAAGCAATGCGCTATCTCCAGTCGACGATGCCCACACACCATCCATGACTCGTGGTTTCGACATCCCACTTATTCCCTTGGCCATGCCAATCATAGCTCCAGTAGGGTCACTCGGGAAAAGCGCTGCCATTGCCTCACCGCCGGGGCTAGCCAGGTTATTGAGTGTCTTTTCTATCGCATCGTGCAGACCTTTTACCGAAAATAGCTCTGGCTTGGTAGCTGCGCTCAACAAATAGCGGTGCGTGAACAAATAACTATATATTTGGGAATTTACGCCCGCATTCCCGTTACTCACAAGTTCAAATTGCTTGTGCTTACGGAGATCGAGAACCATTTGCGCGGAAATACGCGCCCTTGTAGCAGCATCGCCGCCGTTTATTTCCACTAAAATCTTGCGTGAGAGCACACCATTGCGCAACTGTTCGTTCAACAGCTCCTGCTGTGCACTAGGTGATTTTGGCAAAAATTCGGATAGCGTGGACTCAAATGTTGTATTGATTATTACGCCAATGGCGCCGATCAGTATCGCCAGCCACACGCCCAGAATCAGCCATCGGAATTTTCTCATGGAGTAGACGAGTCTCTTATACTAATAAGCGACCAATTGTGATTTTCCTTTACAATCTCAATACTGCGTACCATGTGCCCGATACCACTAATGGTGACATGCTTAATCTGTTTTGCAAACTCATTTTGCTTCGGTATCAGAATTAACGTCCAGCTATTTCTGTTGCCTTTAAGCGAAAGCATAAAATGCGTCTCTAATAACCCCATATTTCCGGTCAACACCCCGCGAATGCTGTCGACAAAGGCGAGCAATTCTGGGTGATCGTCCAATTGAATAATATATTTACCCATAGTGAGAATATTGCCTTGCACCAGCATCATCTGATCGCTGGGTTTGACAGTATGCATCTCCAGAGTATCCGGTGCCACAAAGCGCATATTGCCAGATGATTGTATTGGCTTATCCAGAAAGCCAATATATTTTGTCTCTACAAAAGAGGCATGGCTAGACTTCACTTGCGCCAACGCATGCATTAATTCTGTTATGTTCCAGTCTGTCGCGCAGGCCGTTTGTGTTATCACGGAGCCCCCGAGGAAAAACGCGAGCACGGTACCAATGACATATTTTCTGGGCAGATAGAATATCCGCCGAAGCACTATAAACCTGATAAATAACCGGTGAACACCGGACGCGGTGGCCGCGGCATGGGACTCCAGTTGACCGCACTTGGCATTCATTTCACATAATCCTTTTTCATTTTAATATTATTATTTTTTCCCCAAAAATCATAAAAGTTAAACCAATTATAAGGAGCCATATGGCAATGTTTTTCAACCTCATTGACATATTTCAACATCGCATCCTGAATAGCCTTATCCTGATCCGCTTTCTCTACAGAAGAGAAATCGGCAATCTGCGTTATGAAAATTTCATAGCGCCCTGGATCCGTATAAAGACCGGCCATAAAATATAAAGGCCGATTGAGCAGCGCCGCAATACGAAAAATGCCGATCGGCCATGCGGCGGGCTCTCCGAGGAAAGGGATGATCCGTTTTTTCTCTGTCCCTACAGACCGGTCACCGAGGAAACCGACCAACGCACCCCTTTCCAATTGCTCCTGAACACGCAGCATCGTGTCCCAGCGGCCTAGCGGGATAATATTAGGCCGTTCTCCGCTTTTCATACTCGCCAGCGTGGTATTGAGCTTTTTTGCATTATCCTCATACATAACCATCACCACCGGCACCCCAGGATACTTCAGTCCGACAGACCGCAATACCTCAAAACTGCCCAGGTGCGCACCCACCAATAGGGCTCCAGGCATGCCGGCAATCGCCCGCTCCACGTCTTTGGACAAATGCAACTGGATAGTAAACGGTGAATCATCGTTACTGAGCAGATACACTCTATCGTGAATCGTCGTCGCAAATGTCAGGAAATGACGATAGATATCTCTGACATCGGCGCGGCGCCCGAGAACGCGGGTAAGGTAGGCCCGGGAAGCAACCCGCGCAGAGGGCGCAAAAAGCAAAAAATAGCCCGCAATCAAGTATAAGACCACACGACCAGCCGTCCTTCCCAACTTTTTTGAAATCCAGATCATCAGATGCAGCATAAATCGGCTGCCCCGCTCGGGGCTACTAAACCACTCGCTATCAGGCGATTGTCGAACCGTGCTGAACCGGTGAACCATTATCAGAGTCGCTCCCAAACATGCCCAGAGAAGTCACCGGATGCGATCAGACGGGCGCCCGCATGGACTTCAAAGGTCATGGGCATAGCATCCGCCACGACCACGCGAAGATTCAACAATTCACCAGGTGCCACCGGGCTGTAGAATTTCGCCGAGCTAATACTGCAATCATTTATCGGCAAATCCCCCGCTGCGGCTATAGCACAAATGGTCTCGTCCAGAAGCAAGGCGGCGGGCACAACCGGATTTCCCGGAAAGTGGCCAGCGAATACCGGATGCCCAACCGGAATGATAAAGCTATGGTCATAATATTTCAGACGAACGCTCCTCGTTACCAATCAAGGCCCCGACCATTGCTTTTAAGGCTTCTCGTGAGATCTTACCGGTAGTGTTCCTAGGCAGGCTATCCACGATCTTTAGCGGGCGAGGAATAAACGCGGGATCCACACACTGCTTGAGCCGCTCAATTATTATTTCCACATCCAAGTCCGGGGCCACGGCAAATGCCACCAAACGTGTCACTCGCCCATCACCACTTTCATCGGGCATAAAAAATACCCCATCCAAAACTCCAGAGACAGATGTGAGCTGATGATTTAAATGTGAAATAGAACTACGTTTTCCTGCTATATTTACGAGATCTTCCGTACGACCGTATAACAGAAAATGTTGCTCATCCACTATTTCTATAGCGTCGCCAACCGCCATCGCCTGCTGCAAATGCCCACCCTGTATCCTAATCCGATCACCCTTCGTCATCCACGACAATTCCGGGAGCAAATGCCATTCCTTCGTTTGGCTAGTGCGCCTCGTTGCCACTACGCCAGTTTCCGTAGAGCCATAAATTTCGAGCAGTTCGCTGCAAAAGCGGGCTTCTGCGTTTGCCGCGAGATCCCGAGTTAGTGGTGCCGTAGCAGAAAGCAACAAATCCACACTTGGCAATGGCATATCGGTAGCGAGCATGGAACGAAGGTGAACAGGAGTACTGATCAAAACGCGCGGGCGCGCTACCGAGGAAATCCCTGCATAGATATCCGCTGGATAGAAATAGCGCTCGGTGGCGATTATACCAGCACATTGCCACACCATAAGAATGGTAGATTCGAAGCCATACATATGCTGTGGTGGAACGGTACCTACCACCGTGTAGGTGCGGCCATCGAGCAATCCCAGACGCTGAGCCTCCGCCCGCACCGAGTGCACAAGATCTCCCCATGTTTTAAGGTGAGGGACGGGTATTCCGGTCGACCCCGATGTAAACACGTAAGCCACCGGGAGCGATTCATCCAGACGCGGAATGGTGGGTGAGCTATCGACGGGCGCATCTGGCAGAGCAATCGGAAACGCCAGGTACGGAAAGCCCATATCATTCCCATCATCGCCGATGCAAAACAGGTCTGGCGCGAAATCGACTATTTTTTTAACGCTTTCGGTGGTGTACGTGGAAGGCAGCAAGCTGGTTTTTCCGGCAACCATGGCCGCCGCGAGGCCAACCATGAAATGGTAACGATCCTGACAGGTGTTCAGCAAATGCTGCCCGGGCCGGAGTAGCTGCCGGATATGGTTCACGTCAGCCAGGAATTGTCGCAGGGTGACGCCTCGGCCTTGTCGAATGGCCACGGCATCATCCAGTGATTGATGCGTCATCATCGGGAGATAATTCATACCTAGAAAAACCCCCTGTTCAAAAAATAAATACCATAAATTCAGAACGATGAATCCGATTTTATAATGGCAACAGATTTCCTGTCGGCAAAGTAAGCCCGGATGCCAGCCCCCATACTGCCCCGCTCGCTGCTGGGGATTTTACGGCAGCGAACAGCGTACTCAATGACAAACATTAATGCAATCAATGCAGTGCTAGCCGCACCGGAAATCAATACCCATACATGCTGACCAAGGATAAAAAATATCAAAAACAATAAAATTGCCAGTGCCGCAAAGAATAGCGTCCATGCCACCGTCACCTGGCGCGTATAGCGCGCCAGTCGTGCATTCAGTGGACCATGCACCATCTCTGCAATCCGCGAGACGAGCGGTAGACGGCCGGAGCGCAAGGTGAGCCCAAAAACAAATGCCAACAGCATAAACAGCGCACTCCGCTGCACCATGCATATCCAGCCAATATAGTGCGCAATAGTCGCGCTATTACGCCATATTATTACGCCAGAAATAGCGGTCGGCATAATCCATAACGCCTTGAAGCGCGCACACCGAGATGCCAGAAATAAGGCAATCATAATGGGTGTGAATGCCGAAAGCACTACTAAGACATTCGGATTCCTTGCAAAAATATCCACATAGGTGAGCAGTTGATAGCCGATCAAGACGGACAGAAAAAGTGCGCCTTTCCAAATAGCACGCAAGATACTGGAGTCATAATTCCTCGTCGCCGTCAATGCCGCGCCTTTATCAAGAAGAACTCCCACACCTTTTCTCCTTAAAAAATCGCCCAAAAAATGGGGGAGGCGTATCATCTTGGCACGTTACAACGCCGTTATTTCAGAAAGCGGCAATGACCCAGCCTGGTTCTTTATCATTGGGGAGGGGGCAACGAACGATTATTCGCCGTATCGCGCCCCCGCAGGGCGCTCCAAAATTCGATCGCTCCGGCCTTTGCCGCATGCCCAACATCGACTGCACTTTTCGCAATCCCAACCCCAATCTCTTTCCCGACCTGACCGATTCGATGTGCAGTGGAACCAACCGCGCGCCCGACATGTTGGGCTTCGCGTTTCAAAGGCACGCCATTGGCGTACACCGCTACCGGAAACGCGAGGCTGATCACAATCGTTAATAACGCTATGAACGCTTTGTTCGTTTTAGTGGTGTTTTTGAACTGATGAAATTTTCTCATAGAGCCCCCGGGCATTTTCTCAACGTCACAATGCTTGAACCTATGGACAACTGGAGTTGCTCTAACCAAATTGCGTCGACCTCGTGGTCTTCAAAATGAGTCACGATGATATGCGACCACTCGCTCCACTTCATTCTTGGCACCCAGGATAACGGGGACACGCGCGTGCAAGCCTTGGGGGGCGATGTCCAGGATCCGCGTCGTACCAGTGCTGGCCGCACCGCCCGCCTGTTCTACCAGATAGGACATGGGATTGGCCTCGTAGAGCAGGCGCAGCTTGCCGGGCTTTTTCGGATCACGCTGATCAAAGGGATACAGGAAAATGCCGCCACGACACAGAATGCGATGCACGTCCGCAACCATGGAGCCAACCCAGCGCATATTGAAATTGCGCTGACGGGGCCCATCCGTACCCTGATTGAGTTCGTCGATATAACGTTGCACCGGTTTCTGCCAATGACGGCGGTTGCTCATATTGATCGCATATTCGCTGGTGTCCTCGGGAATGCGCATCTGGCTGTGGGTCAATATATACTCACCGATGGATGGATCGAGGGTAAAGCCATTGACCCCGTAGCCGGTGCTGTACACCAGCATATTGCTGGAGCCATAAAGGGCGTAGCCCGCACAGACCTGCTCCACACCGGGCTGGAGGAAATCGGCGAGCTCCGCGTCACGCCCGGCCACTGGTGCCTTGAGGATGCTGAAAATGGTCCCGACGCTGATACCGACGTCGGTATTGCTGGAACCATCCAATGGATCAAAAAGTAATAGATACTTTCCGCGTGGCACATTTTGGGGGATGGCGTAAGGGTCATCCATCTCCTCAGAGGCCATGCCGGCGAGATGGCCAGTCCAGTCCATGGACTTGAGGATGGCTTCGTTGGAGATGATATCCAGCTTTTTCTGGACTTCACCCTGCACGTTATCCGTCCCCGCACTACCCAACGCTCCCACCAAAGCACCACGATACACCTGCGCACCAATAAATTTGCAGGAAATGGTGAGATCGTTGAGCAGGCCGGCGAAGTCGCCAGAGGCGCCGGGATAGAGGCGCGTTTCTTCAATAATAAATTGACTGAGGGTGGTGCCGATATGCATGGTACGGTCCTTTACTGGAAGATGATTGATCGTCTAGAGAGCGCTGAGGCCAAGTTTGAATTTTACCGTGGATTCTACCGCGCGCGCCGTTCCCTGGTCCAACCATTGCAGTAATTGAATATGAAAGCGATGAATACCCCCACTGATTTTCGGATAATAATCGACTTGATCGGTCAACTCCAGGCGAATCAAAGAGGGCGGACGGCGAGCATCCAAAGGGGCGCCATAACGCCCCTCCGGGGCTTCCACAGTCAACCATGTGCAGGAGTCACGCAATAAGGCGAGGATCAGATCAGTGCTATTCTGTAAAATTTCCAAACTGTTCTGCCAGCCATTCAGCAAACCGTGAATACGCGCGGGGGCTTGCTGGTTCCAGAATGCCAGGATGGGCAGATCACAGTCCGCAAGGCCCCCGGCCACACCCAATCGACCGCGCGCGAGTTGGATGATTTCCTGATGGCGCAACAATTGGCCGAAAGGTTCACGGTGCTCGCGCAGCACTTTGAGCTGTTGATCTATGCGAAATTGCCAGGCGCGCAAAGGGACCTCGTCGATCTCAGGGCTGTGCGCCCAGACAGCGAGGCTCTGCCCAAGCCGCTCCAGTTCCAGAATGACATCAAGGCGCAACTCCGGGCGACTGCAAAAATCAAGCAGCTCATTGAAAGGACGCAGGGCATCGCGCAGACCGCTTGTGTCCGCCACTTCCTGCCGCACCTGCGCAAAGACGCTCTCCAAACGCAACAAAAGGCGTGCGCGTTCATGGAGTGGGTGTTCATAAACGGCCATGCCATACCTCATTCAAGAGTCACCGCCGCTGCACGAAACCACGGTGCCACGAAACAGCGCCCCACTTCCGGGCAGTGCCCCACAGGTTGCCACAGGTGCTTTCCTTAAGCAAATCGTTAGGTTCCCCGCAAATGACGAAGATAGAGGGCAACCTGAGTTTGCAACTCAGCCAGCGACCCTTCATTGGAAATAATCCAGTCGGCGGCGGCATTACGCGTAGCACGATCACATTGCGCCGCCAAAACCGCAGAAATTTGGTCCTCTGTCCAGCCGGGACGAGCACGCAGGCGTCTCATTTGCTGGGATCGTGGACAATCGACGACCAGGATTTGATCCAGCAATGGGCGATAACCATTTTCGACCAGCAACGGCACTACCCAAACCAGCAGAGTTTGCGGATGTCGTCGACTCAGTGCATCGCTGGCAGCTATAAAGGATGCACGAATAAGTGGATGGAGAAGGGCTTCCAGCCAAACTTTCGCCGCCGGGTCACTAAAAATCCGTGCACGCAATGCGGCGCGATCGAGGCCACCATCCTCGTCTAGAAAAGTCGGGCCAAAATGGGCGATAATGGCTTGCAGGGCCGGACTGCCAGGCACCACCAGCTCGCGGGCGATGGCATCAGCATCCAGCACCTGGGCGCCCACCGCCTTGAACATCTCGGCGACCGTGCTTTTACCGCAGGCCACCCCTCCTGTCAGGCCAATCCGCAGTGCCATTCAGGAACCCAGCAAGTGTAGATAGCCGGAGAGGATGGCTTGTGGCCACAACAGCAAGAGCCAGCCCCCCAGTGCCAGATAAGGACCAAAGGGCATGGCATAGTCCCGGCCCTTGCCGCGCAGCAGAAAGCCCAGAGCGACCAACCCACCACTCAGCGCCGCAATAAACAAGGTCAAAAAGACCGCCTGCCAGCCCAGCCAAGCACCGATCATACCGAGCAATTTCAGGTCGCCGCCGCCCATTCCGTGCCGCCCGGTCGCCCGATAATATATCGTGGCCAGCAACCACAGGCTGCCATAGCCAATAAATACACCGAGCAACGCATCCAGGGGCGTTACCAGCCCTATCCCCGGCCATAAAAGTGCCGATCCATTCAGCAGTAACCCAATCAGCAATCCCGGCTTGGTAATGCGATCAGGCAACAGCTGCGTCTCCAGATCAATCATGGCCAGCGCCAGCAGTATCCAGGTGAACACCAAAGCCGGGATCAGTTGCCAGGTGAGGCCCAGTTGCCCGGCGACCACCAGACTGAGCAGGCCGGTCAGGAGTTCCAGCGCCGGATATCGCCAGGCAACGGAGCGGCCACAACCATGGCAGCGGCCACGCAACAAGATCCAGCTCAGGACCGGGATATTTTCCCAGGGCCGCAGCAGATGGCCGCAGTGCGGGCAGTGCGACGCGGGATGAATGATGGATTCGTGGCGAGGCACCCGATGTACCACCACATTCAGGAAACTGCCGATGAGCAGACCGAGCAGAGCGATTAAGAGATAGGCCACACTCATTGCACCCTGTGTCATGCGATTTCTTCCAGAGACAATCTGCTGAGTCTCAGTTCCAGAGACTGCACACTGACACCCAGCAGATCTGCGGCATGATGCCGGTCTCCCCCGGCCTGCCCCAGCATCTGGCGCAGTAATGCTGCCTCGGCCGTGTCTAAACCAGCCGCGGCAGCGCTTGCCGATACAGCGGCAAGTACGCTGTTTTCTGGCGCCACGCGGCCAGAGGACGTAAGTTCTTCTTCAGGTAGAATATCGTCCCGCTGTAAAGCGATACGACGCTCCAGCAAATTTTCCAGTTCGCGGACATTGCCGGGGAAGGCGTAACCACCCAGTCGCGCAAGAGTCCCCGCAGACAGCCGCGTCGGCACACCAGGCTGCGCGCCCCCGATACGCTGCAGAATCACCTCTGCCAACTGAGGAATATCCTCCGGATGCTCACGCAAGGGAGGCATATGAAGTCGCACGACATCCAATCGATACAGGAGATCCCGACGAAAGCTACCGGCAACAACCATCTCTTGCAAATTACGGTGGGTTGCGGAGATGAAACGCAGATCCAGGGGAATTTCCCGCGATGCGCCCAATGGACGAATGCTGCGCTCCTGAATGGCGCGCAGGAGCTTAACCTGCACCATCATCGGTAGCTCACCGACCTCATCCAGGAAAATGGTACCGCCATTGGCCGCCACAAAGAGCCCCTCGCGGCGCTGTACAGCACCGGAGTAAGCCCCCTTTTCGGCACCAAAGAGCTCGCTTTCTACCAGTCCATCGGGAATGGCGCCGCAGTTGACGGCCACGAAAGGCTTGTCGTGACGGACCCCCGAGGCGTGTATCGCACGCGCTGCCAACTCCTTACCCGTACCAGACTCACCGGTAATATGTACCGGCGCGTTACTTCGCGCGACACGGCGGATATCGTCGCGCAAGCGCCGCATGACCGGGGAATCGCCCACCAACCTTTGCGTACCGTCCGAACCCATCGGTGACAGGCGAGCGAGATCAACGGCTTGCGATATCAGTCGCCGCAGACGCGTAAGTTCGATGGGCTTAGCCATGTAATCAAAGGCCCCTGCCTGCATCGCCTCGACGGCGCCATCGGCGGAAGAGTAGGCCGTAATCACGGCGACCGGTACTCGCGGATGCAACGCGTGTAGACGACGTACCAGATCGATACCCGAACCATCCGGCAAACGCAGATCGCTCAAGCATAAAGAGGGGGCACCTTCGGCGAGGCGGGCGAAGGCCTCTGCGAGGGAATAGGCACCGGTGACAGCGATTCCCATACCTTGCAACGTAATGCCCAGCAATTCAACGATATTCGGCTCATCATCCACGATCAGGGCAGGTGGCAATACGGAAAAATCGGCCATCATTCCTCCCCCTCCAGACACCAGCAGGGGAGAAAAATCCGGAATAGCACACCTCCCTGTGGATGATTTTCACAATCAATGTGACCGCCATTGATGCGCAATAGTTCGCGCACCATAGACAAGCCCAGCCCGGTGCCCTGTGAATTGGTCGTAAAAAACGGTTCAAAAATGCGCTCCATCACCTCCGGCTGTAAGCCCGATCCAAAATCCCGCAATGTCACCATGACAGTTTCCTTGTCCGCACGCACCGTCTCGATTTCCACCCGCACCGTCGCATCTTCTGCCACCCCATACTGCGCGCTGTTATGCAGCAGATTCCAGAATACCTGGCGGAGCTGCGCAGGATCGGCATAAACCCGGAGCTGCGCGGAAATTTCCCAGATAACGATCGTCATAGATGCAAGTAACGGATCGGCCTGCAACTCGGCGATGAGCACCGGCAACCAATTTGCCAACGGGATGGGCTCGGAATGCGCCGGGCTGGGGCGGGCCATCTCCAGTACCGATTCGACGATGGCATTGATGCGCACCGTCTCTCGTTCCAGTATCTCAAAAAGATGCCGCGAGTCGGGGGTTTCCACGCGCTCACCAAGCAAGTTACCGGCGTGGCGAATCACGCTGAGCGGGTTACGAATTTCATGGGCAATATTAGCCGCCAGACGACCCAGCGCCGCCAGTTGGGCCTCCCGTTCGCGGGCACGCAAGGCTGAGGCGTCACGGAACAGCAATAGACGATAGGGACTCCGGGGCAGAGCGATGTTACGTACCAGCAGGGTCTGTGCACTATCCTGCAGGGTTGGATCACGTCCGCCCAAGGTGATCATCATCTCGCTGTCACCCTGTGCTGGTTGTTGCACCGCGGTGGCCAGCCGCGGCTGCACCAGATCGAGGTCGACAGGTGCGGAAGTCCATAGCCGGTATCCCGAAAGCGTCCGCGCAATGGGATTGCTGAGAATAACGCGGTTTTGCCGATCCAGCACGAAAACACCCACATCCATATGCTGTACAATTTCCCGGTTCAAGGCGTTGAGATTGACGACCTCTGCATCCCTTTGCAGTGCCAGACGATTGCCGCGCTCCAGGCTGATGACCAGGCTGTCGGCCAGCACCGCCACGGCCACCAGCGCCAGTACATATATAAAAAGCTGACCAAGCGGCGGGTGCACCGTAGCCATTCCACCCAGGAGCGGCTCACCAACCAGCAGTGCAAGTAATATCCACACAAAAACAAAAGCGCTTTTGCCGCGCAAAAGGCTCGCCGTGGACACCAGCAACAGGAAGGGAAGGATACTGAAGGGACCACTGACCCCCCCCCCCCGAAATGCAATAACAGCAGCACCAGCAAGGTATCCGTCGATACCTGAATCCAGGCGTGGCGGCGCGGTTGCACCGGCCGCCGTAACAACAGTGCCAGCAGATAACCGAGACTGACCGTGGCGGCCACCAGGGCGAGGACACGCAACAGTCTTGCGTGTCCTCCCAGATCGATAATGGTCTCGCTGGCTGGCAAGTGTAACAGAACGGCAATAACCGCTGCGATGAGCAGCCGGTAGGCGGAAATCCCCCAAAGGCGCCGCCAGTCACCCACCATCTCCGGCATATTATGCGCCCCGCCACTGAGTTCTGCTGAACGTTACGACACCATAATTCATCGCACCACTACCGCCCACGACCATATTAGCGACGCTCTGCACAAAATATCTGCGTATATACGGGGAGACAAGATCAAAGATTGGTCACCCGCAGGACCTCTTCAAGACTAGTGACACCCTCCCTGACCCGCCTCAATCCGTTTTGCCGCATGGTCAGCACTCCCTCTTGTGTCGCCTGCCGCGCCAGATCGATGGAGGTACCACCGCGCATAATGATTTCACGCATAGCATCGCTCACCGGCATCACCTGATAGAGTCCCATCCGGCCTTTATATCCGGTGTTATTGCACTGATCACAGCCCACCGCGCCCAGAGGACGCCAACCCTGCAGATCCTCGTGCGTAAATCCCGCCTCAATCAGGGCCTGTTCGGGAATGCGCAGCGGCTTTTTACAATGCGGACAGAGCTTGCGTGCGAGTCGCTGCGCCATCACCAAGTGCACACCGCCCGCTATGTTATAGGTAGGGATGCCCATATTTTCCAGACGGGTGAGACTCTGTGGTGCATCATTGGTATGCAGGGTGGCCAACACCAGATGACCCGTCTGGGCGGCTTTGATGGCCGTTTCCGCGGTTTCCAGATCACGCACCTCACCGACCATAATGATGTCAGGGTCCTGACGCAAAAAGGAACGCAAGGCGGTGGCAAAGTTGAGACCGATACGCTCGTTGATATTCACCTGATTAATCCCGTACACCGGGATTTCCACAGGATCCTCTGCGGTACTGATGTTGCAGTCGCCGGTATTGAGAATATTCAGCGCGGTGTAAAGAGTCGTCGTTTTACCCGAACCCGTGGGGCCGGTGACCAGGATCATACCGTAGGGCCGGTGGATGGCCTCTTCAAAAGCTTTGCGCTGGTCCGGCAAAAAGCCCAGTTGTTCTATGGGCACCTTGGAACTGGCCGGATCCAGCAAGCGCAGCACAATGGTTTCGCCAAAACTGGTGGGCAAAAAAGAAACCCGGAAATCAATAACCCGCGCCGGCGGCACCCTGACCCGCAAACGGCCATCCTGGGGTAAACGCCGCTCAGAAATATCCAGACGACAGAGAATCTTCAGGCGCGAAGTGACACCGTCACGCAACGCCACCGGCGGATGCAACACATCCTGCAATACGCCATCGAGTCGGTAACGCACCCGAAAGTCCTTTTCGTACGGTTCCAGATGAATGTCGGAAACCCCGCGTTGAATGGCATCCAGCAGCAATTGCCGGGCAAAACGCACCACGGGTGCATCCTCGACACTGCCATCACTCTCCTGGGCAAGATCGAATTCTTCCTGCTCTTCTTCGCCGCGCGGTTTATCCATGAAAACATCGTCAATCCCGCCTTGCATACTGTTGGCTGCGGCATTCACCGCCTTTACCAGCTTATTGGCCTCGACCAGTATTGGCAACACCTGCAGACCCGTGTTGAACTTCACATCCTCCACCGCCTTAAAATCCGTAGGGTCCGCCATGGCGAGGTAGAGGGTGTCCCCATGCTTCGACAAGGGCAGCACCAGATAGCGGGTCATCAGTCCTTTGTCGAGCTTCCGAATAAGCAACTCATTAATCATGACCGCATCCAGATCAAGCATGGGCATGTTATAGCGCGCAGAAAGGTGCGCCATAAGCACCGAGGCAGGAACGGCACCCCTCTCAACCGCATAAAACAGCAGCGGCATCTTGCCACGCGCCGGATCGGCGGCAAGGCTTTGCAACTGCGCCTCATCGCTTAACCCGTTGCTGACCAACGCCCGCAATACGGGCGTCAACGTGATGTGTGCTGGATTTGTAGCCATCGGCGTAAGGTCTCCTCCACGGCGGCGGTCTGCGGCAAAGTTCCCGTCCATATTCGAAAGCTCTCCGCGCCTTGTTCTACCAACATGCCCAGCCCATCCATCGCGCCCAGCCCGGCCTGCCGGGCGGCGCGTAGTAAGGGCGTTTCCAATGGGTTATAGACGATATCGTATACACTGCCGTTTCTGGGCATGCGCGCCAGATCCAACTCCGGATGCCCCTCTCCGTGCAGCCCGCGCGCGCTGGTATTGACCAGTAACGCACTGTGGGGCAATACCGCAGACAATGCCGCCGAATCCAACGGAATGGGGTGCACCGGGAGATCGGAAAACTGTGCAGCCAGAGATTCGGCACGCGGCAGGTGGCGATTCGCCAAATAAATAGCCGGACATCCGGCATGACCGAGGGCGTAGACAATGGCCCGGGCCGCCCCTCCAGCGCCAATCACGGTCGCCGGACATTGTCGCCAGCCAATCCCCGCGGCACGCTCCAGCGCCCGCTGAAAACCGAGTGCATCCGTATTGTGTCCCTCCATACCCGAGGGCGTAAAACACACGGTGTTCACCGCACCGATGGCACGCGCCTCGGCGCTCAGTTGCTGCATCCGCGGCAACACGGCCTCTTTATGGGGGACTGTAACATTCACGCCACGCACGCCAAGCGCCGGCAGTCCGGCCAACGCCGCGGCGATCGCCGCTTCATGCACCGGGAAAGGCACATAAACCAGGTCTCGATCCTGCTGTGCGGCAAAGAGGCGATGCATCCATGGCGAGAGGCTATGAGTGACCGGATGACCGAGAATGCCATAAACGGCCGTTCCGCCACCGGGATGCCAACAATTGCTGGTGTCAGGCTGTGGGAAGAGCACCATACGATCTTTCCTTTGCGGTGATTTCCATCCTTTTCGAGAGATGGACAAGCAGATCTGGCCAGTTATCTCCGGGCAAAATATTACCCAGAGTCATGGGACGCTGCGCCCCGGTAACGTGCGCCCAGGGCAGGCGTTGCCCCAGCAAACACTGACCGCCCAGCCAGGCAAAGGCCAACGCCTCCAACGCCTGACTGGGAATGCCGCTGTACTGCCCACCGTGCAAAATTCGGGTCTCTGCCAGTGTCCCCTGCAGGACGCGCATCAGAGTCGGGTTTTCGGCGCCCCCACCGAACACCAGCATTTCCGCAGCACCCGGAGTCCAGGTCCTTATCGCCTGTGCCACAGAAACCGCGGTCAATGCCGTCAGTGTGGCCAGAAAATCCGCCGCAGTGCCCCGCCAGGATGACCACCATTGCGTCACCAGGGGCAATCCGAAAACTTCCCGCCCGGTGCTTTTGGGAGGTGGTTGCCGGAAAAACCTGTGGGTCAGCCGGTCCGCTAACCATACAGCATCGCAAAGTCCGTCGGCGGCCATTTGCCCATCCAGATCACAGGTCGATCGCCCATCGCTGCACAAATACACGGCGGCATCCATCAGCACATTGCCTGGCCCGCAGTCGAAAGCCAGTAATGGACGGGGATCGTCCATGCCCGGCAACCAGGTCACGTTGGCCATACCACCGAGATTGAGCACCAGACGGGGTTGTTTTCCCTGAAAGCAGAATTGATGGAAAGGCGGCACCAGCGGCGCCCCTTCTCCCCCGGCCGCCACATCGGCACGCCGGAAATCGTGGACCACGGTCAGACCGGTGGCCACGGCAATATCCGCCGCCGCACCAATTTGCAGCGTAAAGCCGGGCGTCACATGTGGTTGATGACGAATGGTTTGCCCGTGCAAGGCGATAAAGTCTACCGGACCGAGATGGGCAATCGCAGCACTCGCCAATTGGGCGTAACAGGCACCCAGACGCCGGTCAAGCCGCGCCATCGCCTCAACGCTCAGTGGCCCATTGGCAGCCAGCACCTCCGCACGCAACGCCGGATCAAAAGCGCACCCAAAGACACCCTGGTAACCCGCACAGCCCGCGACGTCAAAATCCAGCACCGCGGCATCCACACCGTCGGCGCTGGTCCCAGACATCAGACCCAGACCACGCAAGTCGACCTACCTAGCCAACAAGCGCGTCAACCGGTACAGCATCAACGCATCAGTGATCCCCGTCATGTGCTCCGTGCCCATGCACATGACCATGGGCCAGCTCTTCGGTGGTGGCATCCCGCACTTCCAGCACCGTCACATCGAAGTTCAGAGTCATCCCAGCCAGCGGGTGATTGAGATCGACGGTAATTTCGTTACCTTCGATATCGATTACCGTGGCAAGGCGTGTGCCGTCTTCAGTCATGGTCTCAAACTGGGTGCCGATCTCCAGCTCTTCCGGATCGTCAAAATCCTCAACACCCACCACTTCCACCAGATCTTCGTCCCAATCGCCATAGCCTTCTTCGGGAGGGATGGAGACCTCTAGCTTATCGCCGACACGACGCCCCGCCAGAGCCTGCTCCAGGCCGGGGATGATGCCGTGGTGGCCATGGAGATAGACGAGGGGCTCTTCACCCACGGAGCTATCAATCAGTTCCCCCTCTTCATCGGTCAGGGAATAGTCGATAGTGACGACTTTGTCTTTGCTGATCATCATGGCGCGAGTCCTATGGGTTAAGGGCCTGAAAAGATACTGCTATGGTAGTTTCTAGCCGATTTTAGCCTGACTGCGCGGAAACGGCAAAATTTCCCGGCTATCCCAATGACGCCAATGGGGTTCAAGAATCTGACTGAACGCCGTCACCCAGAGGGGGTTGTCGTTGAGCGCAGGAATATAGCGTAGTTCCTGGCCACCCGCCTGGAGGAAGGTTTCTTTGCCTTCCAAGGCGATTTCCTGCAGCGTTTCCACGCAGTCCGCACTAAAACCGGGGCAGACGATATCAATGCGGGACACCCCGGAATGCGCCAACTCGACGAGTGTTTTATCCGTATAGGGCTGCAGCCATTTGGCGGCGCCGAAGCGACTTTGGAAAGTTTGTATCCATTGGTCATCGGACAAAGCGAGTTCCTTTACCAGCAATGCGGTGGTCTTCTCGCATTGGCTGCGGTAGGGATCGCCCTTGGCAACACCGCTTTCCGGCAAGCCGTGAAAAGAAATCAGCAATCGCTCCGCCTGTCCGTGCTCACGCCACCAGGCACGGATACTGTCCGCCAGGGCGTGAATATAGGCAGGGTGTTCATACCAGTCCCGAATCATGCGAATTTCCGGAATCTCCCGCCATTGTCGTAATTCTTTGCCCACGGCATCAAAAATGGAGGCGGTGGTAGCTGCCGCATATTGGGGATAAAGCGGCACCACAAAAAGCTTGCGGCATCCGGCATCACGCAGCACCGCCAAGCCTTGCGCAATCGACGGCTTACCGTAGCGCATAGCCAACTTCACCCGAACCTGGCCGGGACACTGTTGATCCCAGTGGGCCTGCAACGCATCACACTGGCGCTGGCTATAGACCATCAGGGGTGATCCGTCGGGAAGCCAGATACTGGCATAATTGCGCGCCGAGCGGGCGGGACGAAACAGCAGAATGGGCCCATTCAGAATGGGCCACCAGAGTATCCGCGGAAGTTCTACCACTCGGGCATCACTGAGAAATTCGCGCAGGTAGCGGCGCACCGCCGGAGCGGTAGGCGCGTCAGGGGTGCCCAGATTGACGACCAGAATACCAATCATGTTTCGTTCTCCAGCGTGATGCAAACGGGCGCGTGATCTGATGGACGCTCTGCCGCCCGCGCGGCGCGGTCGATGACGACATTCCGAGTGCGCGCAAGGAGCGGACTCGAGGCCAGGATCAGGTCGATGCGCAGCCCCTGATTGCGCCGGAACGCTGCCGCGCGGTAATCCCACCAGCTCCACTCCTGCGCGTCCGGGTATAGGCTGCGGTAACTGTCGTGCAGCCCGAGGTCCAACAACGCACCCAGCGCCGCCCGTTCGGGAGGTGAGCAAAGTATGCCATCCCCCCAGACCGCAGCATCGCAAACATCACGGGCGTCCGGAGCAACATTGAAATCCCCCACCAGCAACAATTGCGGCCAACGCTGCAACTCCTCGGCAAGCAGCGCGCGCAGACGCTCCAACCATTGTAATTTGTAGGGATACTTGTCGCTGTCTAAGGACTGGCCGTTGGGCACATAAACATTGATGACGCGTAAGTCACCAAAGCTGGCGGCGCACAGTCGTGCCTGCCCGTCACCCCCATCTGGCCAGTCACAACGGGCGTCCTCAGGTGTCGCCCGGCTCAGGATGGCAAC
Source organism: Acidithiobacillus sp. (assembly GCA_028065135.1). The sequence continues at coordinate 19,341 of JAPTWR010000027.1, forward strand.
ACCGTTATAAGTCGGCTGACCGTGATAGAGCGACAGATAACCGGCGTCCGCCAGTTCGGTCGCCGGGAAACACGCATCGACCAACTTGGTCTCCTGCAAACAAAGGACATCGGGCTGCTCACTACCCAGCCATTCCAGCACTTGCGGGAGACGCACCTTCAGGGAGTTGACGTTCCAGGTGGCAACTTTCACGAAAGTTACTGGGGCACAGTGGCGCTGATGCTGGGACGTTGACGCAGGGCGTGCATCCAGGTCGTCAATTCCGGGAATTGCAACAAGAAATCCGGCGCGCGCAGATCGACATAACCGACCGCGGCGATGGTCGCAATCTGCGCCAGATTTAACACTGGCGCTGCTCCCACATCTTTCCACCCGCACGTCTCCTCCTGCAGCATCGCCAATGCGGCAAGGATCTTGCCACGGACACGCTGCAACATATCGAGATCCTGACAATCGTTACTGTGGCGTTGCTCCAACACCCAGGCAACCGTACTATCCATAATGCCGCTGGCCAGCGCTTCAATTCGCAATGTCGCAATACGGGCTTCCGGATCATGCGGGATGATGGCTGGTTCGGGGCGCAAAATTTCCAGATATTGGATAATCACTGCTGAGTCATATACGGCCGGGCCGTCATCACGCACCAGCACAGGGATCTTACCCAGGGGATTGTGCTCCAGTGCGCCATGGTCGGCGGCGCGGAGATCCACCCACTCCAAAACACAGGGGATGTTTTTTTCCAGCAGTGCGATCCGCACTTTCCGAGCATAGGGGCTGGTCCGCGTAGCATAAAGTCGCATTTTCATCTCTCCTTTTCTACTGAGTCTGGACGGCTATCTGTTATCATGACGAAAGCATCGCCCCAAGCCAACCCCAGAAAGATAAACAAGCCATGAATTACGACCACCATCATCACGCCGGCAATGCCGCCGACTGCGTCAAGCATCTGGCCCTGAGCCTCACTTTGCAAGCCCTGATCCGTAAGGACACGCCACTCGCTTACATCGACACTCACGCAGGAGCGGGGCAATATACCTTAGGCGCGCAAGGAGAACACTTGCACGGTGTTTCGCGCCTGTGGGCAGACCGGCGCAGCCTGCCACACGCGGGTGCATGGCTGAAAATCATCGGCAATGAGAACGGTGACGGCATGTTACGCCACTACCCCGGCTCCCCCGTCCTTGCCGCCACTCTACTCCGGCCTAGCGACCGGATGGTGCTCTGCGAACAGCAGCCCGAGGTGGCAACGCGCCTGCGCAAGGCGATGGGCCAACGGGCGCATACCAGCATCCTCAGCGAAGATGGTTATCGCGCCCTCTTCGGCCTGATCCCCCCGCCTGAAAAACGTGGTCTGGTCCTGATCGACCCGCCCTTTGAGCGCAGAGATGAATGGGAGCGCCTCGCGGACACCCTGATCCGCGCCTATCGGCGCTGGCCGCAAGGGGTGTATCTCGTCTGGTACCCGGTAAAAATCCGCGGTACGATCACCAGATTGTGGCAGGCTTTGCGTAAGCACCTGCCCGCTTTTACCTGCGAACTGTTGCAGATGCCGGAGGAAGGCCGGGAACAGCTTTTTGGCAGCGGGCTGATCGTGGTGAATGCGCCCTGGGGCCTGCGCGAGGCGCTTAGCGCCGCCCTGACAGAACTAGGTCCACTGCTCACTGAGGCACAAAGTGGCGGGCTGTGGTCCCTGCGTTGCCAGGGCTGGCCGGGTCCGGACAAGGCTTAGTACACCTACCAAACGCCACCGTTGGGTCCGTCACCGCGTGTTTTAACGAAGGAATACTCATGAGTGCCTCGACACTGTCCAATATCGACCACGTGCGCAAACTGCTCCTCTACGGCGGGCCGCTCGCGCAGTTTCAAGGGGAACTGGTCAAGCAGCCAGGTCAGGAAATCAGTGTTGCCGTGCTCTATCAACTAGCCCTGCGCTATGGCGTTATCAGCCCAACAGCGGCGCGGGAAGGGCTCGCCCTGCTCGCTACAGCGGGCACCGCTGGTGATACCGGGCGCGCCATTCTGGAACGGGTACTGACCGAAGGGGATTTTTTGGCCGTGCGGGTAATGCGTTGAGAAGTCGTGATTATGCGCCTTTATAGCTGGAACGTGAACGGCTGGCGCGCCGCCTGTCGCAAAGGCTTAAGCCACTGGGTCGCGGCGACGCAACCGGATGTGCTCTGCATACAGGAAAGCAAGGCCGATCCGGATCGTCTTCCAGTGGCAGAAACCGTACTGGAGGGCTACGATAGCCGCTGGGCGGTTGCCGAGCGCCCCGGTTACAGCGGCGTTACCACTTTCAGCAAAGCGCCTTGCCGACCGGTAGCAACGGGCCTGGGCATCCCGCGCTTCGACCGGGAAGGTCGCGTGCTTATCACCGACTGCGGTGATTTCGACCTGTATAACGTCTACTTCCCCAACGGCAAGAAGGATACCGAACGCCTCGCCTTCAAACTGGATTTCTACGCTGCCTTTCTGGAGTTGATCAACGCCCGGGTCGCCACCGGTCGGGCTGTGGTATTTTGTGGCGACGTTAACACCGCCCATCAGGCCATCGACCTCGCGCGCCCCAAAGAGAATGCGAAAATATCCGGTTTTCTCCCCGAAGAACGGGCTTGCCTGGACCAGTGGGTAGCGGCCGGCTGGGTGGATAGCTTCCGTCACCTACACCCGGACAGCATAACGTATTCCTGGTGGAGCCAGCGCACCAACGCCCGCGTCCGCAATATCGGCTGGCGCCTTGATTATTTTTGGATACATGAAAGTCTGCTGCCGCGCCTGCGCGGAGCGGGGATTGCCACCGATGTGACCGGCTCCGATCATTGCCCGGTCTGGCTGGAGTTAGGCTGAATGAACCTCGAACAATATGCTGCCCTCGCTATCACTGCCCTGCATACAGTAACCGATTACCGGCGTTGGGGAGCCAGCCGTTTTGCCGCTGCCGGGCTCGACTTCAGCCAGGGCCAACAGCAACCTCGCGCCGAAGCCGACACCCTGATCGCCTGGGCGCTGCATCTGGAACCGGAAAACCTTGCAGAACTCGGCGCGGCCCGCCTGCTGGATGGTGAGAAAAGCACAATACTCAACTACTTCTATCAGCGTGAGATTCTCCGTCGCCCCACCGCCTACATCACCGGTGAAGCCTGGTTTGCCGGACTGCGTTTTAGCGTCGATGAGCGTGTCCTCATCCCGCGCAGTCTGCTGGAGCCCTTTATTGAAGAGGGCTTCGCGCCCTGGGTAGAGGCGTCGCAGGTACAGCGCATTTTGGAGATCGGCACAGGTTCCGGCTGTATGGCCATCATCCTGGCTCTGCGCTTTCCGGACACCGAAGTGGATGCGGTGGACATTTCCGCCGAGGCCCTCGCCGTAGCCCGCGCAAATGTGCGGCGTTATGGCTTGGAGGACCGCGTGCACCTGCATCAGTCCGACCTCTTCGCCGCATTGGATGGACAGCGCTACGACCTGATCCTCAGCAATCCGCCCTATGTGGACGCGGCGGCCATGGCGGAGTTGCCCCCCGAATACCGGCACGAGCCTCGTCTCGCCTTGGCCGCCGGCGACGATGGCCTGGATTGCCTACTCCCCCTGCTGGAGCAGGCGCCGCATCACCTGCAGACGGGCGGCGTCCTGGTGGTGGAAACCGGCGATGCCGAAGCGGCCCTCATCCGCCGTCGTCCCGATCTGCCCCTGATCTGGCTGGAGCATCCGGCGGGCGGCTCCGGTGCATTTCTAATGATGGCAACGGCCGACGGCGGCTTCTAAGGCAGCGCCGCATCAAAGTTATGCCGTCGTGGCAACCCGTTCCAGAAAAGCAAGCATCGCCAGCGACTGAATATTAGCGTTAACATTAAACCGGGCCAACGTCCAAGGATCCCACCTGGTGGAAACAGCACAGTCCCTTTCTAAAACCTGGCCCCTCTTTGCGGGGGTAGGCCTCGCCCTCGGTATGGGCTCCTTCGACGGCGCCTCGGTGCAGGGTATTTTTCCCTACGTCGCGGGCGGCCTCTCCACCAGCAGCGATCATGCCCTCTGGACCCTGACTTACTTCATTGTCCACTGGTCACTGGGGATTACCCTGATGCCCTGGACGACAGCCCGCTTCGGGATGCGCCGCGTCTTTCAGGCGGCGGTTACCGTGGCTATGGTGGGCACCGTCATCAGTGTGGCGACCGACAATCTCTGGATTATGCTGCTGTCCCGCGCTCTACAAGGTATAGCGGCGGGGCTTCTCGTCCCCCTCAGCCAGAGTCTGTTCTTACGCCACAGCCCCGGCCGATTTCACGGCCCCGTAACCATCTTCTGGAGTAACGCCATGCTGGTACCCTTTTTCTTCGGGCCAGCCATTGGCGGCCTGCTGGCGACGGAACTCGGCTATCGCAGCATTTTTCTGCTCTCCCTGCCGATCTGGGGCGTCGCCCTTTTTCTGGGCAGCGCGGGCATTCCCAAAGATCACGGTGATCCCCTGACGCCGCCTTTCGACGGTTGGGGCTTCGGCCTGCTCTACGGCGGTCTGATGAGCATGCAGGTGGTGCTGGATCAGGGCGAGCAGTACGGCTGGTGGCATTCTACCTTCATTCTGAAAATGACCCTGTTCGCCGTCGTCTTCCTGTTGCTTTTTGCCTGGCGCGAAAACGAGACTCGCCATCCCCTGCTCCAACTGCACTTTTTGCACCGGCGCAATTACTGGCTGGGGCTGCTGCTGCTCTGCCTGGGCTGGGCCATGTTCATGGGCTGGGCCTCCATGCTACCCCTCTGGGCGGAGGAAACCCTCGGCTTCAACGGCTTCTGGGGGAGCGCGGTGCTCATTCCCATTGGTCTTGGCGCTATTCCCTTGTCGACCCAGATGGACCGCCTGCGCGGGCTACTGGGACTGCGTCGGCTGACGACCCTCTGCTTTGCCATTTTTGCCTTCGCCTACGGTAGCGCTTATCTCAGTCCCATCAGCAGTCTGAGCGATCTGTTTTGGCCGATGCTGTTCATCGGCATGGGCGTCGGTATGCTCTTCGTGCCGCTAACCATGGTTATCCTCTCCGGCCTCAGTGCTGCGGAAATTCCCTCAGCAGCCACCACCAGCAATTTCATTCGCGTCTTCAGCGCCAACATCGGGGTGAGCCTGCTGAGCGTCTACTGGGCCCGCTACAGCGCCCTTGCCAGCGACCATCTGCGCGGCCACATCAGCCGTTTCGATCCGGAAGTGGCGCTCTCAGCCCAACACCTGCACACCCTGATCGAGGTGCAGGCGGGCACCCTGAGCATCGACAACCTGCTGCGCCTGTCGATGTGGATCTGCCTGATAGCGGCCATTACCGCCTACGTCTTTATCATCCCGCCCAGCGCCCTGCGCAGCGCCGATGGTCCGCGCAATTATGTGGAGGAGGAAGAGGACGAGTTTTCCACAGTAGTGGCCAGTGCCGCCGCCAGGGAAGGCGTCACCACCACCTCCTGACGCGGGCGTGGTATTTCGATGCCCGCCTGCTCCAGGGCATCCGCCAGTGCCCAGTTATATTTGGCGCGGGTTCCGCCGGGACGTATCAGTCCCGCCCGTTCCACCCAGACGATCATCTCGCAGTCATAGCCCGCGTCTCCGAACGCGTTCAACCACAAGGTCGGCGGATAACGTTCATCCCTTGCTGTCAGGGGCAAGGAGAGGGCGGTTTCTATGACCAGATTCCGCAAGCGTTCCCGGTCGGTACCGTAGGGCACGCGAAACGGGATATGAATCCGCATAATCGGATCATCCAGACTCCAGTTGATCACTTCACCATTCACAAACTGGGAGTTGGGTACCAGGATATCCACATGGTCGTTGGTCACGATCTGGGTGTAGCGCACGCCCAGCTTTTTGACCTCGCCATGCAGGCCGTTTTCTTTGATCTGGATGTAGTCGCCGACCTTGATACTGCGCTCAAAGAGCAAAATGAGTCCGGACGCAAAATTGCTGAAAATATTCTGCAACCCGAAACCCAGACCAACACCCACCACACCGCCCAAGAGAGCCAGACTGCTGAGATTGACGCCGATCGTCTGCAGGGCAATGAAAATGCCCAGAGCAATAACCATGTAGTAGGTAAGCCGCGAGATGGCGTAAGCCGTGGCATGATCCAGTTGCCGGCTCAGTACCCGGCGCGTGAATCGCCGCACCCAGGCCGCCCCCCACCATAAAAAAACCAGGATAATCAGAAATTCAACCATACCGATGGGCTCGACAATCATCCCCCCGGGCAGCGTCCACGGGGCGGTAAACCAGTGCCAGAAACCTCCCAGATAATCATGCATTATGCGCATCCCCATCGATCCTCGGCTCCAGTACAGTATCCAAGATACAACAACCCCTGCCGTAAAGCGCTGGCTTGCGTTACACTAAAGCAAAAATTTCGTGCATAAGGTAGCCCTGTGAAAGCATTTGTCAGCCAGGCCCTGCAAGGGGCGCTTCAACAACTCCACGCCCAGGGCAACATTCCAGGGATTCCCGCCGCCCTGGAGCTGGATCGCCCCAAACAGGTGGAACACGGCCATCTCGCCAGCAACGTCGCCCTGCTCCTCGCCAAAGCGGTCGGGCGCAAGCCCCGCGACATCGCCAACGATATCGTCGCGGCCCTGCCTGCCTCGGAATGGATTGCCCGCACCGAGATTGCCGGCCCCGGCTTCATCAATTTCTTTTTGCGGCCTGCCGCCTTTCACGCCGTCATCCACCGGGTACGTACCGAAAAAGAGCGCTTCGGCGCCAACCGGAACGGCGCCGGCCAGCGCCTGCAACTGGAGTTCGTCTCCGCCAACCCCACCGGCCCCCTGCACGTCGGGCATGGGCGCGGCGCCGCCTATGGCGCCAGCCTCGCCAATATCCTCCGCTTTAACGGCTTCGACATCTTTTGTGAATACTATGTCAACGACGCCGGGCGGCAAATGGATATTCTCGCGGCCAGCGTCTACCTGCGCTATCTCGAAGCCGCCGGGGCGCTGCCCTGGCCCTTCCCTGAGAACGGTTATCGCGGCGACTATGTGGGCGAAATAGCGGCGCATCTCCGGGAGCAGGTCGGCGACCGCTTACAGCACGCGGCGGCCGGATTGCCGAACCTGCCCGAGATGAGCGACGGTGATATCGCCATCGACGCCCTCATCGCCCACCTGAAGCAGTCCCTCGGTGCCGACTATCGCACCCTGCACAGCGCCGGACTGGACGAGATTCTCGCCGACATCCGCGAGGATCTGGAGGGCTTCGGTGTGCATTACGAGCGCTGGTATTCCGAGCGCAGCCTGATGGATACGGGTGCGGTCGATGCTGCCGTCGCCGCCCTCGAAAAAGCCGGACATTGTTACACCCAGGAGGGCGCCCTCTGGTTCCGCGCCACTGCCTTTGATGACGACAAGGACCGGGTTTTGCGTCGCGACAATGGCGCCTACACCTACTTTGCCTCCGATGTGGCCTACCATGCTGAAAAATTTGCCCGCGGCTTCACCCACGTCATCGACATGTGGGGTGCGGACCATCACGGCTATGTGCCCAGAGTCAAGGCCGCCCTGCGCGCCCTCGGCCTCGATGACCAGCAACTGGAAGTCGTCCTCGTCCAGTTCGCCATCCTCTATCGCGGTACGGAAAAGGTCTCCATGTCTACCCGTGCCGGTGAGTTTGTCACCCTCCGTGAACTGCGCGAGGAAGTGGGCAATGATGCCGCGCGTTTCTTTTATGTGCTGCGCCGCGCCGACCAGCATCTGGACTTTGATCTGGAACTGGCCAAAAAGCACTCCGAAGAAAACCCGGTATTTTATATCCAGTATGCCCACGCCCGGGTCTATTCCCTGCTGCGGCAGGCGGCAGAAAAGGGGCTCAGCCTGCCTTCAGCAGACGGCGTCGACCTGGAAATTCTGCAGGAGTCCCGCGAGATCGCACTTGCCGACGCCCTCTGGCGCTTCCCGGAAGTAGTGGCCACGGCAGCCCGTGATCGCGAACCACATCAGATTGCCTTCTATCTCAGGGAGTTGGCCGCGGCCTTCCACACCTACTACAATTCGACCAGAATTCTGGTGGAGGAAACGCCGCTGCGCCACGCCCGCCTGACGCTCTGTCTGACCGTCGCGCAGACTATTGCCAACGGACTACGACTGCTCGGCGTCAGCGCACCGGAGCAGATGTAAAGGGTTATGCGCGATTACAAAAATCAAACCAGCCGCCCGCGAGCGCCAGAGCCGCGCCCGCCCATCCCACCACGGCGGACGGTTGAGCTGGAAGATGACACCGAGCGAACGCCCCCCCCTCCGGCACTGAACTGGCCTTGGGTGTTGCTGCTTCTTCTGGTAATCATGCTCAGTGCGGGGGTCTGGTGGTGGATAGCACAAATCCACATCACCACCGGAAAGCTCGGTTTAATCAATAGCGGGACAAGACTACCGGCGGCGGTGGCCTTCAGCAATAGCGCGCCGGCAATCGCTCAGCAACAGCCTGTTAGCTCGGCAGCGTCCACATCGACTGCCCTGGCGACCATACAAACTCCGGTGCGCGACCCGCTCGCCGTCGTCACCTCCAGCAGCGCCGCTGCGGCCTCCACAGCCGCCACTCGCAGCGGCGTCGATTTCAATTTTTATCAGATATTGCCCGCCATGCATGTGGACATTCCTGCCGACATCCTCGGGAACGGTCCCGGTATCCCCAGTGCGGCGACCACCAGCAGCACCAGCGCCGTCCACCAGCCGGTGACCATTCAGGTCGGCGCCTTCACCAATCGCGCCGCCGCCGCCGTCCTGCGCGATCGTCTCGCCCTGCTGGGGGTCAGCACCCAGATGGAAAAGGTGGAAGCGGGCGATAACAACACCCTCTACCGGCTCCGCACCAACACCTTCGATTCTCTGGCAGCGGCCCAGCCCACCCTTGCCAAAATCCGCGGCATGGGCATCACTCCGCTGCTGCTGGGCAGCGGAATCATCGGCTCCGGGGTCAATGCACCGCTGTCACAATCTCCAACGCCTTGATCGCGGCAGCCGGGGTTTCCTGGCCACTCAGCACCCGGTTCAGCCCTGGCAGGTAGTGGTTGATGGTCTCCACGCCAACCAGCAGATAAGGACGCAACAGGGCAGTGCTCAACACGGTGGCAGGCGCCTGGAGAATCGTCTTGAAGTTGACTTCTCCATCCTCCATATCGAGCTCAAAGTTACCCAGAGCCAGCCCATAGTTGGCACGGGTCAGAAACTCCGCCACCGCCAGGCGTTTTCCCATCGTTATCTCCAGATTCTGGGGACGCAGGTAAAACAGGATACGCTCCCGTTCGCCATGCACATGGCAAAAAATGTCCAGAACGCCATTAGGTACCTGCAACGCGCAAGTGAGGACCGGATAATCGGGCAGTGTTTTCGCTTCCCATTCCAGTTCGACAAACAGTTTCTCGGCAACTTCCAAATGATTCATGATCACTTTCCCTGTTCAGCAGTGGCCTCGGCGAGGCGGAAAAAGGCGGCCTGATCCAGCGTCTCGGCGCGGCAACCGGGATCGATCTGCAAACCCCGCAAGTCGTCCGCACTCAAAATGCCGCGCAGATTATTGGCGAGTGTCTTGCGGCGCTGGGCAAAGCTGGTGGCCACAATCCGCGCAAAAGGCACCTGCAAATGGAGTGGTAGCAACCCTGGACGATGCGGTACCAGGCGCATGAAGGCCGAATCCACTTTGGGCACCGGAAAGAAATTGCCAGGAGCCACCGTGAACAGGGATTCCACCGCACAGTGCGCCTGTATCATCACCGAGAGCCGCCCGTAAGCTTTGGTTCCTGGCACCGCCACCATACGGTCCACCACCTCTTTTTGCAGCATGAAGTGCATATCCCGCACCTGTTCCGCCTGCTCCAGTATATGAAAAATCAGCGGCGTCGCTACATTGTAAGGCAAGTTACCCACCACCCGCAGGATATTCCCGGCACCGGCCAGTGCCGGGAAGTCGATCTCCAGCGCATCCGCCTGTATGACCTGTAGCTGCTCCGGCGACGCCAGCGCGTGCAAACCGGCAATCATATCCCGATCCAGCTCTACCACCGTCAACTGCGGCAAAAGACGAAGCAAAGCCTTGGTCAGCGCCCCCGGCCCCGGCCCGATCTCCACCAATTGATCGCCGGGCACGGGGCGAATAGCCGCCACAATACGCGCAATGATCTGCGGCTGAACCAGAAAATTCTGTCCGAAACGCTTTTTTGCACGCGGCAGGCGCCCCTCTTGCAACATTAGCACATCTTCATGCTATATTTGGTCGACGCCTCTAGCAGGCGATGCGAAACGGAAAGTCTATGCACCTCGTGCTGCGCCTTGACGTCGGTGGTCGTCCCATGGCCTGGGAAACCTGGGAAGAAGCCGCGGCCCATTATGTCCGAGGTAATGTTGCCTGGACACTGGGGAATCCTTTCTTTACCGCTCACGGCGGCATCTGCCGCCGCAGTGGCATTCTCTCGCAACTCGACATTCATCCGGTCATCGCCGTCCGTGGCCGTCATCAGGGCAGCATTCGCCCTCCGGCACTGTCCAACCAGACCTTGTTTCATCGCGACCGTCATCTCTGCATGTACTGTGGCAAACACTTCCCCCTCCGCGAACTCACCCGTGACCATATCATTCCCATCTCGCGCAAGGGCAGAGATATCTGGACCAACGTGGTGACCGCCTGCCGCAGTTGCAACAGTCGCAAGGACAACCGCACCCCCGACGAGGCGCACATGCCGCTGCTCGCGGTGCCCTTCACCCCGACCTGGGCCGAGTATCTGCTGCTCAGTAATCGGCGCATTCTCGCCGATCAGATGGAGTTCCTGGTCGCCCAGGTGCCAGCGGGACGCAACCGCATTTTTTGAGTATGCAGACCGGCCTGCGGCAGGCATCAACGGCCCGCGAGGCGCCGGTTGCGGACGATTTCCGCAGCGACATCCAGCGCCCGCAGCAAGCTGCCTCCTTCTGCCCGGCCCGTGCCCGCCACATCCAGCGCCGTGCCGTGGTCCACACTGGTGCGCACCATAGGCAAACCCAAGGTGATATTTACCGCCTCACCAAAGGCATGGTACTTCAGCACCGGCAGTCCCTGGTCGTGATACATCGCCAGCACCGCATCGGCATCTTCCAGCAGGCGCGGGGTAAACAGGGTGTCGGCCGGCCACGGGCCGCTGACCCGCAGCCCCTCTCCCTGCAAGGCTGCTATCACTGGCGCGATGATATCCTGTTCCTCATGCCCCAGGTGCCCGCTCTCCCCGGCATGGGGATTCAGACCAGCGACCAGAATACGGGGTGTCGAAAGGGCGAAGTCTTCACGCATGGCCCGGTGCAGGATGCGCAATGTACCCTCCAACCCTTCCGGGGTAATGGCTGCCGCCACTTGGGCTAAAGGCAGATGAGTCGTCGCCAGCGCCACCCGCAGGCCGCGACCAGCCAGCAGCATGACCACCTCCGGACTGCCACAGGTTTCCGCGAGATATTCTGTATGCCCGGTAAAGGGAATCCCCGCGTCGTTGATGATGCCCTTGTGCACCGGGGCCGTTACCAGCGCATCCGCAGCGCCTGCCCGTAACAGGTGCATCGCTTTATCCAGGGTAGCCAATACCGCCGGTGCATTAGCCACATCCAGATGGCCGGGGCGACAAGGCTGAGCCAGGGGCACGTCCAGCACATGCAACACACCGCTTCCCGGCGCTGGCCAGGGATTGCCCTCCTGCCAGGGCTCCAGTCGCAGCGATAAACCCAGAGTCAGGGCGCGGCTGCGCAGACATTGCAGGTCGCCAATGAGCAGGACCCCGGAGGGCAAGGCGTGGCTGGCCAATTGCAGGCAAATATCCGGGCCGATGCCTGCGGGTTCTCCCACCGTCAGCAACAAACGTGGCTCTGCGATCATTCCCCAACCCCCTCGGGCAGCACTTCCACTACCCCTTCCGGTCCTTCAATCCGCTGCGGAATACGCAAGACCCGTACCCGCATCAGGCGATCCCGAATATCGATAGTGAGCACATCACCCACCTGCACCATCGCCCCCGCCTTAGCCAGCCGACCGTTGATCTGCACACATCCGCCATCACAGATTTCTTTGGCCAGACTGCGGCGCTTGATCAGGCGTGACATCTTGAGGAAAAGATCCAGACGCAAATGGTCCACCAAAATTAGCGCCCTTGTCCGAGGATATCCGTGAAGGCATCTTCCAGACGTGGCTCCTGAAGGCGTAAATCCAGGATCTGGGCGGGCAATTTTTGCAATTGTGCCAGGACGCCCCCCAACGGGCTTCTCCGGGCGTCAATCCTGAGTACCCGGGTATTTTCTGCGGCACCGGTCAGTAACTCCGCCAATTCGGGAGGGAGCGTGCCCGGATCGCGGTCGAAGGTCACCGTGAGCACCCGCCAACTGGAGGTACGCAGCAATGCATCCTTGCTGTCCAAGGCAACCATTCGTCCCTGCTGGAGAATGGCGATCCGCTGACAGAGTTCCTCGGCCTCTTCCAGATAATGGGTGGTGAGAATGACCGTATGGCCCTCTTCATTATACCGTCGCATAAAACGCCAGAGCCCCTGACGCAGTTCCACATCAACCCCGGCAGTCGGCTCATCCAGCACCACCACCCGGGGCCTGTGCACCAAAGCCTGGGCGATAAGCACCCGCCGCTTCATGCCACCGGACAAAGCGCGCAAATTGGCGTTGGCCTTGTCCGTCAGATCCAGTTCCGCCATCAACTCATCCAGCCAGTCATCATTGTGACGCAAACCAAAATAGCCGGATTGCATGCGCAGAAATTCGCGCACGGTAAAAAAGGGGTCATAGGCCAACTCCTGGGGCACGACCCCCAGCAACTGACGGCTCCGGCGAAAATCCCGCTCCACATCAAAGCCGAAGATTTCTGCCACCCCGCTCGAACGGCGCACAGTCCCGGCCAGGATGTTGATCAGCGAAGATTTCCCCGCACCATTGGGGCCCAGCAGACCAAAAAATTCTCCGGCGTGCACATCCAGATCTACGCCAGCCAAGGCCAAATGACCGCTGCCGTAGGCTTTGCGCAACCCGGCGATGTGAATAGCCGGGAGATCAGTCATGGCACAGCGGCAAAATATCCTGCAGACGATACAAACTCGCCAGTTCTTGCAGCTTGGAAGACGCCCCATGAATGCGTAGCGCGGTTCCACGCTGCCTGGCCTGCTGTACCCACTCCATCAGCACGGCAAGCGTCGCGCTGTCCGCAGCCTCTAGCTCCACGACGGAAATTTCTGTGCAGCCCTGTCCGTCTTTCACCCATGCAAAGGATCGCAGCAGCTTATCCAGTGGTGCCACCCGCCAGTCCCCTTGCAGAAACAGCCAAGGAGCACCGTCAATCATCCGTCGCTCCCAGGAGGCCGCTGCGCTCAAGCGGCCGCCGCCGTTTTGCCTGGTGCCTTGCCCATGCCATCCTTGGCCTTCATATCCTGGAGCAGAGCGGGGATTCCACGGCTCGCGACGATCTGGCCAAAGCTCTGCCGGTAATTCAGCACCATGCTGACCCCGTCAATATAGGTGTTGTAAATCCGCCAGGAGTTGTTGATGTAGAGCAGGGCATAAATCACCGGAACATCTGGACCACTACCGTTCTGACGAATAACCATGTTCACTTGTGCCACTGGCGGATTCTGGGAGATCTGCTGGCTGCCAGTGATTTTTACCGTCTGCCCGTGGTAATGATTGAGTGAATTACTGTAGGTACGCACCAGCAGATCCTTGAACAGCACCACAAATTCCTGCTGCTGGGCCGGATCCATCTGCCGCCAGTACCGCGCCATCACGTATTGCGACATGGTGGTGAAATCCATGTGCGGCAAGACGATATCCGCCACCTCTTTCTTCACGGCTGGCGTGATGGGCTTGCCGTCATTGGAGCGCAGCACCTTGAGTACACTATTGGTAAGCTGCTGAACCACCGCTACCGCCCCCTGCGTATCTTCTGCCGCAGCAGGCAGCGTCCAGGCCAGCAAAAAAAATGCCAGCGAAATCAAAGAAATTTGACGCATACCGAATCCTCCCTATTTGCTACCCGAGGCCTTATCAAAGACCATCTGGCCGATTAGCTGATCAATATTGACCGCGCTTTGCGTCATGGTAATGGTGCCACCCGGCTTCAGCTCCTGCGGCATTCCACCCGGCTGAACGGCCACATACTGCTCGCCCAGCAACCCCTCGGTGTAAATGGACGCACCCGTATCCGTCGGCAATTTCACCTTCGGTTCGATACGCATGGTCACCTTCGCCATGAAGGTCTTGGGGTCCATACCGATGTGGGTCACCTCACCGATCGTGACCCCACCCAGCCTGACCGGGCTGCGCGCCTTGAGACTGCCCACATTGGTGAAATTCGCATGCAGTATGTAACCGTCGTTGTAGGCGAAGCCGGAGAGGTTCCCTACGCGCAGTGCCAGCACCACCAAAGCAGCGATGCCGAGGAGCACAAAGATGCCCACCCACCAGTCTATCGCTCGTTTTTCCATGCGCCGTCTACCCCTTAGGTGAACAAGAAAGCCGTGAGAATGAAATCGAGACCCAGCACCGCCAGCGATGCCGTCACCACGCTGCGCGTCGTGGCGTTACCCACGCCTTCCGCTGTCGGCTGTGCCGCGTAACCCTGCCAGGCAGCGATCCAGGTCACCACCAGCCCAAAGCAAAGAGCCTTGAACAGACCAGTCAGGATATCACCGGAAAACGTGACATTAGACTGCATCTGCGCCCAGAAAGTGCCACCATCCACGCCCAGCACCGGCACCGAAATGAGGTATCCACCCAAGATGCCGACCAGATCAAAAATAGCGCAGAGTATAGGCACGACGATAATCCCCGCCCAGAGGCGGGGCGCCACGACCCAGGCAAATGGGTTGACCGCCATCATTTCCATGGCGTTTAGCTGCTCCGTCGCCTTCATGGAACTGATTTCGGCGGTCAGCGCCGACCCCGCCCGCCCGGCGAAGAGCAGCGCCGTCAACACCGGCCCCAGCTCGCGCAGGAGCGACAGGGCGACCAGGGTGCCCAGTGCCGAAGTGGCGCCAAAGCGCACCAGCGCGTAATACCCCTGAAAACCCAACACCATACCCGTGAAGAAAGCGGCGACCATCATCAGGAGCAGCGACCGCACCCCAAAGCCATACACCTGCTTGAGCAGTTGTTGAATGCTGAAATGGCGGTTGATCACCGCCACCAAACTCCGCAGCAGAAAACGCGCCGCGGCCCCCAAATTGGGGATCGTCAGCAATACCCGTCGCCCCAGATTCGGCACGAAATCCAGAAAGGCCATGCTCTAAATCACCTCACCCGCAGCCGCCGAACTCATCAAAGCGGTAGCGTAGTTATCTCTGGCTGGATAATGAAAGGGCACCGGCCCATCCGGCTGCCCACCGAGAAACTGCCTGGCCAGTTCTGAATCACTGGCCCGCAAGACTTCTGGCGAACCTTCCGCAATGATTTTGCCGCCCGCGAGGATATAACCATAATCCGCGATAGAAAAAGTCTCCTGCACATCGTGACTGACGAGAATACTGGTCGCGCCCAGGGCATCATTGAGGCGACGGATCAGAGTCGCGATAATTCCCACACTGATGGGGTCCAAGCCGGTGAAGGGCTCATCGTAAAAAATCAGCATCGGATCCATCACCACCGCACGGGCCAGCGCCACCCGCCGAGCCATGCCGCCGGAGAGCTCGGCGGGCATCAATCCAGCCGCACCCCGCAATCCCACCGCCTCCAGCTTCATCAACACCAGTTTACGCAAGATACCCTCGTTCAGCCGGAAATGGCGTCGCAGAGGAAAAGCAACATTCTCAAAGGCGCTAAAATCGGTAAACAGGGCGCTGTGCTGAAAAAGCATGCCCATGCGGCGGCGCAAACGGTATAGGTCCTCAAAATCCAGCGCTTGCAGATCCTGCCCTGCCACCCGTATGCGCCCGGACTGTGGCGCCAGGGTGCCGGCCATCAGATTCAGCACGGTCGTCTTGCCGCCACCGCTCGCTCCCATGAGGGAGACGATGGCCCCTTGGGGAATACGCATATCCACCCCCGCCAGGACCAGATGCGGTCCCCGGGAAAAGTGCACGTTTTCCAGTTCGACAAGGGCCTCAGCGGCCATGGGCACTCTCTACTTTTGCGGTCATGACGCACAGTATAAACCGAACGGTCAGCATGGGGCCAGAACGCCGCGCAGAAGCGATGAGAATCACCCCTCGTTACCCGCTAAAAACCCTTGCATCCTCAGCGCATACGTGTATAGTTCGTCGTCTGTTTCCACGGCACCGAAAGCAGTTACTAAGGGGGTCAGTCCTTAAGAGATTTGGAGCAAAGCATCGTTCCAGCAAGGTAGGGCATAAAACCAAGTACTGTCTGGGGGTGCACGGGAGCTACTTCTTAACCGTTTATTAACTTTGGTAAGGGGGGCACCTATGCGCTCATTGGGACATCAAATCGTCGCAGATTTTTACCATTGTGACGGCAGTACCTTGTCTGATGTTGATTATGTTACAGATGCCATGCTCGAGGCCGCCCGGCGTGCCAATTGCACCATCGTGACGCAAACTTTTCACCACTTCTCGCCCTACGGGGTAAGCGGCGCCGTCATCGTCGCCGAGTCGCATCTGGCCATTCACACTTGGCCGGAATATGGCTACGCAGCGGTGGATATTTTCACCTGCGGCGATATCATCCAGCCCGAGGATGCCTTGAATTATCTCAAGGAAGCCTTTGGCGCCGGGCAAGTCTCCACCATGGAGATGAAGCGCGGGCAAGTGGATATGATGGGCGTTCCTGCCCATGAGTTGCGCGTCAAGCCGGTTCTCTGCGCTTGAAATGACTCACAGCGGTAACAGGCGGACCTGGGTAACCGGTCCGCCCTTTTCTTTTGCGCGTTTCTTCCGCAAAATCCCCCGCGAACACCCCACCATCCCCAGCGTCGAGAGAGGCGGCTATGAGCACAGAACTGTGGTACACCGAGCGCTATGAAGAGCACGGCGCAGCATTGAGCCTGAAAATCCGCGAAGTGCTGCATCGCGAGCAGAGTCCTTATCAGGTCATTGAGATCTTCGAAACCGAACAGTTCGGCACCCTCATGACGCTGGACGGATTGGTGATGGTCACCGACCGCGACAACTTTCTCTATCACGAAATGATGAGCCATCCAGCCCTCTTCACCCACCCGATGCCCAAACGGGTACTGATCATCGGCGGTGGTGACTGCGGCACCCTGCGCGAGGTGCTGCGCCACCGGGAAGTAGAAGAAGCCACGCAGGTTGAGCTGGATGAGCGGGTCACCCGCGTCGCCGAGCGTTTCTTCCCGGAACTCTGTGAGAAAAATAATGACCCCCGCGCCCATTTTCACTTTACCGATGGCATCGCCTGGGTCAAAGAGGCGGAGGCGGGACGCTATGATGTGATCATCGTCGACTCCACCGACCCGGTCGGACCGGCGGCGGGGCTTTTCGCCACGGACTTTTACGCGGCTTGCCACCATGCGCTGGCCGATCAGGGCGTGCTGGTGGCCCAGTCTGAATCTCCCTTGTTGCATGCCAACCTGATCCGTCAGTGCCAACAACGCATGACGGAAGCGGGCTTTGACGCGGTGAACAGCGTGTACTTTCCGCAGTTCTGCTATCCATCCGGCTGGTGGAGCGGGACACTGGGACGCAAGGGTCTGGCTATGGATGCGTTTCGCGCTGACGATGCCCATGCTTTTTCGGGCACGCATTATTATCACGCCGGGATGCAACTGGCGGCGCAGGTCGCGCCGGCCTTTCTGCTGCCTTGAGCGATCATCTCCGGACAGGTGTTTAGAATCCGTCCGCAGCGCGCGGTCCGATGACCGGGCGCTGCGGACAATAATTCCACAGATGCAGGGCGGGGACTTCATGCTCCCAACCCAGGCACGAAATGCTGCCCGGGTCCAGATGCAGATGCTCACCAAAACGCAACTCCAGCCTCAGCCAACGGGCGGCCAGCGCCCGCAGAATGTGGCCATGGGCAAAGCACAGCACATGACGGTGGCCCTTCTCATCCCATTCCTCAAGCAGCCCGTCGCAACGGGCGCTGACGGCTTCCGGACTTTCACCACCCGGTCCACCGCAACGGAAAATACTCCATTTCGGATTTTCTCGACGAATTTCGGCTGTCGTCATGCCCTCATAGCGGCCATAGCGCCACTCACAGAGTCCCTGGTGTAGTTCAGGATCGGCAAATCCCGCGAGAATGGCTGTGTGCTGCGCCCGCAGCATAGGGCTGGAGTAAACGCCATCAAAATGTCCCTGCTCCACAAAGGATCCCCAGAGCGCTTGCGCGTCTACCCGACCCTCCGCCGTCAATGCCACATCGGTCACCGAGGTATGTTTGCCGCTATCCGACCATGCCGTCATGCCATGCCGCACCAGGGTGATGGATTCTATCTTCATGGGAAACCTCCAATGGCTCCGACCATTCCCCGCACCAGTAATTTTCCTGATGGCTGCTGCTAAACCTGGATTGTCCGTTCAGCAACCCGTTGATCATGGCTCAGAGTGAATCGCCGATTCTTCAGGGCGACCCCCTATATCTCCGCTTCGCCTTCTTCGCTGCCCGTTTCTTTGAAGGCGGCGGGATCCAGGTGGTAACGACGCAGCAGGCGATAAAACTCCGTCCGGTTG
>JAPTWR010000027.1:38045-42168 GCA_028065135.1 Acidithiobacillus sp.
AGTGAATCGCCGATTCTTCAGGGCGACCCCCTATATCTCCGCTTCGCCTTCTTCGCTGCCCGTTTCTTTGAAGGCGGCGGGATCCAGGTGGTAACGACGCAGCAGGCGATAAAACTCCGTCCGGTTGCGCTGCGCCAATTGTGCAGCCTGACTCACGTTGCCCCGGGTCATGCGCATAATCTGGATCAGATAATGCATTTCGAAGCGGCCCTTGGCATCGGCCAGGGGCATGACTTCACCCTCTCTGTCGCGCAGAGCGTGGCGGATGAGGGGTGCACCGATTCGCGGAGTGGTAGACAGCACCACCGCCTGCTCAATGACGTTGGCCAGTTGTCGGACGTTACCCGGCCAAGGCGCTCCCACCAGCAGTTCCATGGCCTCCGGCGCGATACCACGGACATCCTTGCGGTTTTTGGCCGCCGTATCGCGTAAAAAAAACTCGGCCAGCAGCGGGATATCCTCGGGGCGTTCGGCCAGGGCAGGCAAATCCAGGGTTACCACACAAAGGCGATAATAGAGATCATCCCGGAATCGCCGGGCAGCCATTTCCTGCTCCAGATCCCGGTGACTCGCAGAGATGATCCGCACATCCACGGCAATGCTCTCGGTGGCGCCAACAGGGCGGATTACCCGTTCCTGCAGGGCTCGCAGCAGTTTGACCTGTAGGGAGAGGGGCATGTCGCCGATTTCATCGAGAAAGAGGGTGCCGCCATCCGCCGCCTGAAACAGCCCCTGATGATTATTGGCCGCGCCGGTAAAAGCGCCCTTTTTATGCCCGAAGAGTTCTGACTCCAGGAGTTGCTCGGGAAAAGCGGCACAGTTGAGTGCGATAAAGGCCTGATTGCGGCGCGGACTGGCCTGATGAATGGCCTGCGCCAGCAATTCTTTACCCGTACCGCTGGCACCATGCACAAAAACACTGGCATCAGACGCCGCCACCAGACGCGCCTGATCCAGCACCGTCTGCATTTTTGGACTGCGGGTCAGGATACGGTCCCAACTGGAATCCCTGCCCTTCTTATCCGAGGAGGGTGGAACCGCCGCGGTCAGGCTGAAGGCGCGTTCGACCTGCGCCATCAGATCCTTGCCGTCAAAGGGTTTGGTGAGGAAGGCAAAGACGCCCTGATCTGCCGCCAGCAAAGCATCAGGGATGGAACCATGGGCAGTGAGGATGATGACGGGCAAAGTCGGATAGTCACGGCGGATGGCGTCGAGCAGCGCCATCCCGTCCATCTCGTCCATCTTGAGATCAGTGATGACCAAAGACGGATGCTCCATCGCCAGCACCGAGAGCGCCTCGTTGCCACTGGCGGCGGTACTGACGGCATAGCCGGCCGTTTTCATACGCAAAGACAACAAACGCAAGAGATCAGCGTCATCATCCACCAGTAAAATTCTGCCTTTTTCCATTCGGTTTAGTGCCCCTGAGGCAAGCGCGCGTTTTTTTCGATTTGTACCAGTTCATCAAGCTTTTTACGCAAAACCATCTCGCGCTGTCGGGACTCGGCAAGCCGGTTTTGCAAATCATTCGCCCGCGCCTCCAGTTTTTGGTAGCCGGGATCACCGGCCCGGGCATCGGCAAGTTGCTTACTCAAGCTGGCGGCTTCCGCTTTTTCAGAAACACAACTCGCCGTACTCGCAGTCACTGGAGTAGCTTTTTCCAGTGCCGCAATCTGGGCTTGCAAGGCCGCCAAGGTGCTGGTCTTTATCACCTGTTCACCTGGCTTGAGGGTCACTGTGTTGGGGGGGGATGATATCAACGGTGTGGCTGCGCAACCCGCCAAGGTCAGCACGATAAGCACCGTGGGAAGCGATATGATCGATGAGCGGTAGGCGCAACCGGAAGCACGCCCCTGGCGTTTCTTTGTCCAGCAATTCAAGACTTCCCCCATAACTCAGTACATATTCCCTGGCGATGGCCAGTCCCAACCCGCTGCCCTCGACCTTCCCGGCATCCGAGGCCTCGCCCCGGTAGAGAATATCGAAAATCTTTTCACGCTCTGCGGGCGCCACACCCGGCCCCTCATCCTGAACATCAAGGACCGCTTGGCCGTCCTGTACCTGCAAATGTATCCGTATGGTAGCGTTTTGCGGCGAGAACTTCACGCCATTTGACAACAAATTATCGCAAATAGTCCGCAGACGGTCTTCATGACCACGCACCCGCACGTCGGCCAACTCCGTGACCAGATGCAGCGATTTGCTGCGCAGACTGGGCTTATAACTCAACAGCAGGTCCTCCACCACCGCTGTCAGGGAGATATCCTGCACCATACCCGCGCCCACCGGTCCCTCGGCCAGACTGAAACGCAGGAGATCCTCAATCAGTCGCTGCAGACGTAGGCTGTTGTCGCGAACAATATGCACAATCTCCTGCTGCTCGTCGGCACCCAGTTCATGACCCAGGTCCTCCTGGAGCAGCTCTGCGCCCTCACGGATGGCCGTCAGCGGCGTCTTCAACTCATGGGAAAGCTGCCGCAGGAAATGCAATTTCGCCGCCTCCAATGCATTGAGTCGATTACGCAACCACTCCAGACGATCGCCCAGACTGGCGATGTCTCGCGGCCCCTGCACGGCGATGGGCGTTTCCAGATCACCATCACCGAGACCGGAAACCGCCTGGTCAAGACGCCGGATTGGGCGGGTGATCAGCACGATAAACAGGATCGCAAAGGCAATGGAGAGTGGCAACACCAGCAGCACTTCTACAATGGTCAGACGCTTGATCGCCAGTGCCCGCGTGCCCAACTTGGCCACCTCGGTGCTGATGCCTTCATTGACATCGCTTTGCAGGTGTTGCGCCTCAGCGCTGGCACGGCTGAAGTCGCTCTCCAGTGCACTGCGATTTCCCCCTAACGACACCAGCGGCAGCATTTGGCGAGCATGGGCCAGATGATCGGCCAAACGTTGAAGACGTCGTCGATCAACGGGAGACGGCCCGGCGGCGGCAAATCGGGCACTGGATTTCTTGTACTCCGTAAAACTCTGATCATAGAGCACCAGTAAAGCCTGGTCCTGTAACACCGTATATTGCAGCCCGTAGCGCTCCATGGAGCGCACCGCGTTATTCATCCGGTTGGCAGCATCGCTCATAGCCACCGCGCGCAGAATACTCACCTGCCCCTGCTCGGCAAAATGGGCAATAGAAATGGTCACACTGACAATGACCAGCACCAATGGCACAATGACCAAGCCAAAGCCAATGACAGCCAGCTTGGAAATGGAACTCGGGCGTAATGCCATAGACCGGCAGGCTCCGACGCAGAAAGAGAGTCTCAGCGTAGGTTCGTGAGCTGGAAAGTGCAAGAGCTATCGCGCCAAGTGCAACCGCAAAGCGGTCCCAATCTTCGCGCTCGGCAGGGCTGTTTTTCGACAGCGTAGCCATGCTTTTAATAGCTGCTATGTAGCATCTTGAAGGGGTTTAGGGCGCAGGCGGTACGTAGCCTTCAGGTGCCTGGGCACCATCGCCAAAGAAATAGGCTTCCATCTGTTTTTCCAGGAATGTCCGCGATTTGGGATCAATGGGAGAAAGACGATACTCGTTGATGAGCATGGTCTGGTGTTTGAGCCAGCCCTGCCAGGCTTCCTTAGAGACCTCTTGATAAATTCGCGCGCCAAGGGCGCCAGGATAGGGCGGACGATCAAGACCTTCGGCCTCATGGCCGAGTTTTACGCACTGTACCATTCGTGACATAACGGAAGCTCCTCGATGACTCTGGGATGGATAACACTGTGTGGCTCTATATTACCTGAACTCGCCGCCCAGGAATAAGCCACAAGGCATGGCCGCTTAAGTGGGCGGCACAGATAACCCAAAACGGGGGTTAGCAACCCCCGCTCCTCTCCCGTAAAATCCGCCGAATGGGCGTGGGCAATCCTTGTGCCAGGGCGTCTGCGGGGCGATGCCAACGCAGGGTGGCGGCCGAATCCGCAACAGCGCTGCCCCAAACGCGCGCATGGACACAGCGAAAGCGCAACTGAAAGTGGGTAAAAACATGTTGCTGTTCTTCCTCTAATGCCCTCAGTTGGAGATTCAGCCCCAGCCGACGCGACCAGGCCGCTTGCAACGATTGCCGCACGGCAGGGGTGTCTTCCAGCGGATGCAGGGTACCACTACAAAGGA
>JAPTWR010000079.1 GCA_028065135.1 Acidithiobacillus sp.
CGGCAAACTTGCCCGGCACCTTGTCGTAAAAATTGGTCTCGCCCCCCGGAATCCGGGCATTATCCTGCAAACGGAAGGAGAGCAGCACCGCCTTCTTGATCCACTGATGGGTGATCCATTGGCCATCGCGCTTTTCGGCGACGCGCAGGACGCCCTTGTCCAGTCCTTCGATGGTCTGATGCACGGCTTCCCGAAGCTCCGCGGGGGCCTGCTTGGGGGAGATCTCCGCACGATTTTCCCACGCGGCGTCGATCATGGTGGCAAGATTCTGGCTCACACGAACTCCTTGATTAATAGTTGTTAACAGTGGAAATGGGATGCTGTTCCATAAAGCGACGTATGCGCTGCAGACCCTCGACGCAATCTTCCAGGCTGCCGACCAGCGCGATGCGGACCCTATCCTGACCAGGGTGGACGCCGTGGGCATCTCTTGCGAGATAAGCGCCGGGCAGACAGCGCACATGTTCTGCTCCATAGAGGGCGCGCACGAAGGCTTCGCCATCGCCGACCCGCGGCCAGAGATAAAAGCCGCCGGCGGGTGTCTCGATGGGCAATAACGCACCGAGAATGTCATGGGCGGCGGCGAACTTGCGGGCATAATCGGCACGAGTGTGATGCACGTGCTGCTCGTCCTGCCAGGCGGCGATGGCTGCGGCCTGGATGAAGGGTGGGGTGGCCGCACCCAGATAGGTGCGGTAACGAACAAAGGCCTTGAGCATATCGGCATCACCCGCCACAAAGCCGCTGCGCGCACCGGGAATGCTGGAGCGCTTGGAGAGACTGTGAAAAGCCAGCACCTGCGCCAGGCTGCCCGTGGCTGCCGCCGCTTCCAGAATACCGGCGGGTGCCTGTCCTTCGGGATACAGTTCGCTATAGCACTCATCGGCGGCGAGCACGAAGCCATATTGCCGGGCTTTGCGGATCAGCCAGCCCAGGGTTTCCAGTGACAGGGTCGCCCCCGTGGGATTATGGGGCGAGTTGATATAGAGCAACGCGCAGCGGGCCCAGACCGATTCCTCTATCGCGAGAAAGTTCGGCTGCCCGCTCGCATCGCAGTTCAGAAAATAGGGTTCCGCCCCCGCCAGCAGGGCGGCTCCTTCATAGATCTGATAGAAGGGATTGGGTAACAGGACCAGGGGCTTGGGGGCCTGACAGGGCGGCAGCACCGCCTGCGCGATACTGAACAGGGCCTCGCGGCTGCCGTTGGCGGGGATGATGTGCCGCTCCGGATCCAGAAAACCGGTCGGCAAGGTAAAGCGCCGGCTTGCCCAGTCCGCGATGGCCCGGCGTAAACGCAGGTCGCCCAGCACCTTGGGATACTCCGCGAGACCATGCAGGTGTTCGATGATCGCTTCACTGACTATGGCTGGCGCCGGATGGCGTGGTTCACCGATGGAGAAGTCGATGGGCTCCTTTACTGGCGGTATTGTTCCTGCCAGCAGCGCGCGCAAGCGCTCGAAAGGGTAAGCCTGCAAGGTCTCCAGCAGGGGATTCATGGAATCTGTCGTCATAGGATGCGATTCTGGGGCAAGGACGGCGGTGATGACAAGCCCCGAAACTTTCCCGGAGCGACCGCGGATTCCGCAGGAAGCCAAAGGGCTGGGATTTTGCCGGATTATGCAGGACAATGCGGCGGGATTGAAATCGCCTTTTTCCAGATGGGACCACCGATATTCACCAGAACAGCCACCCTGCCCCTGCGCTCCGCCGGAGCTTTCCCGCCATTGCCCTGCTGCTCGGTTCCAGCCTGTGGGGTGTACTCTGGTGGCCGCTCCGCTACTTTCATGGAGCGGGCCTGCACGGCGCGTGGCTGATTTTTACCGTTTACCTACTGCTGGCGCTTCCAGCCGGGTTGTGGTCCTGGCGTCGTCGTCATGAGCTGCGGCGGCACGGACGCACTCTGGTCGGACTGTTCCTGCTTGGTGGCTGGACCAATGTGGCCTTCATGCTGGCGCTGGTGCATGGCGAGGTCGTCCGTGTTTTGCTGCTCTTTTATCTTTCGCCGGTTTGGGCCATTTTTTCCGCGCGGATTTTTTTGAAGGAGGCGATCGGTTGGCGCGGCGTCCTTGCGGCCCTGCTGGCAGTGGCCGGGTCGGCCCTGGTGGTCAGCAATGGTCGGGGGTCTTCTTTTGCGGACCTCGATATGAATGACTTGCTCGCCATATCTTCGGGCTTCGCCTTCGCTCTGAGCAATGTCATTCTGCGTGCGGATACGGCACTCGGTGATGTGCATCGCGCCACTGCGGTATGGTGGGGCTGTGTGCTGCTTGCCTTGCCTTTTGCGCTTTTTCAGCGCTTACCGGCACTATCCCTGCCGGACTATGGTTATCTGCTGGCCTTTTCCTGGCTGTGGATTGCCGGGGCGACGGTGGCGGTGCAATTCGGTGTCGCGCGGATGCCGGTAAGCGTTTCAGCGGTGATCATGCCTTTTGAGGTCGTCGTGGGTGCACTATCGGCCTGGTGGTTGGCCGGGGAAGCACCGACGCTCCTCGAATCGTTCGGGGGGGCACTGATACTGACCGCGGCGCTTCTGCAGATTACCCGCAGCCAGGGGCATCCGGTTTTACTCGGGGGCGTCGAAATGGAGAAGGGCGACCTCTAACTGTTCACTGCGCTGGATGATTTGGTCGGCACCCCAGTGCTGCGGGTCGTTACCGGCCTCGATGTAGCCCCAGGCCGCTGCCCAGCAGCGGGTTCCCGCGCCCCTGCCTGCTGCCATATCGCGCGGATCGTCGCCGATCATGAGGCTGCGGGCCGCGCTGGCCCCCATC
Source organism: Acidithiobacillus sp. (assembly GCA_028065135.1). Next base: position 2,772 of record JAPTWR010000079.1, read on the forward strand.
TCGGCGAGAGCGTGGGTGACCGGCATTGGATCAGGCTTGGCGTGCGTCGTCGTGTCGCCGCTGACGATGGCGGCGGGGGCAACGGGCAGATTGAGCGCGCTCAGCAAAGGCAGGGTCAGAAACCCCGGTTTATTGGTTACGATGCCCCACGTCATGCCGCGCTCCGACAGGGTCGTCAGTGCTTTTGCCATACCCGGGAAAAGGGTGCTCCGTTCGCAGATATGGGCAGCATAAATCTCCAGAAACTCCGCTCGCAGGGGCGCAAAATCCGGGTCATCCGGATGCACCTGAAAAGCCACCCGCAAAAGGCCGCGGGCGCCCTGGGAAGCGACCGGGCGGAGCATTTCCAGGGGCATGGCCGGCAAACCGCGTTCGATACGCATCCGATTGGCTGTGGCTCCGAGATCGGGAGCCGTATCCACCAGGGTGCCGTCGAGATCGAAAAGTACGGCCGCCTGTTCAGACATTAGGTGCTGCTTTGCGCGCCTGACTCAGGTAGTTGACGCTGACATCATCGCTCAGACGTCCGCGGTGGCGGATCGGGTCAAAGTGCATGCCCTTGAGGGCCATGGTCTGCAGATGACTTTGGTGGGTCATGGCCAGCAACTCGCTGGGTCGGATGAACTTCCGATAGTCGTGGGTTCCGCGGGGGAGCAGTCCAAGCACGTATTCGGCTCCGACTATAGCCATCAGATAGCTTTTGGGGCCGCGATTGAGGGTGGCAAAAAAGGCATCTCCGCCGGGATGGAGCAGGCGGGCGCAAGCATCCACCACGGCGGCAGGGTCCGGCACATGCTCCAGCATTTCCATGCAGGTCACCACGTCGTAATACTCCGGTTTTTCCGTGGCCAGATCCTCGACGGCGATCTGCCGGTAGTCGATGTGGAGATGGTTGGCATCCGCATGGGCGCGCGCCACGTCCAGGCTGTCCTCCGCGAGATCGATCCCGGTAACCTCCGCCCCCTGACGCGCCATGGCTTCGGCGAGGAGCCCGCCCCCGGTACCCACGTCCAGCACTTTTTTGCCCGCCAGCCCGCCACAGCCTCTGGCGACAAAATCCAGGCGCAACGGGTTGATTTCATGCAGGGTACGAAATGGCCCATCGGTATCCCACCACTGATCGGAGAGGGCGTCGAATTTGTTCACTTCAGCCTGATCACTATTCATCTGTCATTATCCTTTTCACGAATGCGCTCTACCCAGCCCCGAACGCGTGCGAACAGTTCCTGCGTGTCCCAATCCACGGCTCGTCCTTGGACGACACGCGGGTTACCGTTTACCCAGACATGGCTGACCTGATCGCGGCCCGCACAATACACCACCTGCGAGACCGGATCGTACACCGGATAAGTCGCCGGGTGATCCAGGTCAATGGCGATGCAGTCGGCGGCCTTGCCGGGTTCCAGGCTACCCGTTTCCGCACCCCAGCCGATGGCTTCCGCGCCTCCCAGGGTTGCAGCTTCCAAGGCCTCCCAGGCGGGGAAAGCGGTGGGATCCCCACTCACACCTTTCGCCAACAAGGCTGCGGTGCGCAATTCACCCAGCATGTCGAGGTCGTTGTTGCTGGCCGCGCCATCGGTACCGATCGCCAGCCGGGTGCCCTGTTTGCGCAGGGTGGCAACAGGTGCCATTCCGGAGGCCAACTTCAGATTGGATTCGGGGCAGTGGGCTACCTGCAGGCCACTGTTCCGGCAGATCGCCAGGTCCTCTTCATTCAACTGGGTCATGTGAACGGCAAGAAAGTGTTGATTCAATAGCCCCAGTCGGGCCAGCCGCGCCAGCGGCCGCATGCCGTCCCGGGCAATGGCTTCATCGATTTCATGCGCTGTCTCGTGGACATGCATATGCAGGGGCAGTTTTTCGCTGGCGGCCAGATCGCGCGCGCCGCAGAGCCCCGTATCTCCCACCGTGTACGGCGCGTGGGGCGCGATGCTCTGGTGAATGAGGGGCATCCGGCGCAGGCGTGGCAACAAGTCTGCAGCCAATTGCAGACAGACGTCGGCGTTCGCCGCGTAAGCCGTGGGGAAGTCGATGACGACATGTCCGATGGTAGCCCGCATGCCCATGCGCTGGGCGACTTCCGCCGCGGCTTCCGGGAAGAAATACATGTCATTGAAGGTGGTGGTGCCGCCGCGCAGCATCTCCGCAACAGCCAGTTCGGTGCCTATGGCCACAAATCCGGGGCTGACAAAACGGCCTTCCACGGGCCAGATATGTGCATTCAGCCACGTCATCAGCGGAAGGTCATCCGCGAGTCCGCGCATCAGCGTCATGGCCGCATGGGTATGGGCATTGACCAGTCCGGGCATCAGGACATGTTGGTCGAGGTGGGCCATGCTGGCCGCGGTGTAGCGCGTGAGTATTTCTGCGGCGGGACCGATGGCAACGATACGCCCATCCTGCACCGCCAGCGCGTGATCGTGGAGCACGGTGCGCGGGCGAACCGGTACTACCCAACGGGCGCGAATGACCTGATCAACCGACTGCATTCCCGATTTCTCCAAACCCACACGGACCTCTGCCTTCTGGAAACCGAAGGCACCATATTAGCACAGGGGTGGCTTCGGATCAGCCGTTGACAATCCTCCTGATCGCCTCGGCATAGGCCCATACCGTTGCCGAGTAATAGGTATTCGGGTTGTAGCCCATGATGGCGTAGAAATTGGGGTAGGCGATGAACAGGGTCGGGCCATGCTCTGTCTGCAGGCGCAGCAGGCCTACGGGCGTGGATCCCGGAAGTCCGGACGGCACCTCCGGACGGATGCCGGCGGCGCGTAGTTGCGCGAGCGGGTGCCTGCCACGCAGGAATGGCGCTACGTTCGTTCCCCGATTGCCGGATACTTGGCTCAACACCGGCTGCCCCGGCTGCCAGCCGTGGCCACGGAAGAAGTTGGCAGTAGAAGCGAGGACGTCGGCAGGTGAGTGCCACAGGTTGGGCATCGGCCCGCCGGGAGGATCATTCCATGTGACCCCGTAGCGCAGGTAACTGCTGGCGAGAAACTGGGACATGCCCATGGCACCTGCCGGTGATCCCTGGAGTGTCCCCGGAGGGACGCCCAACCGCTGCGCGAGCTTCAGGGTTTCCGCGGTTTGATGCAGAAAAAACCGGCGCCGCCCAGGTAATGCCAATGCCAGGCTCAAATTGCTGTTGAGCACGGAAAATTTGCCCAAAAAGGTCCCGAAACCCGTTTCGATATTCAGGATACCCATCAGAATCGGCCCGGGAACCCCATATTTTTGACTGACGGCTTGCAGTAACGCGGCGTGATCACGCCAGAACTGTACGCCCCGGTCCAGACGGTTCTGCCGCAAAAAACGATCCCGATAACGCCACCACGGATAGGGTGTCGCGGGAGCGGCGGAAGGGGGTGGGGGCGTCATCATTTCCACTGCGCGGGCATTGAAACGGGCGTTTTGCAGGGCAGGAATCACATAGTCGGCGGGCAGGCCATTCCGCTCCTGCAGGTGGCAGGCGATTTCCTGCAGGCGTTGCTGGTATCGGAGCGGGAAATTCTGGAATGCCACATTGCTGACGCAGGTACTGCGGGCCTTCCGGGTGAGCGCGGCGCTGGGTTGCTCGGGCATGGGTGCCGCAGGCAGCGGCGGCAGTGGGGCTGGTGCTGTGACCGCTGGTGCAGCCGGTGGATTCACCGGGCCGACGTTGGTCGCGCAGGCTGATGAGGCTGCGGCTATGCAGGTCGCCAGTATCGTCTTCGGAAGCAAGGCCCAATTTTTATGCATGACATTTTCACCAACGAGGATTCCGGAAATGTTCGATTGAAGTGGCCGGGTCAAGGGGCCCCCATCGCCAGCAGTTCAGGGGGCATGGGACGCCGCACACCATCCAGACGCTCCGCCCAGTAAGGAATTCGCAAGCTTTGTACCGCCACACCCTGGCGGGGGTTCAGGGCGCTGACGAACTGGTCGCCGCCGATATAGATGCCGACATGGGAGAAGGGCTGGCCCATGGTGTTGAAAAATACCAGATCACCAGGACGAATGCGCCTGGGGTTTACCGAAGGCAGGGCGGCCGCCTGGGCAAAAGAGGTTCGGGGAATGTTTACGCCGGCGCGACGTAACACATACTGAATGAACCCGCTGCAATCGAACCCCGTCCGAGGGTTGTCTCCACCCCATTGATAAGGCTTGCCAATTTCTGCGATCGTATGCACGAGCACGGCATCGAGTACGGTGGTTTCCGCGCGATTGTCGTAAGCGGATGATGCGTTATCGGAAGATCGGCCTGCTGGCGGCGGCGTCATGGTGGCACAGCCGCTGAGGGCCATGGTCAGCAACAGCAGAAGTCCGCCCCCACGCTTCACGGAACCCACAGGTGACATAACGTGTTGCTTTCGCATCGTCCTCTTCCCCCTTCTTTTCTCTATGAAAAGTAGATAGCCCAAATGTGCCAGTTTGGCAAGGGGAAGTTCTGGTTCTGCTGCGGTTCTTGACGCACGTTGCACAGAAGGCTAGGATACGCGCACTTTTCCCCGGTAGCTCAGTCGGTAGAGCGGGTGACTGTTAATCACTAGGTCGGCAGTTCGAGCCTGTCCCGGGGAGCCAAGTAAAAACAAAGGGTTACGATGAAAAATCGCAACCCTTTTTGTTTGCCTGGGGCAAATTCAGGGTAAATTGGAGTCAGTCTAAATCGGCTGCCCGGAACTGAAATCACACATTCCGGTAATCAGTATCTCTACAGCCGGGAGTACTTATGGAAGACCGATTTCTACGCATCGAAGAAGCGGTACGCGTACTGGGAATACATCCGAAATCCCTGTGGCGCTGGTTGCGCCAAGGGGTGGTGCCACCCCCACTGGCATTGAGCCCACACGTCAAAGGCTGGTGGCTCAGCGAAGTCCGGGAGTGGGGCGCTCGAGGGTAGTGCCACCGGCGTTCCGTTTACAGGCGCGCTGCCTGTGCGGTGCTTCCACCGTTGCAGGGCGGGGACTTCGTGCCTTCAACCCAGGCGGGAAATGCTGCCGGGGTCCAGGTGCAGATGCTCCCCAAAGCGCAGCTCCAGCCCGAGCCAACGGGTGGCCAGCGCCCGCAAAATATCGCCGTGGGCAAAGCACAGCACATGCCTGTGGCCCTTCTCATCCCACTCCCGGAGCAGTTCATCGCAACGGGCGCTGACGGCGTCCAGGCTTTCGCCACCCGGGGCGCCACACCGGAAAATGTTCCACGTCGGAATTCTTCCGCGAATCTCCGCCGTCGTCAGTCCCTCGTAGCGGCCATAGCCCCACTCACGGAGTCCGGGGCTCAGTTCAGGAACGGCGTAACCCGCAAGAAGGGCGGTGCGGAGGGCGCGCAGCTTCGGGCTGGAGTAAACCCCGTCGAAAGGGCCCATCGCCATAAGGGGGTCCCGGAGCGCCTGCGCGTCTTTTCGCCCCTCCGCCGTCAACTCCACGTCGGTTACGGACGTGTGCCTGCCGCTACTCGCCCACTCGGTCATGCCGTGCCGCACCAGGGTGATGGATTCCAGGTTCATGCGCACCTCCTCGATTCCGCGCGGAATGCTGGATATGGCGGTTTCGTACTAGGTGCTCCGTCTTGAGCCGCAAGACTTACCCCCGCCCAGTCTGAAAGTTGGGGCGTTACCGTACAGCCCCCGCGCCGCTAACCCGATTCCCAGAAGTCCGATGCCTACGAATATCCCCCGCACCCACCACCGGGTATCCAGAATGACTCCGGAGGCGAGGAGCATCATCCCCGGCCAGAATCCAAGCCCCATTCCCGTATGGGGGCGGTCAAGAAAAGCTGAAAAAAGCGCACCCTGGATAGACGCCGAGGGGCTCGACCCCCTTTTCGTCGGCGCGTTGACCGCTTCAGCGAACGGCGATAAGGTCTGAACTAGGTATTTACGGTTAACGCCCAGGTGTGCAATGTCCCAACCCGCAGCAAAAACTCAAGCACTGATTGATGCACTCAATGAGTTTGCTATGTCGGGAGCGCAGCCGCCGGAGTTTCAGGGCGCGCAACTGCGGCGTGACATCGAAGCTATAAAAAAACAGCATGCTGCGGATGGCCTGATGCTGGAAGGGATTTATGCGTTTTTGCAACACGACAAAACGGAAAGCCTGAGCAAGTTTCGCGGTGCTCGCGCCCTCAGCCAGGACCTTTACATACAAGAAAACTGCGCTATCACACTCAAACGACTTGGGGAAGCCGAACAGGCGGTCCAGATGTTGGCGAACCTCGCGCATATGAATCCGTCTGGGCGCATGCGATACAGCTTGTCTCTCCTTACAGCCGGGGCCTATAGAATGGCCGTTGAGATGTATCGCGGCATTCCCAAGCATACCCCATCCCGGATGGACAACCTTTTGCCTGTTTTATGGGCCTTTGATACGCGGGATGAGGACACTATTGCCCGAATCCAATGTGCAATACAGTGGGTATGGGACCAGAACTCCTACGCGCTTACCACGCAAGTGGCAGCTTGGGATAACGAGGGAATCCTGCATGAATTGATACTGCCGGGCAATATAGAGGACAGCCGCCTTGATGCGTTAGAGTGGGGGGTGGAACGTGCGGTAAAAACGCAATTGTCCATTCCAGAGATGGGCAATCTTTCCATCAGT
>JAPTWR010000096.1:0-36081 GCA_028065135.1 Acidithiobacillus sp.
CGCAGGAAAGGTTGGACAACGGCGGTGCGAGTTCCCTATAATTCGGCCACGCGCAGTTAGCTCAGATGGATAGAGCGTCGGCCTCCGAAGCCGAAGGTCACTGGTTCGACTCCAGTACTGCGCACCAAATTAAGTTAAAGGTCTGAGTATCGTACCTGGGTTTTCTTTGTCGTCATCCTGCTTAAACGCTCTACTTAGTTCTTGACCCGCCTCCAAGAGGTTTCCGGCAAGACGCAAACCATTCCAAGTCACGTCAGTCTTGCCCACCCCGCTGTCTGGTAGCTCAGTGCGCAGACGCTGTAGATCCCGGATCCTTGATCGAGATCAAGGATTACCCTGACCGCGACAGGCACCATTCACGGACGTACACCACAATTTCAGGAGACGCCCATCATGTTTTGCTATCAATGCGAACAAACCACACGTACCCCCGCCGGAATAGGTTGTGCCAGTGCGCCGGGAACGTGCGGCAAGGACGAGGCCACTGCCGATCTGCAGGATATTCTCACGCACCTTATTAAGGGCGTTGCCCAGTATGCGCGCCGGGCGCGGGCGATGGGTGTTGCCGACAGGTATACAGACGACTTCATTTTTTATGGTCTTTTCACCACACTAACCAATGTGAACTTCACTGCTACGCGTTTTGTCCATCTGATTCAGGAGGCCACCAAAAGGCGCGAGCGAATCAAATTATTGTACGAGGAGGCGGCGCGAGAGCAGGGCAAGACTCCCGAAATTTTGTCCGGTCCAGCCAATTTTCAACCCGCCGATGGTCTGGAACAACTGTTACGCCAGGCCTCTGGCGTCGCCATAAACTCCGGGGTAGATCATCTCGGATCAGATGTGATCGGTGCCCGTGCCCTCATCCTCTACGGCATGAAAGGTGTGGCCGCTTATGCTCAACACGCCCGCGTCCTGGGTTACCAGAGTGACGAAGTCGATGCCCAGGCAGAGGTGATCCTGGATTATTTGGCGAGCAATCCAACGGATATCGATGCAATGTTGGAAGAGTCGTTGGAAGTCGGCCGTTTGAACTTAAAGGTGATGGAGTTACTTGACGCCGCCAACACCGAGACCTTTGGGGCGCAGGAAATTACCTCTGTACGCATCTCCCCGATCAAAGGGAAGGCAATCCTGGTCAGCGGCCATGATCTCCATGATCTGAAGCAAATCCTGGAGCAGACCAAGGATCAAGGGATAAATGTTTACACCCATGGAGAGATGTTGCCAGCCAATGCCTATCCCACCCTCAAGGCCTACCCTCATCTGGCCGGGAATCTAGGGGGCGCATGGCAGGATCAGCAGCGCGAATTTGCAGACTTCCCTGGCCCCATCGTCATGACTTCCAACTGCATCATCGAACCAGGCAAAAATTATAAGAATCGCATTTTTACCCTTGGCCCAGTGGGTTGGCCCGGTGTCCGCCATATCGACGATGGGGATTTCACTCCGGTTATCCAGGCCGCCAAAGCCTTGCCGGGATTCGCTGCCGATGCGGAAGATCAACGGATCACCATCGGTTTTGGACATCACACCCTCTTGGGCGCGGCTGACAAAATCGTAGATGCGGTAAAATCCGGAGACATTCGCCACTTCTTCCTCGTTGGCGGGTGCGACGGTGCTTCTCCGGCACGCAACTACTTCACGGAGGTGGCGGACCACGCTCCCGCGGACTCGGTAGTAATGACCTTGGGTTGCGGCAAGTATCGATTCAATAGACATGAGTTCGGAGATATTGGTGGCATCCCCCGCCTGCTGGATATAGGCCAATGCAATGATGCCCACTCCGCCATCCGGGTAGCGGGTGCCCTGGCCGAAGCGTTCAATTGCGGGGTCAATGACCTGCCGTTGTCGATCATGCTCTCCTGGTTTGAACAAAAAGCTACCGCTATTCACCTTTCCCTGCTGGCTTTGGGTATCAAGGGGATCAAACTAGGACCAACCCTGCCAGCCTATCTCACACCAACTCTGGTGCAGAAGCTCCAATCACGTTTCGATCTTGATCTCGATCTTATTGGCGAGGCGCAAGCGGATTTGCAGGCGGCCCTGACGCATACGGCTACGGCATAGCACAACGGATCGTTGCTTCGTTCGGCAACGGACGAAGCAGCATAAGGATGCACACAGCATGACCAACTACGATATCACTATCCATACCCGTGACAGACAACGGGTGTCCTTTGTCTGTTCTGAGGCGGAAGATTTGCTCTTTGCCGCGGAGCGGGAAAGTATCCTGCTTCCTTCCCAATGCCGGAAAGGGACCTGCGGTGCCTGCGTGGCTACGGTCACGGCAGGTGCTTATCACCTGGGGGAAGTAAGTACGGAAGCCCTGCCAGAAAGTGCGCAGGTGCGGGGAGATGTCCTTCTGTGCCGTACCTATCCGCGTGCGGATCTGATTCTGGAGGCGCCCTATGACTACAATTACATCCGTTTTGAGCGCATTCCGGAACGCGTGGCCGAAGTGATAGATGTCACGATGGTGGCTACGGGTACGCGACGACTGTTGTTACGCCTGCAACCCGATACGCAAGGGGGAGCTGCGGAATTCGAAGCAGGGCAATTTATGGAGATCCAAGTACCTGGCGGCGAGGCGCGTCGCGCCTATTCGCTGGCCAATAACACCAACTGGAATGGTGACCTGGAGTTTTTTATCACGCTGCGCCCTGACGGTGCTTTTTCTACCTATCTGGAATCCGCCCTGGTGGGCGACCGCCTGAATATACGTGGTCCACTTGGAACGTTTACCCTGAGAGAGAATGGCCTGCAGCCACGTTGGTTTGTTGGTGGCGGGACCGGCCTCGTACCGTTACTGTCGATGCTACGCCGCATGGCAGATTGGGGGGAAACGCTTCCGGCACGTCTGTATTTCGGCGCGAGATATGAAGACGAACTCTTCTGTCAGGAGGAAATCCGCCAGATCCAGGATAAACTTCCCCAACTGCAGGTTAAGATATGCCTTTCACGTCCTGGAAATGAATGGGCGGGTTATCGAGGCAGCGTAATGGAAGCCTTGCGCGATGACTTGGGAAGCCTTGCGGCTTCACCGGACCTGTATGTTTGCGGATCAACGCGGCTGGTCCAGGGGGTGACGGAATTGGCCCTGAGCCAGGGGTTGCCGGATTCCAGTTTGCGATTCGAACGATTTTTGTCTGCATAGTGCGGTGCCTATGCTTCGGAATTCCAGGTGACGTGATCGTCCGCTGCGGAACGTTTTTTGTTCCATGGAGATTTCCTAGCGCCAAAAGCTTACATAAAACCTTACCATATCTGCCGCCTCCACATGGTGGGGTACATCAGGCGGTATCCAGGCTGGACGTTCTGGGCTCAATGACCAGTTGCGTCCGCTGCCGTCATCCAGGCAGTAACGCAGTCGGCCCTCCAGGATCACGATGCGTCCCCAAACCCCAGCCTTGGTGTGATGATCGTGCAATAAACCGGCGGGTATATGCTCCCTATCGAATTCGGGTGTACGTTTGTATTCTTCCAAGGGTGCGCTTGGCTCCGGCAAAGCCGTCTCAGTAGAATGCTCGCCGGTAACCAGATAAATGCGCTTATCCCGCACCTTGCCCCACGTTTCGGCATCTGCCAGTGCCGGTTTTTTCTGGATGAGCACAGGCCATGTTTTAGCGAGCTGTGTATTGAGTTCCGGATACTCTTCCATGCCATTCGGCAGGTCCGCGTCCAGGTAAATTGCATCGACCGGGCACTCGGCCACACATAAGGTGCAATCAATGCATTCCAGAGGATCTATGACCAAAAAATTGGGACCCTCATGGAAACAGTCTACTGGACACACCGTCACACAGTCGGTGTACTTGCAGAGAATGCAGGATTCCGTCACTACATGCGTCATGGTTGCTCCTCTGTGCGGCGTACCCGCCAGTGCCCGCTGCGATTGATATCGGTAGCCCGGATGTGCAGCACAGGGGACAGCGGAGGGCTGAACAGGAAAAGGGCGGCGGTAATGGTCTGCCCGTGTAGCTTATGGTGGGCCTCTTCGATCGCCTGCGCCAGCAGTTGCTCAGGATGTCGGGCAGCCATGGCGAAGCCGGTGCTGGCTAGGATGGTTTCGCTGCCCACTGATGTTTGTCCGTCCATTCGCAGCATTGGAAAAGCGGACAGTGACCACAGTGCGGACGTCTGGCCGTGCACGTATAGCGGCCATGGAGGATCAGGAGGTGGTGGGCGTCCTGCAGGTATTCGGCGGGTACCGCCGCGAGCAGGGCCTGTTCGACGGCCAGAGGGGTTTTGCCGGGAGCAATACCTATCCGGTTGCCTACCCGGAAGATATGGGTATCCACCGCAATGGTGGGGTGCCCGAATTGGGTATTGAGGACGACGTTGGCGGTTTTACGCCCGACACCGGGGAGCGCTTCCAGCGCCTTCCGGTCTGCGGGCACTTCGCCGTCATGCAGGGCCAGCAGTTGTTGCGCCAGGGCATGCACATGACGGGCCTTGGCGTTGAATAGCCCCAGGCGACGGATATGGGTCTTGATGCCGTCCTCACCGAGCGTCGCCATCGCGTCGGGGGTAGGCGCCGCGGCAAAAAGTGTTTGAGTGCAGGCGTTGACGGCTTTGTCCGTACTTTGCGCGGAGAGCACCACGGCGACCAGAAGCTGAAAAGGGGAGTGATAGATCAGCTCAGTTTTGGGTTCAGGAATGGCGGCGCGCAGAGCCGCAAAACAGCGATGGATATTTTGTGGATCCATGGCGCAACATTTACCCACGGGAACAGGTGCAGGTGCTGGGGGATAGACCGGCCGCGATGCCGGAAGTCGGGTCTGTGACCTGACCCGACACCGTGGCCGCACCTTCAGACGTGACGATAACGACCAATCTCCGGCGCTTCCGGTCGGGGATGGCTTGCCGCGACGGCATTGGCGGCGGCGATCCATTCTTCATGGTCGTGTTCCAGGGCGTGGAGCATGTCGTGGTCCAGCTTGGGCAGGATGCTTCCCTTGATGGTTTCGCCGAGGTCCAGCATGCGCGTGGCAACCGCGTAGCCGTGCAGATGGAAATCATGGTCAGCATGGGTTCCAAAATGGTCGCTGCTGAAGAGTACGCCTTTGGCGGCTTTCAGGTCGGCGTCATTCATGACGTAGTCTTTCGCCCACTGGTACCATTTTTCAAAATACTTCTCTTGCGCTTCAAGGCTCCAGTCGCGGGCCTCAAAAAAGGCGTAGACCGAAACGCGGTTGGCCTTGCCGGAAAAAGGAAAGTGACCTGACATCGTACGACTCCTCCTGCATGCGGGTGTAAAAGCCTTCGGGGCATTGTAGCCGTTTATGGTCCCGGCGCAACGCAAAAGCTTTTTTAGAGGGAATAACGATCACCAATGACCGGGCAATCCACCGGTAAGCCGCGCGCCCGCAGTACCTTGGCGATGCCTTCCCGGCCATTTTCCTCGCCATGGACGAGAATCGTGCGCGTCGGTTTTTGATCACCGTACCAGGCGAGGAGTTCGTCGTGGTCGGCGTGGGCCGAGAAACCACCAATGGTGTAAATTTTGGCGGCGACGTGAATCTCTTCACCAAATATCCGTACGGTTTTCGCCCCGTCGATGATGCGCCGCGCCAGCGTCCCCTGTGCGGCATAGCCGACAAAGATGACGCTGCAGTCTTCGCGCCAGATGTTGTGTTTGAGATGGTGGGTGACCCGGCCCCCGGTCGCCATGCCCGATCCGGCCATAATCAGGGCGCCGCCCTTGATTAGATTGATGCCTATGGATTCGCTGGTTTCGCGGGTGAAGTGGAGGTTGCGCAGGGCGAAGGGGTCGCTGCCATGTCGCAGGCCTTCACGGGTGTCGGGATTGAAGCATTCCGGATGACGGCGAAAAATCTCCGTGGCGGAAATGGCCATGGGCGAATCGAGAAAGACCGGCAGGTTGGCGGGGAGTTGGTTGTCGTTCATCATCTCGCGCAGGTAATACAGTAAATCCTGGGCGCGCTCCAGGGCGAAGGTGGGAATGATGGCATTGCCGCCGCGTTTCAGGGTGTCGAGGATGGCATCGCGCAGCTCGTCCACCGAGGGCCCGATGGCCTTGTGCAGGCGGTCGCCGTAGGTGGTTTCCATGACGATGACATCCGCCTGGGGTGCGGGGGTGGACGGGTTGATAATGGGCTTGCCGCGATTGCCCAGATCGCCGGAGTAAACGATGCGCTGCTGTCTGTCCGCTTCACTGGCTTCTATCAATATCCAGGCGGAACCGAGAATATGACCGGCATCTCCGAAGGTTATACTGACGCCGGGGCAGACCTCCATTTTCTGCGCATAATCCGCGGTGCGTCCGAAACGATCCATAGTATCAAGGACGTCGGTGAGGTCATAAATGGCCTCGGCTTCTGTTCCACCCTGACGCCGATGACGCCGGTTGGAGCGCCGTGCCTCTTCTGCCGCAAGGCCTGCCGCATCCATGAGCACCAGTCGTGCCAGCTCACGGGTGGCTGCCGTGGTGATAATCTCGCCGCGAAAACCACGTTTCACCAGCAAGGGGATGCGCCCACAGTGATCGAGATGGGCGTGGGTCAGCAACAGATAATCGATGTCTTTGGCAGCAAAGCCGAACTCGGCGCGATTTTCTTCTTCCAGGTCATGCCCCCCCTGAAACATGCCGCAGTCGATGAGCAGCTTTTTATCGCCAACGCGCAGAAAATGACAGGATCCGGTGACCCCCCCTGCGGCGCCATAAAATTGCATTTCCATATGCTTCTCCTTTAGTCCCCAGTATAGCGAATCAGCGGCGAGCGGGAGGCGCTTAGTGACCGCCTGCGCGCCGCGCCAGCACCTCGTGATAAAGCTGGAGATAGGTGCGTGCCGAGTGCTGCCAGCTATAATCGCCCGCCATGGCCTGATCTTGCAGATGTGACCACAGCGCCGGTTGACGGAACAACGCTTCCGCGCGCAGCACGGCATCATGCAGGGCATCGCTGTGCGGGCGGTCAAAAACAAATCCGTTGCGTTGTAGTGGATGGCGGAAGTCGTCGGCATCGGTGACCGTATCGGCCAGCCCGCCCGTACGGTGAACTATGGGCAGGGTGCCGTAGCGCAGGCTGTACATTTGATTCAGGCCGCAGGGCTCGAAGCGGGAGGGCATGAGAAAAGCATCTGCGCCCGCTTCGATGCGATGGGATAGCCCTTCGTCAAAGGTGATGCGCGCCACCATCTGGGTCGGATGCGCCGCGGCCATCTCCAGCAGTTGTCGCTCGAAAGATTTATCGCCACTGCCCAATACCACCACTTGCATGCCGCGGCGTAACAGATCAGGGAGAATATCCAGTACCATATCCGTCCCCTTCTGCTCCACCAGACGGCTGATCATGCCGAGGAGGAATACATGAGGATCAGGACGAAGGCCGAGACTGCTCTGCAGTTGCGCCTTGCACTGCGCCTTACCGAGCCGATCTTGTAGCGAATAATGCGCGGGCAGATAGGGGTCCGCGCCGGGGTTCCAGTGGATGGCATCAATACCATTGAGAATGCCCGACAGATGCTCGGATCGGGTTTGCAGCAGCCCATCCAGTCCCATACCGAAGGCACTGCTCTGAATCTCCTCGGCATAGGTAGGGCTGACGGTGGTGATTTGGTCGCTATAAGCCAGACCCGCTTTCATGAAGGAAAAGGCCCCGTAGAGTTCGGTCCCGAGCCAGTGAAAATCCGCCGCCGGCAAGTGCAGAGGCGCCATGGCGCCGGGCGCGAAGCGACCCTGATAGGCCAGATTATGAATAGTGAAAAGGACGGCGGGTCGCGCTGCGCCGATCCGTGCCTCCAGATCGAGCAAGTAGGGTATCAGTCCGGTTTGCCAGTCATTGGCATGGACGATATCCGGACGCCAATTGAGCCCCGACACACGTCCCTGGGCGATTTCGACGGCTACCCGGTTGAGCAGGGCAAAGCGTCGATCATTGTCCGGCCAGTCTTCGCCTTGAGTATCCTGGTAAGGACCGCCGTCGCGCTCATAGTAAGCGGGATAACGGAGGAAAAGGATCTGTGCTTCCCCCACCGGCGACCACAGTTCGGCTGTTTCACCCGTATAGGGCACGTTGACGGCGCAACACCAGCGCATATCACTCGTGGCCGGGCACCCGTAGTAAGGCACCAAAACGCGAACCTCGGCGCCCAGTTGCCTTAACGCCAGGGGCAACGCCCCGCCGACGTCCGCGAGACCGCCCGTTTTGGAGTAGGGCACCATCTCCGAAAATACAAAAAGTGTTCGTAGCATAGGCGCGTGTTCTTCTTTGCTTGAATATTGTTGTTAATATAACACAAAAGCGGTGCGCGCTTCACAAGCGCCTGCGCTGAGCAAATTTTGAATGATACGCCAGTGTCGCCTATCATCGGCGACTGGAGAATCCCACACTGCGGTTCAGGAGTGACATGCATGGAATGGTGCGAGCGTTTTAAGGAATTTCGGGACCGGCAGCGCTGCGTGATATATTTCCCCAATCTGCATGAAGGCGAAGATGCTGAAGCTTACGCCATTTTTCTTTCGCTGATGCGGGTGAAAATGGGCATTATGGTGCTGGCGCCGGATCGGGAAGAACGCTACGAACCCGTTTATCGGGAGGCGCTGAAATACCATCTGCAGACCATCCGCCATAGTCGTTTGTTAACCAGTTTTGTGCCCCTCAAAACCCGCGTCTATTTTGTGGAAACGGCGGAGCTGCGCGATGCTTTCTACGGCTGCGTGGATTTTTGTGTGCCGGGTGGCACTCTGGCAGGCGGTGCAGTGGATCTCGCCAAAGCCATCGCGGCTGGTTGTCCTCTCATCCTCGGTCCGAAAATGCCGGATAACGCGGTACGTCAGGGCTTGTTGGCCGCCGGCGCCGCGGTATGGGCGCGGGACAATGCGGAGATTGTCGATCTGGCGAAGGCCTGGCTGAGCGATCCGGCAGCGGCCAAGGCGGCGGCGGGGAAGGCAAAGGCGTGGTGGGGACAGCATGGGGCTTAGTACCTGCGTCCCTTCCCCGCAACGCAAAAAAGCCCCGCACCAGCAAGGTGCGGGGCTTTTTTGCGAGAGCTAGAAAATCAGCCCTGCTTCAGCGCCTTCAGGAAGATGGAAGCGAGGCGCACGGCGAACTTCAGCACGAACTGGGTGTCTTTGGCGAAGAAGATTTTCATCAGACCGAAGATACCGCCACCCTTGTTGTTCTCGTCCTTCATCTCGGTCCTGGTCTGCTCCAGCGCCTTCATCGCCTTGTGCACACCGCTGGCAAAGACTTCGTCGGAGGGGATCATGGGGACGACTTGCGTCATGATCATGTTCAGCTTGCCGACCAGGCCGGCCTTCTGCAGGTTACCCACCAGCGTGAAGACGTCAGGCAGCATGTCCATCAGGTGGGCATCATGCAGGCCCTGAACAATTTCCTTGACCCGTGCGTTGATGCTTGCCGCGTCGCCCCGTACGGCCTTGGCGCCGATTTGCGCGATTTCCAGCCACTTTTCGGCTTCTTCCGCAAGATCGTCCAGCTTTTCCGGCAGGTCCATGTCGCTGAGGATGTTGCGAACCGCACCCACGCCATCTTTACCCGCCTGGATGAAGAAGCCCGCGCTCGCGGCATAGCCGGCGAGGCGCTCCACCTGGTCCAGCAAGCCTTCCACCCGCTGAGCGAGATCTTCGGAGTCGCCCTGCGCCAGAGTCTTGACCCGCAGCGCAATGTGCATCCAACGGCTGCCACCGGCGCCAATAGTGGCGAGCGTGCCGCTCATGTCCGCGCCTTCCAGCACTTCCGGTATGGTATCGCGCAGGGTGCCGATGGCGATGTTCATTTGCCCACCGAGGATTTCCGCCATGTCGAGCATGCCGCTCAGGCGCGCCTGCAGGTTGGGGGCGTCACCCTGAATGAGGCGCTGGGCCCGTTTGGCCATCTGAATCCACTGGTCGGCCATTTCCTGGATTTCGTCGAGGCGATCGGGCAGGTCGAGCTGACCGAGCATGTTGCCGACGACGCCGACGCCCTGCCGCGCGCTATCCATCCAGTACTGGATGCTTGCGGTGGCGCCATGAATTTTCTGCACCATGTCTTCCGGATTTTCGCCGATGATGGGGCATTTGAGTTCAGCGCTGAGGGTGGAGATGGAGCGGAAGAAGCCGGCGCGCTGCAGGTTGCCGAGGAGTTGCAGGACTTCCTTCAGGGTCTTGTCGAGTTCCGCATTCTGAACGTCGTTCAGCACGTTGCGCAGGCGATCCAGCGGCTCCTCACCGGAGTTGCCTTTAATGAAGGCTTGCAGCGACTCCGAGACGCGCTGCAATTGTTCCAGATACGGCTTCATGGTCTCCATGAGCTTGTCGGTATCGATGGCCCGCGGTAATTCGTTGAGGATATCGCGCAGCGTCTGCAGCAAGTTCTGCACCTGCAGGGCGGCGTCACCGACTTTGCCGAGCCCTTCCCACTGGCGTTCATTGAGGGTGGTTACTGCTGCTGACGATACTGCATTCGCGTTGGCCATGATGCGCTGATCTCCCGCTGAAAATAATGTCGCGATAAGTGTTTTTGATTAAGATGGGTTAGGCTTCCAGGACCTGCCTTGTGTACCACAAAGGGCCTCTCTTTCCTACCCGTGCCGGTCTGGCCTATGATCTTCCGGTATGTTCTGACAGGCTAATCATTATGCTTTATGGCAGTAAACGAGAAACATATCGACAGGTATTTCTGGACAGCTGGCGGGCCTATCAGGAGGGCCGTCCACTGGAAGGGGTGCAGACGCGGATTGTCGCCGTCATTCTCCGCCATCCGGAATATCATGCCTTGCTGAGCGATGCGTCGCACGGGCTGGAACAGGATTTCCCGCCCGAGCAGGGACGGAGTAACCCCTATATGCACCTGTCTCTGCATATAGGGCTGGAGGAGATGTTGGCATTGGGACAGCCTGCGGGTATCGTGGACCTCTTCGACAGTGCGCGCCGCAAGCTGGGTGAAACCGGCGCCGAACATCTTTTCGTGGATTGTCTGGGCGAGATGATGTGGCAGGCCCAACGTGCGGGACGCGCGCCCGAACTGACGGCGTTGTTGCCTTGTGTACGCCGTGGTCTGGGTTTGCCGGAGATGGCGGGCTGAACAGCGGCGCCCGCGAATCAAACATTGCTCGGATGGAGAATGGCAGCATGATGAAGGGTGTGAATCAGGCGGCGACGGGTGCGGAGCAGATACATTGGCGTCTCGGGGATCTGTACGCCGGGGTGGATGACCCGCGGCTGACCGAGGATATGCGCTGGGCGGACAGCGCCGCGACGCGCTTCGCAGAGGTCTATCGTCCCGGTCTGGGTGATCTGGACGCGGCGCAACTGGCGACGGCCATGGCGCAGTTGGAAGCCGTCCGCCAGCGCATCGGTCGAGTGGGCGCCTTTCGTTACCTCAGTTACGTGACCCATGCCGATCAGCCGGCGTATGGCGCCGCTCTGCAGACTTACGAAGAGGCGGCCACGGCCATTCAGAATCGTCTGGTCTTCTTCGATATCGCCTGGAATGCCGTTGCGGATAGCCGGGCAGAAAGCCTGCTGGCAGATCCCGCGCTAGCGCATTGGGCGCACCTGCTGCGTAACTGGCGGAGGTATCGTGACCACCTGCGCAGCGAGAGTGAGGAGCAAATTCTGTCGGAAAAGCGGGTGACTGGGCGGGCGCTCTGGGAACGGCTTTTTGACGAGACATTGACGGAGATGCGCTTTCCCTTGCGCGGCAAGCAGATGACCGAGCAGGAGGTGTTGACCCTGTTGTCCGATCCCGACCGGGAGTTGCGCCGGGATGCGGCCGAATCCCTCAGCAAGGGGCTGGAAGGGCGCTTGCATACCCTCACCACCTGTTTCAACGCCATCCTCGCCGACAAGGCCCTGGATGACCGTCTGCACCGCTATCCCCACTGGCTGAGTGACCGCAATCTGAGCAACGAAATCTCCGACAAAATGGTCGAGGCGCTGGAGCAAACCGTGGTCGGACGCTATGGGCTGGTGGCCCGCTATTACCGGCTCAAGGCTAAATTATTGAACGTATCGCCGTTGATGGATTATGACCGGTATGCGCCTTTGCCGGGTGGCGAGCGGCGCTACGACTGGGCGGAGTGTCAGCGCATCGTGCTGGCCGCGGTGACGGATTTTTCTCCGGAACTGGGGGCCATCGGTCGGCGCTTTTTCGATGAGGGCTGGATTGACGCCGCGCTGGCGCCGGGCAAGCGGGGTGGGGCCTTCGCCCATCCGGTGACCCCCGATGTGCATCCCTATCTCATGGTCAACTACACTGGCACGGTGCGGGATGTGATGACGGTGGCCCACGAACTGGGGCACGGCATCCACCAGTATCTCGCCCGCGAACAAGGCCATATGAACGCGGATACTCCTCTGACCACGGCGGAGACGGCTTCGGTTTTCGGCGAGATGCTGACTTTCGGACAACTGATGCGCGAGGAGCAGGACCCCCGGCGGCGGCTGGGCCTGCTCTGCGGCAAAATCGAGGATACCTTTGCCACGGTGTTCCGGCAGATGGCCATGCACCGTTTTGAGGAAGTCATGCACGGCGCGCGCCGTGCCGAGGGCGAACTGAGTAAGGAGCGTCTGGCGGAGTTGTGGATGCAAACCCAGACGGAGCAGTTTGCCGACAGTATTCAGTTCAGTCCTGGTTATCGCTGGTGGTGGAGTTATATTTCTCACTTCATCGGCTCGCCGGGCTATGTGTATGCCTATGCCTTTGGCGAATTGCTGACGCTGGCGCTGATCCAGCGCTATCGGGCCGCTCCGGCCGACTTCGTGCCCGGTTACATCGCCATGCTGAAACTTGGGGGGAGCAAGGCCCCAGCCGAGGTGGTGGCGGCGACCGGCATTGATCTGGAAGACCCGGAAATCTGGTCGCGGGCGCTGGATTATATGGCCGGGATGGTGGATGAGGCCGAAAAACTGGCGGAGGTACGCTGAATATGCGTCAGGAAAAGGACAGCATGGGCGTTATCGAGGTGAACGATGATGCTCTCTGGGGTGCCCAGACACAACGCTCCCTGCGTTATTTCGCCATCGGCACTGAGCAGATGCCCCTCCCGGTTATCCACGCCCTGGCACGAATCAAGCGGGCGGCGGCCTTGGTGAACGCCGGGCTGGGCCTGCTGGATGAGGCGCTGGCCGAAAAGATCAGTGACGCGGCGGCGGAAGTCGTCGCCGGGCGTTGGGATACGCAGTTTCCCCTGCGGGTCTGGCAGACGGGCAGCGGCACCCAAAGCAACATGAACGTCAATGAGGTCATTGCCAACCGGGCTAATGAAATGGCGGGGCAGTCCCGGGGCGGTAAGACGCCGGTACATCCCAATGATCACGTCAATCTGGGTCAATCCTCCAACGACGTTTTTCCGTCGGCCATGCATATTGCGGCGGCTTTGGCGATACATCATGGACTCTTACCGGCATTGGCGCATCTGGAGGGAGAGTTGGAGCGTAAGACGGGGGATTTTGCCCACCTCATCAAGGTCGGGCGCACCCATCTGATGGATGCGGTGCCGCTCACTTTGGGGCAGGAGTTTTCCGGCTATGTGGCGCAACTGCGGCAAGGCATACACGCGCTGGAGCAGACCTTGCCCGGTCTTTATGCCCTGGCGCTGGGCGGGACAGCCGTCGGCACCGGCCTCAACTGCCACCCGGATTTTGCCAGTGCGGTGTGCGCGCGATTACATGCGGAGTTGGGTCTGCCTTTCCGCCCGGCGGCCAATGCGTTTGCCGCCCTGGCGGGACATGAAGCATTGCTGCAGTTGAGCGCGGCGCTGCGTGGCATGGCCATGTCCCTGATAAAGATCGCCAATGATATCCGCTGGATGGCCTCCGGCCCGCGGGCCGGTCTGGGCGAGCTGCATCTCCCGGAAAACGAACCCGGCTCCTCCATCATGCCCGGCAAGGTGAATCCCACTCAAGCCGAGGCCCTGACCATGGTCTGCGTGCAGATTTACGGCAATGATGCGGCCATCGCTTTTGCCGCTTCGCAGGGTAATTTTGAGCTGAATGTCTACAAACCGCTGATTGCCTATAATATTCTGCAATCCATTGCGCTGCTGGGTGATGCTGTCCGCTCCTTCAGCGATCATTGTCTGCGCGATTTGCAGCCGGCAGAGGACCAGCTCCGCCAAAATATGGAAGAGTCGCTGATGCTGGTCACGGCCCTGACGCCGGTCATCGGCTACGAGCGCGCCGCCGCCGCCGCCCAGCATGCCCACCGTGAGGGCTGTACCCTGCGTGCAGCGGTGCTCCATCTCGGCCATCTCTCGGCGGAGGAATTCGATAGATACATGCGCCCGGAACGCATGTTGGGGTTATAGCGCGGTAAAATGCGCATGACTCCGTAGAGGCGGGGGCGGCGCCATGTTATGCTCCTCCGTAGCTTTTGGCATGCTGCGAAAGGGGCAATTCATGATTTTGATTTTAGAAGCCAACGTCGACGAACAATCGCCGATCTTTCAGCAACTTCTTACCCATCTGCGCGGCCTTTCCGGCATTCACTTCCGGGTCCATCAGGAACAGGGTGCGGAGCAGGTACTCAGCGAAATCTACCTGATCGGCGACACCAAACAACTCCGGATAGAAGATATGGAAGCGCTCCCCGGGGTGGGACGTGCCATTCGCGTGTCCCGCGAGTACCGGATGCTGGGCCGCCATAATGATGACCAGCGCGGCAACGGTTTTGATTACAACGGGGTGCGTTTCGGCCAGGACAATCTCAACGTGTTTGCCGGGCTCTGCGCCGTGGATACCCCGGAGCACGTCGAGCAGATGCTGCGCGCCCTGCAGGAAAACGGCCAGGTCTGCACCCGCATGGGCGCCTACAAACCCCGTACCAGTCCCTATGCCTTTCAGGGGTACGGCAAGGCCTGTCTGCCCTGGGTGTTTGATCTGGCGGGCAAGTACGGTATGCGCGTCATCGCCATGGAGATCCTCCACGAGTCGCATATGGATGAAATCCGTGAGGCGCTGGAGAAGACCGGCCATCCGACCGGGGTCATGCTGCAGATCGGCACCCGCAATACCCAGAACTTCGAGTTGCTGAAGGCGGTGGGACGGCAGCAGGAACTTCCCGTGCTGCTCAAGCGCGGTTTCGGCATTACCCTGGAAGAATCCCTCAATGCCGCCGAGTACCTGGCTTCGGAGGGAAATACCAAGGTGGTCTTCGGGCTGCGCGGCATGAAGACGAATCTGGGTGACCCGCACCGTAACTTCGTGGATTTCGCCCAGGTGCCGGTCGTGAAGCGGCTGACGAGGATGCCCGTCTGCATCGATCCGTCCCACTCCGTGGGCAGCCGCGATGCGGGGCCGGATGGCATCATGGATGTTTTTCATGTGACCGCGCAGGGCGTGGTGGCCGGTGCCAACATGATTCTGGTGGACTTCCACCCCGACCCGGCGACGGCGCTGGTGGATGGCCCGCAGGCCCTGCTGCTGAAAGAGCTCCCGTGGTTCCTGGAAGACGTGCGTCTGGCCCGGGAAACCTATGAAGAACGCAAGTTGCTGGCGACCGCGCAGACCCCTATTTAACCCGCATGCCCGGCTGCGCCCCGCTATCGGGAGAGAGCAGGAAGGGTCCGCCCTCCGGCCCGCTGGCGGCAAGCACCATGCCCTCGGACAGGCCGAAACGCATCTTTCTGGGCGCCAGATTGGCGACCATCACGGTCAGCCTGCCGACCAGGCTGGTAGGATCGTAAGCGCTCTTGATGCCGGCAAAGACCGAGCGGGTGCCCTCGCCAATATCCAGGGTGAGGTGCAGTAGCTTGTCCGCGCCTTCCACGCTGTCCGCGGCAATAATCCGCGCAATGCGCAAATCCACCTTGCTGAAGTCGTCCATGCTGATAAAGGGGTTTTCTTCCTTGGCCTCAGCAGGTACGGGCGTGGGCACTGGGGCCGCCGCCATGCCGGAGGCTGTTGCGGGGCTTTCTGCAGGATTCTGGATCAAGGCGTCCACCTGGGTTTTTTCCATACGTTGTAAAAGATGGGTGTAGGGCTGGATCTGGTGATTGAGAAGCGGCTTGGTCAGGCCCGCCCAGTCCAATTCGCATTGCAGAAACTCCAGCGATTTGCGCGATAGCTCCGGCAGCACGGGGCTGAGCAGGGTGATCAGCACCCGGAAGCCGTTCAGGGTGACGCTGGCGACACGGTGCAGCGCCTCGCGTTGGGCCGGATCTTTGGCCAAAGTCCAGGGTGCATTCTGGTCCACATAAGCATTGATCTGATCCGCCAGCGCCATGATGTCACGCATGGCCTTGCCATACTCCCGCCCGGCGTAGGCCTCACCGATGGCCTCCTGGGTCTGTAGCAGTCCATCATAAAAAGCCTGATCATCGTCCAGGGAGGCGGCCAGTCGGCCCGCAAAGCTGCGGTGGATGAAACCCGCCGCGCGGGAGGCCAGATTGACCACCTTGCCGACCAGGTCGCCATTGCCCTTGAGCAGGAAGTCTTCGAGATTGAGGTCGATATCTTCCACATGGCTGTTGAGCTTGGTGGCAATGTAGTAGCGCAGGAACTCGGGATTCAGATGCTGGAGATACTGCCCGGCGGTAATGGAGGTGCCGCGCGACTTGCTCATTTTGGCGCCGTTTACGGTCAGGTGCCCGTGGGCGAATATACCCGTCGGCAGCCGGTGTCCGGAGCCCTTGAGCATGGCCGGCCAGAACAGGCCGTGAAAATAAATGATGTCTTTGCCGATAAAATGGTAGATCTCGGCAGTGGAGTCCGCGCCCCAGTAATCGGCGAAATTGCGGCCGTGGGTCGCGCACCAGTGCTGGGTGGCGGCCATGTAACCGGGCAGGGCGTCCAGCCAGACATAAAAGAACTTGCCGGGGGCATCGGGGATGGGAATGCCGAAGTAGGGGGCGTCGCGGCTGATGTCCCAGTCGGCCAGGCCGATAATAAACCATTCATCGAGCTTGTGGGCGACTTCTTCCTGCAGGGTGCCACTGTGAATCCACCGCCGGAGGAAGTCGCTGAAATCCCCGAGCTGAAAAAAGTAGTGCTCCGAGTTGCGGCGCTCGGGTACGGCGCCGGAGACCGCGGAAACGGGGTTGATAAGGTCGGTGGGGCTGTAGGTGGCGCCGCAGACCTCGCAGCTATCCCCATACTGATCCGCTGCGCCGCAGCGCGGGCAGGTGCCGCGAATGAAGCGGTCGGGCAGGAAAATGCCGGCGACGGGATCGTAGGCCTGTTCGATTTCGCGGACGTTGATGTAATCCGCTGCCCGCAGGGCACGATAGATACTCTGAGAAATTTCAAAGTTTTCCGGCGAGTGGGTGCTGTGATACAGATCGAACTGAATACCGAAGCCGGTGAAGTCGCGCAGATGATCGCCGTGCATGCGGGTGATGAGTTCTTCTGGCGTGATGCCCTCGCTCTGGGCACGGAGCATGATCGGCGTGCCATGGGCATCGTCGGCGCAGACATAGACGCAGTCGTGGCCCCGCAGGCGCTGATAGCGGGCCCAGATGTCCGTTTGGGTGTATTCCACCAAATGCCCGAGGTGAATGGGTCCGTTGGCATAGGGGAGGGCGCTGGTGATCAATATGCGTCGTTTTTTCATAGTGCTGATAAATTACAGGGGATAGGCGTATCAGGCAATGGCGTGTGGACCACTGGCAGGCCGCTTTCATCTATGGTATAAAGAGCGCCTTTTTTCAGGGAGATTAACCGATGTCCAGAGTATGCAAGGTGATGGGCAAGAAGCCCATGGCGGGGAATAATGTTTCCCACGCCCACAACAAGACCCGCCGCCGTTTTCTGCCCAATTTGCAGTACCACCGTTTCTGGGTGGAGAGCGAGAAACGGTGGGTGCGTATGCGGGTGAGCACCAAGGGCATTCGTACCATTGACAAGAAAGGGATTGACGTCGTTCTGGCTGACCTGCGCGCCGCCGGCGAAAAGATCTGAGGATTGAACCATGCGTGACAAGATTAAGCTCGTTTCCACGGCCGGTACCGGTCATTTCTACACCACCACCAAGAACAAGAAAACCAAGCCCGACAAGCTGGAAATGAAGAAATTCGATCCCAAGCTCCGGAAGCATGTGATGTATCGGGAAGACAAGATCAAGTAACACCCTTTTTCGGTTTGCCTCCCGGTGTTTTGCCCTGAATCTTCGGGAGGGGCCAGACTATTCCTTTGCTCCGCCATCATTTTTTGCTAAATTACTGGCACTCATGATGGTTGAGTGCCAAGGATGATTTCTTCCGCCATGTTTTATCCCTTATCTGCGCCATGCAGCCGCTGCCCTCGCTCGTTGCACGGGGTGAGCCGCTCTGCGTATTTTGGCGGAGGTTGTAACGGTCATGGATGAACGCGCCCGTCACCTGCTCAAATCCCTCATCGAGCAGCATATCGCTAAAGGCGTGCCGGTCGGCAGTCGCCAGTTGGTCCGTGATGCCGGCCTCAATATCAGTCCCGCTACCGTGCGTAATGTCATGGCGGACCTGGAGGATGAGGGCTACCTGATCTCCCCCCACACCTCCGCCGGACGCATCCCCACCCATGTCGGCTATCGTTTTTTTGTCGATGCACTGCTGCGGGTGGTACCGCTGTCGGCAGAGTCCCACCGCTTGCTGGTGCATCGTATCGGTTTTCGCGCTCCGGATACGGAGCAGGTCCTGCACGCCGCCACAGGCATTCTCTCTGAATTGACGCGCATGGCGGGTTTTGTGCGGGTGCCGCGGCGGGCAACCCGGATTTTGCGGCATGTGGACTTTATCGCACTGCATGAGCGTGAGGTGCTGGCCATCTTCGTCACCGACAAAGGAGATGTGGAGAATCGTCTGATCCGCACGGAGCACCCCTTTGGGGCGGCAGAACTGGCGCAGGCAGCCAATTTCTTCAACGCCACCTACGGCGGGCGACCACTGCAGGATGTCATCCACAATTTGCAGCGGGACCTGCAGCAATCCCGTCACGAAATGGACCGCATTCTGCGCAGTGCCATGGCGCTGGGCATGGAAATGCTGGAGGAGGATCAACAACGTATGCTCATCGAGGGCGAGTTCCAATGGCTGGATATGCCGGAACTGGCGGGAAGTGAACGCTTGCGCGAACTCTTGGCCGCGGTGCGGCAGAAGCGCGATCTGGTGCATTTGCTGGATGAGAGTATGCGCGGTAGTGAAGTGCGTCTTTTTATCGGCGAAGAGTCGGGCTATGCGCCGCTCAGTGATTGCAGTGTGGTATCGGCGCCCTACAGTGTCGATGGGGAGGTGGTTGGGGTGCTGGGGGTGATCGGACCGATGCGGATGCCCTACCAGCAAATCATTCCGCTGGTCGACGGCACGGCGCAGTTGCTCGGTCGCGCCCTGTCGCAATCCTGATACTGCCGGGTCTTGAAATACGCCAGCCCCTTCCCCATATCGTCTTGGACTCAAACTTTCAGGGATTGATTGCGCATGAATGAAGAAGAGAAGCAGGAGTTGCCGTCTACTGAAGCAGAATCTACCAGTGCAGATGTGGTGAACTGGGAAGAGAAGGCGGAAGGCTATCGCAACGATTATTTACGCGCCCTGGCGGATACCGAAAATTTGCGTAAGCGCCATGAAAAGCAGGTGGAGGACGCTCGCAATTATGCCGTGGATCGTTTTGCCCGCGAATTACTGCCGGTGATTGACAGTCTGGAGCTGGCACTGGCCAGTCCGGTGGAGGGTGCCGAGGGCATCGCGCAGTTGCGGCAGGGTTTAGAAAATACGTTGACGCTATTTGCGCAGGCCTTGGGAAAAGCGGGCATCGCCCCCATAGAAATGGGCGAAGGGCGTTTTGACCCCCACCTACATCAGGCGATTGCCATGGTGGAAACGGAGGGAGACGCGAACCGGGTTCTGGCGGTCCATCAGAAAGGTTATTTAATGCACGACCGCCTGTTGCGACCATCCATGGTTTCCGTTTCCAAAGCACCTAAAGCGGCAGAATGACACAACGCACACCAGACAGATTTTGCATATTCAGGAGATGATAAAATGGCAAAAGTAATAGGAATCGATTTGGGAACCACCAACTCCTGTGTCGCCGTGATGGAAGGCGATAAGGTCAAGGTGATCGAGAACAGCGAAGGCAAACGCACTACGCCGTCCATCGTCGCTATCACGGAAGAAGGCGAGGTGCTGGTCGGTGACGCGGCTAAGCGTCAGGCCGTCACTAATCCGGAAAATACCATTTACGAGGTCAAGCGTCTGATCGGTCGGAAATTTGACGATGCCGAGGTGCAGAAGGACCTCAAACATGTGCCCTACAAAGTCATCAAGGCCGACAACGGCGATGCCTGGGTGGAAGTGCGCGACAAAAAGTATTCCGCGCAGCAGATTTCTGCCTTCATCCTGCAGAAGATGAAGAAGACGGCCGAAGATTATCTTGGCGAAAAGGTCAGTGAAGCGGTCATCACCGTGCCCGCTTACTTCAACGATGCGCAGCGGCAGGCGACCAAGGATGCGGGCCGTATCGCCGGTCTGGAGGTGAAACGCATTATTAATGAGCCGACCGCTGCGGCGCTGGCTTTTGGCGAGGACAAAAAGCCCGGTGACAGCAAAATTTCGGTGTATGACCTGGGTGGTGGCACCTTCGATATCTCCATTATCGAGATTGCCGAAATGGAGGGTGAGCATCAGTTTGAAGTGCTCTCCACCAACGGTGACACCTTCCTCGGCGGTGGCGACTTTGATAACCGGGTCATTAATTACCTGGCCGATTCCTTCAAGGCGGAATCAGGTATCGATCTGCGCGGTGATCGTCTGGCCATGCAGCGTCTGAAGGAAGCGGCCGAGAAAGCGAAAATCGAACTGTCTTCCGCACAGCAGACCGACGTCAACCTGCCCTTTATCACCGCAGATCAGAGCGGGCCGAAGCATCTGAACATGAAACTGACCCGTGCCAAGCTGGAGTCGTTGGTAGAAGACATTATCGACCGTAGCATGGCGCCGTGCCGGGTGGCTATGAAGGACGCCAATCTGGCAACGAATCAGATCACCGATGTGATTCTGGTGGGTGGTCAGAGCCGGATGCCCAAAGTGCAGGAGAAGGTCAAAGCCTTTTTCGGCCAGGATCCGCGTAAGGATGTGAATCCGGATGAGGCGGTGGCTATCGGTGCAGCCATTCAGGGCGCGGTGTTGTCCGGTGACAAGAAAGACGTGTTGCTGATGGACGTAACACCGTTGTCTCTTGGTATTGAGACCTTGGGCGGCGTGATGACCAAACTGATCGAGAAGAACACGACCATCCCGACCCGCAAGTCGCAGATTTTTTCGACGGCGGAAGACAATCAGTCGGCGGTGACGGTGCATGTGTTGCAGGGCGAACGTGAATTGGCGCGGGATAACAAGTCGCTGGCGCGTTTTGATCTGGCCGATATTCCCAACGCACCACGCGGCATGCCCCAGATCGAGGTGACCTTCGACATCGATGCCAATGGTATTCTCCATGTGTCGGCCAAGGACAACCAGACCGGCAAAGAACAGTCCATTAAAATCACCGCAGGCTCCGGTTTGTCCGAGGAAGAAATCAAGCGGATGATTCAAGAGGCTGAGGCCCATGCGGCGGATGACAAGAAGGCGCGTGCGTTGATTGAAGCACGCAATGAGGCCGACGCCAGTATGCACGGTGCGCGTAAGGCGCTGGAGGAACATGCCACGGCCCCTGAGCACGACAAAATCAAGGTGACGGAAGCCACCGCGGCGGTGGAAGAAGCGATCAAGGGGGAGGATGTGGACGTCATTAAGGGCGCGGTAGCCACCCTGATGGCTGCCATGTCGGCTTTGTTGCAGAGTGCCGCCGCCAGTCAGGCGCAGGCGGAACCCGGTGCCGATGCGCAGGGCCACGGCAAGCCGGATGACGTGGTGGATGCCGAGTTCGAAGAAGTCGACAAGAAATAAAATCACCATCGGTCGCGAGGGGGCAGGATCTGTTATCCTGTCCCTTTGCCCGTTTCAGGGTTTCAGGAAAGAAGATGGCCACACGGGATTACTACGAAATATTGGAAGTTAACCGCACCGCAGATGACGGCGAGATCAAGAAATCTTACCGACGCCTGGCGATGCGCTATCACCCGGACCGCAATCCGGATGATGCAAGCGCTGAGGATCGCTTCAAGGAAATCAGCGCGGCCTATGAAGTGCTCTCCGATCCGGAAAAACGGCAGGCTTACGACCGTTTTGGTCATGCCGGAGTCAATGGTGGCGGCGGTCGATCGGGCGCGGGCTTTGGCGGTTTCAGCGCTGGCGCTGGTTTCGGCGATGTCTTCAGCGATATCTTCGAACAGGCCTTTGGCGGCGGCGCGCGCGGCCAGGATTCGGGACGGGGTGCTGATCTACGTTATGAACTCGAATTGACGCTGGAAGAAGCCGCACTTGGTAAAGAAGTTAGCATTCAGATTCCCAGTTCGGCGATTTGCGAAGTGTGTCATGGTAGCGGTGCCAAACCTGGCAGTGGCGTTGAAGATTGTAAGACCTGTGGGGGGCGTGGGCAGGTACGGATGGTGCAGGGTTTCTTCTCCGTCACGCGTCCCTGTCCGCAGTGTAACGGCAGCGGCAAGATCATCAAAGATCCATGCACGAGTTGTCATGGCCATGGCCGGGTGCGCAAGAATCGGGATTTGCAGGTGAAGGTGCCTGCCGGGGTGGATACGGGAGATCGTATTCGTCTAAGTGGCGAAGGCGAGGCGGGTGAACGGGGGGCAGCGCCGGGAGACCTGTACATTCAGGTGCGGGTCCTGCCGCATGCGCTTTTTGTACGGGATGGCGACGATCTGCACTGTGCGGTACCCGTCAAATTTACGACGATGGCCATGGGTGGTGAACTGGAGGTGCCGACGCTGACCGGTCGCGCCAAAGTGCAAATTGCTCCGGGTACGCAGTCGGGTGCGGTGTTCCGCCTGCGTGGTAAAGGCATCAAGGGAGTGCGCAGCAAGCTCAATGGCGATCTGCATTGCCAGATCCAGGTGGAGGTGCCAGTGCACCTCTCCCCCCGGCAAAAAGAATTGCTGGAGGAGTTCGCCCAGGAAGGTGGCGATAGCGCCCAGCATCCCCAGCAGGAAAGCTGGTGGAATAAGGCCAAAGACTTCTTTGACCGGATGGGTCTTTAATGGCGGAAGCGTGGCGCGTTGGCGTTACGGCGGTGGCGGGCCGTATGGGACGGGCTTTGGTGCAGGCCATTGTCGCTCATCATCCTGAGTTGCAATTGGCGGCAGCCATAGGGCGCAGCGGGGCTGCCTATCTGGGGGAGGACGCCGGTCGTTTGGCGGGCATCCAGGCCTTGGGTCTGCCGGTTAGCGCGGATCTTGCAGGCGCCCTGGCGGATCTGGACGCGCTGATTGAGTTTGGTCCGGCAGAGGCCGCTCTGGCGCATGTCGCGGCCTGTGTGGCCGCAGCGAAACCGGTCGTGGTGGGCACCACGGGATTTTCCGTGACCCAGCGCGCGGAGTTGGAAAACGCCAGCCAATATATTCCATTGGTGCTTGCTCCTAATATGAGTGTCGGCGTCAACGTGTTGCTGGCCTTTTTGCCCGCCATCACCGCAGCCCTCGGCGAGGGCTACGATGTGGAGATTGTGGAGGCCCACCATCGTCACAAGATGGATGCACCTTCCGGTACCGCGCTGGCTCTGGGACGGGCGGTGGCGGTGGGGCGTGGCCAGCACCTGGATGATATCCAGTGTCTGGATCGCAATGGCGTCCCCGGCCCCCGGGTGGCCGGCAGTATCGGCTTTGCGACACTGCGTGGCGCGGACGTGGTTGGTGAACATACGGTGTGGATGGCGGGGGCCGGAGAGCGTCTGGAACTGACCCATCGCGCGGCCAGCCGACTGAATTTTGCCGAAGGGGCCTTGCGTGCCGCCAGTTGGCTGCGGGGCAGGGCGCCGGGCCTGTATGATATGCAGGATGTTCTTGGTCTGAAGGATTTTGCGGTCCTACAATGAAATACCATCTGATATACGAGGAGCATCATCATGCAATACGTCGTAGCGAACCGGGTTCCCGTCAAGGCGGAGTATCGTGCAGAGTTTGAGGAGCGTTTCCGGCGCCGGGCGGGCGAGGTGGATAAACAGCCGGGCTTCGTGCGTATGGAGATCCTGCGTCCGGTAAACGATGACGGTCTGTATGTGGTGCTGACTCATTGGGTCGATCAGGCGGCCTTCGAGGCATGGATGAAAAGTGCCGACTTCAAGACCGCGCACACCAATCCGTTGCCCAAGGAGGCTTTTGGCGAGGGCGGTGGTATTGAGCGCCACGAGGTGATCATCAGTTCTGAAGGGTCGCGCTGAGGACGGAGAAAGTCATGACGGGATTGATGCGGGAACAGGTCGAACAGTCGTTGCGCGCGGTGCAGGACCCTTATCTGGGGAAAGATCTGGCGGCCGCGGGTGTCCTCAAGAGCGTTGATGGCACTGTCGTCAAACTGGAATTGCCTTACCCCAGTCTGGGGGTGGCCATCGGTTTGAGCGAGGAGGTGGCTCGGCAAATTCAGAATGATCATGGCATCAGCGTGCAGGTCACCGTCGGGCACCGTATTCTTGCGCATCAGGTGCAGCGCGGTGTCAAGCTGATGGAAGGCATCAAAAACATCATTGCCGTTGCCTCCGGCAAGGGTGGGGTCGGTAAATCCACCACCGCCGTCAATCTGGCGCTGGCGCTGGCCAAGGAAGGCGCCAAAGTGGGCATGCTGGACGCCGACATCTACGGACCCAGTCAGCCGCGCATGCTGGGTATTTCCGGCAAACCGACCAGTAAAGATGGCAAAAAGATGGAGCCCATGGAGGGACACGGCATCAAAGCGATGTCCATCGGATTTCTCATCGACGACGAAACGCCCATGGTTTGGCGCGGCCCCATGGTCATGCAGGCGCTGGAGCAGTTGCTCTCGGATACCCGCTGGGGCGAACTGGATTATCTGGTGGTGGACCTGCCGCCGGGTACCGGCGATACCCAGCTCACCCTGGCGCAGAAGGTGCCGGTCTCCGGCGCGGTGATCGTCACGACGCCGCAGGACATTGCCTTGCTGGACGCCCGTAAGGGACTGAAGATGTTTGAGAAAGTGGGCGTGCCTATTCTTGGTATCATCGAGAACATGAGTTTTTATATCTGCCCGAAGTGCGGCAATGAGGATGATATTTTCGGACATGGCGGCGGTGCGGCCATGGCCGAGCAGGATGGGGTGGAATTTCTGGGGGCGATACCGCTCGACCGCAGCATTCGCAACGAAGCCGATAACGGCGCGCCGACGGTGGTGGCGCAACCGGATTCCCGTCTCGCCAAGATCTATCTGGAACTGGCGCGGCATGTGGCCGGACGGCTGGCGATTCAGGCGGTCGATCACAGCCACAAGTTCCCCAACATCGTCGTCCAGAATCGCTGATTCGCAACCACTTACAGGAAGTCTCCGCCATGAGCATCAAATCCGATCGCTGGATCCGTCGCATGGCGGAAGAACACGGGATGATCGAGCCCTTTTCACCGCGCCAAGTACGACACATCGAGGGGAACCCCATTATCTCCTACGGGTTATCTTCCTATGGTTACGATATCCGTTGCGCCGGGGAGTTCAAGGTTTTCACCAATGTCCGTAGCGCGATTGTCGATCCGAAGAATTTCAGCGAAGATTCTTTTGTCGATTTTACCGGGGATACCTGCATTATCCCACCGAATTCTTTTGCCCTGGCGCGCACGCTGGAGTACTTCCGTATCCCGCGTAATGTGCTGACCATTTGTCTGGGCAAATCCACCTATGCCCGTTGCGGCATCATCGTCAATGTCACGCCTTTTGAGCCGGAGTGGGAAGGCTATGTGACCCTGGAATTCTCCAATACGACGCCCTTACCCGCGAAAATCTATGCGAACGAGGGCGTGGCGCAGGTGCTCTTTTTGGAGTCGGACGAGGTCTGCGAAGTATCTTATGCCGACCGCGGCGGCAAGTATCAGGGCCAGAGTGGCGTAACCCTGCCGAAGGCTTAACAGCGACTCAGGGCAAAGGTTCTTTGGTATAGGCGATATTGGCCTGCTCGGAAGAGTAGGCATCCATCGGTTTGTTGGCGCGCAGATCATTCACCCAGTAGGGGTTGAGCAACAGGGATTTGCCCGAGAGGATCATGTCGGCATCCGCCAGTGCTGCCTCGGCGGTGTCGAGATCATGAATGCCGCCGCAGATCAGCAACGGCTTCCGGGTGGCGCTGCGGGTCAACTGTGCCATATTTTTGCCGGTCCCGAAGGCCTCGTCGCCAAAGCGATAGGTGGAGACCGAAATGGCGTCGATGGGGAGTCGATCCAGGAATCGAATCACCTCTGTCCATTCGTCGGCATCGGCGAACAGGGAAACTTCCATATCCGCAACACCCCAGTTGGATATCCGGAAAAAGAGCAATTTCTCGGCAGGCACATGCGGACGCACGGCCTCTACGATTTCACGGGCAAAGCGGAAGCGGTTTTCGACGTTGCCACCATAGTTATCTGCACGTTGATTGCTGTAGGAGGACAGAAACGCATTGATCAGGTAACCGTGTGCGCCGTGAATTTCTATACCATCGAATCCAGCCGCGATGCCCCCTTTAACCGTTTCGACGAAACCCTGGATGACATGCGCAATGTCAAAGGACGACATCACGTCGGGCACGGGGTAAGGCGCGCCGGTCAGCGGGTTGTTCTGTTTGGGGATCAATGCGCTGGGTGCGATGGTGCGCTCGGCGGGATTCACCGCATTCCAGGCTATTCTGCCGCAATGAAAAATTTGCAGCACCGATACGCTGCCCGCAGCACGGATTTTGGCGTTGACCTGTGCCCAGGCATCAATTTGCCGCTGCGTGGTTAAGCGCGCCTGGCCGGGATAACCCTGGGCGCTCTCATAATCGCTGACGATGGCTTCTGTGGTGATGAGCGCGACATCGTTTTCGGCGCGCCGGACCAGGAAATCCAATACATCCTGACGGGGAATGCCGTCTTTTTCCGAGGACATGCGGGTCATCGGCGCCAGCCCGATGCGGTTTTTCAGGGTATGGCTACCCATTTTGAGAGGGGCAAAAAGATCTTTGCTGGTTTTGGACATTTGCGTGCTCCTTATGCGTTGTCAGTTTGCCGGTGCGGACTGGCTGGACGATTGCCTGAATAAGATACCATGTGGTCGGTATGTTGCCTAGCGGGCGCCGGGAGACCCCCAGATTTCGGGATGGGTAACCGGCGTGGTCAGGCTTATGGTTCATCCACGGCAACAAGGATATGCCGCAAACGCTCCGGCCGAAACGCCGCCCAGTAAAGTCCCCAGAAAAAAATAACCATCACCAGCGCGATAAAAAGCAGGGTGGCCGCGCCTTCTCCTCCGGCGGGCAAGGGCCAGAGGCTGACTGCCATTACTTTGATCAGGAGCGGCAGGCTGATGCCGGCGATGATCAGGCTGATCCAGCGCCGGGCATGACGCTGGCGGAATAAAAACCAGGGCGTGGCGATGTTGGCCAGTCCATATATCAGCAGAAAGGCCAGCCCGGTAAAGGTGCCAAAGGTGCCGACCACCGATAATATGGGAATTCTCCACAAAGCGACCACCGCCACGCTCAGGAGCACAATGATGGCGAGCACCCGCAACGCCCGCGCCGGAGTGCCGTAACCTGCGTCCCGGTGATGGAAGAAACGCGGGATGACCCCGTGTCCGGCCATGCTGTAGAGGATCCGCGATATACTGTTGAGGGTAGCGATGGTGGCGGAAAATGCCGCTGTCGCCATGGCGAGATCGGAGAAAATGCCGAGCCACGGATACCCGATGGCTTCGGCGATGGCGTTGAGCGGGGCCGCACTGTCGCCCAGAGGGGTAGGGATGTGGGCAAAGGCCAGTACCTCCACATAGGCCATGGCGACGAAAAAACCACCGACCATCAGCACGGAAAACAGCATGACGCGCGGGATGGCGGTGCGTGCCGCGCTGGTTTCACCGGCCAGATTACCCGCGGTTTCAAAGCCGCCGTAAGCCAGCAACGAGAGAACCAACGCCTGCGCGAGTGGTGCCGTGTGTAAGCGCCGGAAATTCCATTGGGCCGGATCATGCCAGCCGAAATGCCAGAGCGTCACCGCCGCAATCAACACAATGCAGAGGATGGAGAAAATCTCTACCCAGAGCCCCCAGCGCGCGGAAATTTCGATGCCGCGCAGCGCCAGTCGCCACGCCACCAGCAGATAGAGCACCGCAATCCCCGCAATCCAGCCCATCCCGGAAACCGGTGCAAAAAACCGCAAAGCCTGCTCGACAAAAAGCCCGCCCAGCAGAGGGGCCGCCGCCAAAGCGCCAAAATATCCGGCCATCATGGTGAAGCCCGCGATCATGCCGGAAATCGGATGCAGGGCCTTGCTCAGATAAAAAAACAGCGAGCCGGGGGAAGGGAAGTGCCGAGCCAGAACACCCACTTGCACGGCCACCAGGGTCATCAGCACGCCGATGAGGGCATAGGCCAGCCAGGTAAAAGATCCGCCGTGTATGGCTACCAGAGAAATCGTGACGGTCGGCATGGCCGACGGCGTGATGTTGGCTACGGCATGGCCCCAGAGTTCGCTGCTGCTGACGTTAAGGCGAACGTCCCCCTTGCCCAGTCCACTCTTGGTGCTGGTCCAACGAAACCTCATGCCGCCGCCCAGATCGCCGACGGCAACTCCGCCTGAGCCAGCACGGTTTGGGTCGCCTCTTCCTGCGAATCCGGTGGGAAGTCATGCTTTTTCTCGATGGTGCGCCAGACCTTGAACCGCTCCTGGCTGGCCGCGAACGAACTGCCCCGCTGCTTGTAGGTCTGCGGTTGATTGAAGGCCGACCAGATGGTGGCGCCCTCGTCTGCCGCATTCCTCAGTTCGATCACCGCCAGTGGCAGGCCGTCGATGAAAACCGCGATGTCGGGACGGCGGTTGTTTTGTCCTTCAATGAAGGTGAACTGATTCACAGCCAGCCAGTCGTTGTTTCTGGCCTGCGTCCATCGTTGATAGGTCCGCTGTCCGTAGATCCCCACCCTTGCGGAGGCTTCTCCCCCTCTGGGATTTCGTTCTGATACCCTGACCGAGAGGGAAAGCGGCCAAACTCGAGCATACGCGTTTTGTCCGAAAAATGGCTTGTCAGTAAGCTTGCTGTGCGGCTGTGCGGATACGGTAACGCTCCAGGCGGATAACCAGGAGAATACCAATGATCTGCCCGGCAAAAATCGCAATAAATTCCAGCAGGTAGTTTGTTGGAAACCAATGGCCTACGGCGATAGACAGTATCAAAATGGGCATGGCATAAAGTATAAGATTCCCAAGGGTAAGGGCGATACCCATTATCTGCACGGCCCAGGCTGATGGCGTAGCCTGAATATTATGATTTTGGTTGGTTTTCATCACATCACACCTCTTTGTAGATGAAGGGATTGATTCGGTTGTCCGTACTAACCGCGCCTTTTTGTTTAATAAAAGCGAAATATGCCTGCTCTACTACCAACGCGTCTTCCAATGTCGATACATTAAAATAGTGGCGGAATGCCGGCAGAGAGTTTTTTGGTCGACAGGGGATGACGAGCTTGTTTGATCCAACTCAAAAATCTTTGCTGATGAACACAATGCTTCCGCGCTGTTTGCCGAAGCGTGTGGCTAGGGGAAATAATGGTTGTGGGTTGTTGTGTTCCCCGGGCAGGATGAGCGTTCTTTTCAAACTGCCTGGGGGTATTGTAGCTTTAACTCCTTTTCACTCTGCTATCGACATGTCTACCCTTTTTCTTTAAGTCCAACCAATATGCCGTCTTAAGAAGGTAGGCGAGGATTGTGAATAGCAATAAAATGCCAATAACATACGGACCAAGAGCCATTCTCTTGAAATATGACGGATCCGAGGCATACCGAAGAAATGCGACGACATCAGCAACATTCTTATGGTATTCCGCAGGAGACAACTTCCCAGGATAAATGACCTGGCCTTTGGGTCCTACGGTACCCCCCCATGGGGCCAATATATTAGGCATGGCAACCATTGGGAAAACGTAGTTATTCCAACCCGATGGACGGGCAGGATCCCAATAAAATGACAGTAGATACGTATAAATAAACTTCGATCCCAAATATCTGTCCATGTGACTCAGGTCTGGGGGCGGTTTCCCCAACCATTTGGCTGCCATGTCAGAGGGCATCGGAGAATTTATTGTCCCCTTAAATGCGGCGCCACTCGGCAGCATTATGTCCTTCATCACCTCACTTTTCGACATACCGAGATCTGCAGTGAGGTATTCATAGCGCAACGAACTGACAGAGTGGCAAGCCATACAATGGGCCGCAAAGTACCTGGCCCCGGCTATGACGGTGGTTCTATTGAATGTGTAATGAGGCGTCATCCAATGCACCGTTTCACCCGCACCAAAAGCCAGAGTGGGCACCAACATTGACACAAACAAGAAACATAAATATCTGTACTTGCTCATCCTGTTACCCTCTCCGGTACGGGCCGCGTCGGTTCTATCGTGCTAATGATAGGCAGCAATATATAAAATCCGAGGTATAAAGCTGTTGCCACCCGTTCTATCAAGAAGAATTTAGGTAGCGGCGGCTGTTCACCTACCCACGCCAAAGTAATGAAGGAGATTCCGGCAACAATAAGCATGGTCTTGTATACCGGACGATATCTACTAGACCGCACGGGATTGCGATCAAGCCAAGGCAGCAGGAAAGGCAGCAATACCGAGGTAATCATTATCGTAATTCCATAATACTTGTTGGGTACCGCCCGGAGCATTGCATAATAAGGCGACAGGTACCATGGAGGGGTCACATCTGGCAAGCTGACCATCGGATTCGCGGCAAGGAATGTTGTCCGCTCCATAAAGATGCCATGCATTGTCGGCGCATAGAATATAATCGTGACAAATATGGTCAGGAAAACGCCCACCCCAAATAAATCTTTCACCGTATAATATGGATGAAATGGTATGCCATCCAATGGTTTCCCATCTGCCCCCTTGTGTTTCTTTATTTCAATGCCGTCAGGATTGTTTGAGCCCACTTTATGCAAGGCTACAATATGCATCACGATGGCTGCGAGAATGATAAGAAAGAACAGAACAACATGCAGCGCCAGAAAACGCTGCAATGTTGCAGTGCCAACGCCTGGACCACCGCGTGCCAGCGTGGTGAGGGAGGGGCCGACTATCGGCACCGCATGTATGATCGAGGTGATCACCTCTCCGGCCCAGTAAGACAGGTTTCCGAATGGCAGTACATACCCGACAAACGCCTCGGCCATCATTAACAAATAAATAACATACCCGATAATCCACACCAATTCTCGTGGGGTGCGATGCGATCCGTACAAAAGTCCACGAAACATGTGGGCATAAAGCAATATAAATATAAGGGATACACCATCCACATGCATATAGCGTATCAGCCAACCCCAGTTGGTGTCATACATAATACCTTGCACGGAAGCGAAGGCACCCTGGGATGTGGGATCGTAATGGGCCATCAAAAAGAAGCCGCTGATTAGCTGCATTACGATCATCAGCAGGAGCAGGGATCCTGCATAATAAAGAATGTTAAAGTTCTTTGGTGCGAAATACTCCGTTAGATGTTCTTTTACAGTCTCGTCTAAAGGAAGTCTTTGATTAACCCATACTGAGAATCTACTCATAGGAACTACCCCTCAATTATCAGCCAGTCAACACAAGTGAGCTTTTGGATACATATGGGTAATCGTGGTGCTCATCTTTTCAGTGGAGATTTCATACTCCGGCACAGCCATATTATGCGGGGCAGGGGAACCTTGTATTACCCGGCAAGACAGATCGTACATGGAACCGTGGCATGGGCAGTGAAACCCTCCGAGCCACCACGGCGCAACGCTACCTTTCTTTGGCCTATAATGGGGGATGCAGCATAAATGATTACAAATGCGTATCCCGACATACCATTCAGGAATCCTGGAGCGATACATATTGGTACAGTAGGGGGGTTGCTGCGGTACTTTGCATAGCGGATCTTTTAAAATCCCTTTATCCATCGTCTCTTTTAATGAAGCCAACATCTCCGGAGTCCGATTTATTATTATCACCGGTTTTTTCTGCCACGGAACCGTAACCTGCATACCAGGTTCAATGGGGCTTAGATCTACCGTGGTTGACGACGCCGCCAATGCTGCCGCTGTTGGTTCCATTGATTCAATTAGCGGCACAACAGCCATCCCACCTACCACCACTCCGACAGCAGATGTCGCCGCCGTCAAAAATCTCCGACGGGTAATATTCTTATGATCATGTTCCGCATCTGTAACCGTTGTCATTTCTATAACCTCGCTCATGCCCCAAGATCCACATCGTAATTACTAGAGTATGCCTATTCTGTTGCGGCTGGCATTGTCCGCATCCATATAGATCGCCTTATTGTACCAGAGCAACCTTCCTACTATCATCGTGCTCCGCGTCTAACCATTCTCTAGCATCCATTATTTGACCGCGTACTCCCTTGCTATCAGGTCCCATCAAATAATTATAGACTGGCATTATGGCCTTTGGTGGTGGGACTGACATTATTGATGCTCCGGGGTGTGTCCTCACTCGCATCCCTGTGCGGCAGGGCCCAGGATTTATCACATTCACTCGAACATTGGTCTTCTGCAATTCGATGGCGAGCGTAAGGGCGAGATGTTCCGTTGCCGCTTTACTAACGGCGTAAGCACCCCAATAGCCTTTGGCTTCGCGAGCACAGTCGTCCGTTATAAACACTATTGAGCCATCATCTGACTCCAGCAGCATCGGCAAGCAAGCTTGCGTCAACAAGAATGGGGCAGTTGTATTTACTCTCATAGTGCTCTCCCATAACTCCTCATCATAATATTGGATTGGAGTTAGTATATCGAGCTCCGCTGCATTATGCAGAATGCCATCTAGTCTGCCTAAATTCTCTTTTAGGCGTTGCGCAAAATCTATGTAATCACTCGCTTTCGCAGTGAGCAAATTCATAGGGTGTATAACTGCCTGCTTATATCCTGAATCGATAATCTCGTCATATACCGCTTCCAGTTTTCGTTGCGTTCGGCCTAATAAAACGACCTCGGCACCCAAGCGGGCAAATTCCATCGCGGCACAGCGCCCAATTCCTTCACCGGCACCTGTGACAACAATTACTCGACCGCTTAGTAAGTTGTCGGCGGGCACGTAATTATTCATTGCTGTCCCCTGGCAAGCTGCGCACATAACTAGCTAACTCGGTAATCTGTGCTTCGGACAACCGTGATGCGACATAACGCATTATAGCGTGCGGGTCATTGGTCCTGAGACCTTTTTTGAAATAGTTCAGTTGTAACACTACATAGGCTTGTCTTTGCCCCGCCAAGCGAGGAAAGAGCGGTGGATCACCCAGGCCGGTTGGACCATGGCATGCCATGCACGCTGGCACATGCGTAGTGGAAATACCGCCCTCAAATATTTTCTTACCCGCTGCCGCCAATTTTGGGTTGATCATCTTACCTTTTGCCGGAACCTGCTTGGAATAGTAGTCGGCCACGTGCTGCACCTGTGCCGGAGTTAATGAAGCAGCCATGCCCCACATGATTGCCTTTGCCATAGGATCCGCGCGCGTGTGACTCCGAAAGTTATCCAGCTGTTTGACTAGATAAGGAGCCCATTGCCCCGCCAAGTCTGGAAACATCGCTCCTTGTGGAGATATTCCAGTCATTCCATGACATGCCATACAAGTGCTGCTCACTGATTGCGGAATATTCCCAGTTTGGGTATCCGCCGTTGTTTGTGCGCTTGCTGCAGAATGTGCCGCGGCTGTAACGACTGTTGTAGAAGAAGCGGTAGCTGCTGCTAGCTTATTGTCATGCACTGTTGCCGCCGCACACTCGGTCATGGCAAAAAATATCGTGCCCGTACTGAAAAGCACGATAGGTACGACTGCCCTTATTGCGCCAAGTCCTTTCATGTAGCTAAGTCGGACCATCTGTCTCCACCCCCGCGTTAGCATGTACTTATCATCTTATACCCATTCACTTCTCATCGTGTTCATCTTAATAAGACTATAGAAATTGATTATGGTCAACCCCCAATGTTCGTTATGGTCGCGATTGCTAGAAATAAAGCGCAAATTGTGTTCTTCAAAGGTGAGGAAGGTTGGCACAGTAGCGTAGCGGCGTGATGCCGCCACTTCCGTCTAATCCTGGGGTTTGTTCTGCCAATATATTAGTTAATAATAGAAAATTAATGCATAAATAATGCTTCTGACGAGGCTGCTTTCTGACAGAAAAAGCCTAATTTTTCAAAAAAATCCGGCAATAACAATATCAACAGGTGTAGTTATATTGTGATGTGCGAGGACGCTTTTTGGGGATTGCGGAGCGTAGGTTGGTAGGATCCAATTGCGCTTGAGGCGGCATCCTTGACATAAACAATGCGTTTTTATGGCGTGGTCGTTCCGATTGCAGGATGTTCGGTCATTCGGGGGGGGGCAGGTACGGGTACGCCCCCTGCGCTTGTCGCCGCTGGCCTTCATGGCGAGACACTCATCCCGTTATTCTTCTGGCCAGTCTTTCCCATACAGTCTTTCTCCATGCTCCTGGTGCTTCAGGTGGTTTTCATAGGATGAGATCATTTTGAGTTCCAGCCCGATAAATGGACGCGGTTCAGCCAGCACTTTCGTTCGATAATCGGAAAGCTCTGGATGCCGTTCCAGAAATGCGGCCATTTCTCCGAGTTTGTTTGGTGGAATGGGCTTGTATTGATCATGGCCGTCCTTGGAGAAGACCACCCAAGGGGCTTCCAGCGTCATCCATATGATAAGGGATACCGCTATGGACAAAACGTGCGGATGGAACGATCCCCATATCAAGTAAATGCTTGCCGCCGATATGGCGGCTGCAAAAATAGAATAGATTAGAAGTGCCAATATGATCATGTTCTTTTTTCTTTCTATTTCCGCTTTGGTCAGCGGCCTTTCATAGAAATTCATGGCATCCCTCCGGTCTTGCGAGTTGATTACTTCAGTGCAGATGTATAATTAGTAGATGTACTGGCATGAAAGAGTCGAGTTTCTGCCTATTATAGGGGGCTTTCTCTAATTTAGAATATCGCATATCAGTTATTTTAACGCACCATAAATACAAGGTTTTTTTGTCAGACAATAAGCGTTCTCATGCTTTCTGGACCTTCTATAACTAGAAGTGGGTGAGTCCAATCCAGCCCGTACCCATATGGACGTGGCATGGTGTAGCATCGGGCAAGCGCGGGAGGCCATGTGGCTATTCTTTGCTGAATTAGGCAAGTACATCGTTTTCAGTCCCGCTTATAGCCGTTTCTTCGTTCGAATCCAGGGACCAGTTGGGCAGCATGCGCTGGCAAGCGCGCGCAAAGGCGCCCACGCGGCGACCGGTATAAAACCAGTGGCAGCAGCGTCGTATTTCTTCCACATTGCTCATGCGTCGGCCTTTGAATTCTCGGCCTGGATAGATCAGATATTCTTCGGGGAGAATGAGTAAGCGTGAAGTGATGCTCTGGTATAGCTGGGTGACGTGGGTATCCCGTGGCGCGCAGACGCCTACACCACCGGCGAGCAGTGTTTCACCCGTGAAGAGGCGATCCCGCCACTGATAGGTCACTGCACAGGGGCTTTGCCCAGGCGTATGGATAACTTTTACGGTTTCCTCACCCAAATACAGGATGTCACCATGCCTGGCCCGCAAGTCGGAATGGACACCGGGTGCCCGCTCATGCAGAACCACGCGCCCATCGGTAACGGCTTTTAAGGCCAACGCGGCGTGATCATGGTCCAGATGGATGCAGGTTACCAAAATGTACTGAAGCGATAGATCTAGGCCTGCTATCGTTTCCAGCATGCTATCAACGGTGGCGAGCATGGGATCGACCACAGCCGCTATGCGTGTTGCCGGGTCAGCGAAGAGGTAGCTCAGCCTTTTGGTTTTTGGGTCAAAAAATTGTCGGAAGATCATGATCCCCTGCCGTGAATTCATTCTTGAGAGTGGTGGCGTCGTCACCATCTCCGAAGGGTTGAAAGGACGCCCTACGTTGGGTTAACAGAAAATTTGATGGAAGTATAAGCTTTATCTTGAGGATAGGGAACTTGCTGGAAGCTGGGGCCGCTTGTCTTGG
Organism: Acidithiobacillus sp.; assembly: GCA_028065135.1. The sequence continues at coordinate 36,035 of JAPTWR010000096.1, forward strand.
TATCCCGATCATCAGACCCTGTCTGGCAGAGGTGGGGTGAAGTCGCC